>NZ_AHCD03000035.1:974097-1298796 GCF_000238295.3 Pseudoalteromonas rubra
CTTAAAAAATAGTCAATTAGCGTGCCCTGAACTAGACTTGCCTTAGTAAACACAGGAAGTCATTATGTCTTGCCTAAACCGCTTATACTTGAAACTGCTACTTATTTTAGGCCTTTCTTTTTCTGCACACGCACGTATTTCAATTTCGATCGAGCAAGACATTTATGAATACGCCAAAGAAATACTGGCCGATCAATCTATCTCTGACTTCACTGAAGAAATATTCAACCACCCCAGGTGCCAGCGTGATGTCGTAGAGTTTCTCATCGCACAACGCGCATTGCTGGAAGGTGGCTTCCAGCATACCTTCAGCTTCACGCTGGGAAACTATGATGCAAGAAACTTAAAACTGCTTGAATCAGGGTTACTCCTCATGAGCTTTGATACCATCTGGCGTTCTCAGGCAAACACCATTGCTCAAAAGGTGTATATTTCTCCCCCTATCATTCACAAAGGGGCATATTTTGCGGGGATCTATACCTCACCCGCCAACAAAACTCGTTTACGGGACAAAATATCTAAAGATCTCAGCCAAATCAGTGTTGTGAGCAGTAAAGCATGGTTAGTTGATTGGGTTACGCTCAAAGCGCTTGCACCTCAACAATTACATCATGAAGATGATTGGATCACTATGGCGAAACTGGTCAGCAATGGCTGGGTGGATGCCATGCTGGTTTCCTTTAACAACACCCGACCATTTTACTATGAAGGTCAGGGCTACCGGATTGAAGCCATAGAAGGGGTTAAAGTCGCACTTCAGGACAGTCGACACTTTGTCGTGTCCAGACTTCACCCGCAAGGGGAAGAGGCGTATAACGCGTTAAAACGCGGTCTGGCAAAATTAAAGGCAAAAAACTTCATCTATCAGTCTTATCGACAATGCGGCTTTATCAACCCTTTGGTGGATGATTGGCATACACTTTAACCCTAAAATCGCAATTGTTAGTTTTAATTTGGGGTATTCATATTTCTTCCATTTTCTTCTCCTAAATTTCCTGCCTCTCGGGAATACGTCAAATTAGGAACAAGTAATGAATGAACTAAAACTGGAAATCAATACAACTTTTTATTGTGTAGTTGGCGCTTTCGTTATTGCACTATTAGCATTAGCAGGGCTGTTTACCGAACTCAATCTGTCTTTCCTGGCCACTATGCAAATCACCATCGCCAGTGTGGTTAGCATCGCATTCGCCATCAATTTTTTACTAAGCATGGCAGGTCATAAACGTGTGACACTGTGTAATCAGGGTTTATCATTTTTTAGCCTGACAGGTCGCCAACGCTATATACCGGCTGAAAACATTCAGTCAATTGAATTTGTCAATTATATTGGTCTGACTATGACTCAGGTTAAGACAAACAACGGGATCATCAAGCTACTGGCATTCAGAGTACGCAAAGAGCAACAACAGCGTCTGAAAAACCTGGGTTACATGGCGTAACCCACTTGCCCCAGGCTCACAATCTAATTAGCATGCAGATATCCAGACAAAAGAGACATGTTATGACTGATCAGTATTCTATCGGACACACCGGTAAGCCTTGGCAAGCAGCCGAAAAGCAACAATGGTTCGCTCAGCAGACCAAAAAGCGTGATTATTTCGAAGACATTGAGCCTCAAATCAATGCACTCAGGGCAGACTATCAAGTTGAACAATATGGTGTGCTAAATTACCAAACACACTACCCTTTGTACGCATTAAAGTCTGCCAACTGGCGCCCTGATTTACCTGTGGTACTGGTCACGGGTGGCGTACATGGCTATGAAACCAGTGGCATTTTAGGCGCACTAGCGTTTGCGAATAAACACGCTAAAACGTATGAAGGCAAGTTCAACCTACTCATATTGCCTTGTATTAGCCCTTGGGGTTACGAGACAATAAACAGGTGGAACCCGGCGGCTGTCGACCCAAATCGTTCATTTTATGCCGACAGCCCAGCCCAGGAGTCACATCTTGCTATGGAATACCTCAAGCCGGATATGGCGTCCGTTATATTGCATATAGACTTGCATGAAACGACTGACACAGATAACAGTGAGTTTCGTCCAGCCCTCGCTGCCCGTGACGGTAAAGTCAATCATAACTGGAATATTCCGGATGGTTTTTATCTGGTCGGCCACACTCAAAAGCCTGAAGCAGCCTTTCAGCAGGCAATAATCCACACCGTGCAAACGGTAACACATATTGCCGAAGCGGATGAGCATAATGCCCTCATAGGCGTGCCAATTGAGCAGTTCGGTGTTATCAACTATGATGCAACCAGTCTAGGTCTGTGTATGGGCATGACAGACGCAAGGTATGTTACGACCACAGAGGTCTACCCGGATAGCCCTAACACAACGCCACAAAACTGTATTGATGGCCAGGTTGCGGCGATTGAAGGCGCAATTAATTTTCTGCGAGCTCAGGGGTAACTCAGGCCATTAGCTCTCCATGCTCGTGAATTATCTCAAAGATGTCTCTGAAAGAGTGAGCTTTTTGGAATATATTCACGGGCACATGCAGTGCTCGGGCAATATCAGAAGACGATATCATGCCCCTCAAGCCCCCTTTTTCATCCATCAACAAAACGTGTTGCTGGCCAAGTTCCCTGAGAGTCTGTAATACATCACCTATCTTAGCGCTTGCCACCGTCGAAAAACGCATTGCGTGCAAATCCTGCTTTTTAGTCATGACATCTTCAACGGTTAAGTCACTACGTGCTACTTGCCGCTTCTGTGCGATGGTTAAAACCCTTCGGCCAGACAAGTCTTTAGAATTGACTACCCCAAGGAAGGTGTCATCATGGTCAACCACCAGTTTTGACCGCACATGACCATTTAGCATCATATAAACCGCATGATCTATGTCTACGTCTTTTAAGATCATTTGTGGCTGGCGTCTGGCAAAATCAGTGATCACTTTGACCGCAGGACTCGACAAACTTAACGGCTCCGCATCATAGTAATCACAAAACTGATAGACCCCTTCTAACTTTAATGTTTGTAGCGATTTATACTCACTCATATCCCCTCCACTATCGACACTTTGGCCGAACCATACAGAAAATATGGTTCATCGTTGCGCTTTATGCAAGGGACTAACCCGCATGGTGTAATCCACTGTAATGGCAAGATACGAGCTGACTCGTTACAATGATAATGTTCGCAATTGTCTTTGCCCGGACACGATAATAGCCTGTCTTTACGGCTGTTATTATTGTGAATACTTCCTGAAATAACAGTACCCGTTTCGGCGGGTTCTTTTTATAAACTGAAGGTAACTAAGGAAATAGTCCCTTCAACAAGGTAGAATCTCCACCGAAGTGCAAATTCGTGTGCGTCACTTATACGGAAAGTTAGGAAAATCTTATGGCATATTTAATCGATGAACAGAAACTAGAAAAAATTTACCTAAAAAGTTATCACACTTTTGGGCGTTACAAATTTAATGTAGATACCTTCGTCGATAAGCCTGGCATATCAAGGCATCATGCCATCATTGAACATGCAAACAACACTTGGTTGATCCGCGACGTCAGCACCAATGGGATCTGGATCAACGACAAGAAGATTGATAAAAACCTGCCCTATCAACTCTCCGAAAATGATAAAATTGACTTTGCAGCGCCCGGACAAAACTCCTATGTTGTGGCAAATTTAAATGCCAATTGTCAGTACCTGGTTTCACAGACAAACGCCAATCAAGTGATCGAACTGGAAAACCAGATACTGCTACCCAATGACGAAGAAGCCAGCCATATCGTTTACTTTGATGCTTTACTAAATTACTGGTTTTTAGAAGATTTAAATACCTCAGACCGACAAGCGCTGATTGACGGAGGGGTGGTCTCCTTATTTGGTCAACAATGGCTTTTTTACTGCGCCAACACGTCAACCATGACCAAGCATCTCGACAACCAGCCGATTGTAAAACCCATCGCACTCAACTTTAGTGTTAGTCAGGATGAAGAAAAAACCGATTTAACGCTGGAGCTGGAAGGCCAGGAAATTGATCTGGGCTGTCGTACTCACCACTATCTGATGCTGCTACTGGCAAGAACACGTATCGACGACAAGCAAAATGGGATGGACACAGAATCTCAAGGGTGGCTTTATCGTGAAGATCTGGCCAAAGCGCTTGGCGTGCAAACTAATCATATGAACATTATGGTGCACCGTGCCCGCAAGCAACTGACCGAAGCGGGCGGCGATAAAGCACCAGAGTTAGCTTATGTGCTGGAAACCAACAACGGAAAAATTCGCCTGAATTGTCAAAATATCACCATTGTTAAAGGTTGCCAGCTAGAAACTCGTATTTCAATTTAACAAACGTATTATTCAGGGCCGGTACGGACCGGCCTCATTATTTACTGTTTGTTCCAGTGTCTTAAAGCATCCGACTTTATTAAGCAGTTCCATCATGACAAATAGTGGCCCAATCAACAGCCCCATCAGGTCATCTGCAAAAGCGGGTTTCTTCCCTTCAAAATAATGTCCTACGAACTGGATAACCCAGCCAGTCACAAATAACCCGAGCCCCATGACATAAAACCAGACAACGTCCAGACCAGCATATGCGACTGCGTCGAATGCCAAAATAACAGCCCCCTGACACATCAACAAAAAGGCTATCATCCAACTGCCAAGCGCAGGCGACAAATATAAGTAGTACATACTAGCCAGAAAAATTAAACAGCCAGACAAGCTCAGTTGCGCCTGAAAAACGCTTCCCAATGGCCAGAATGTCATCCAGACAACGGCAAACACAATCAGTGGGACGCCAACAAAATGCGTTGCAATATTGCGTTTATCTCTGTGATACAAGGCGTAATTGACCAGGTGTTGCTCAAGTGTTTTCATCTTTTTTGTTCTTTTGAGTAATTACTTTATTTTATAAAGCCGCAATCTGCTGAAAAAGTCAACACTGTACCACTATGTGGCCTATGCAACTTTCGGGAAGGGAAAATAAAAATGCCGCCAGGCGACTGGCGGCATAAATCACTGGGTTATCAACGGTGATGAACACTGTCTGTCATCTCCGTTATCTATTACTGTAGACCAAAGAAAAAAACAAACAAGATAAAAACATAAATTTAACCTAAACGTAACCTATCCGACATTCCCGAATGTCGCCCGGCTTGCGCTTGCATAGACAGTTGTAGCACTTGAGGCTGACAATTGAGCTCCAGATGTCGCTTTGCACGTGTAATACCTGTGTACACCAACTGGCGATTTACCCCTTTGCCTGCGCGCTGAATAGGCGGCAAGATCAGCGCCGTATACTCAAATTCCGATCCCTGCGACTTATGGATCGTCATCGCATACACCAGCTCATAACTGGGTAACCTTGCTGGGTAAAAGTGCCTGACAGTATTTTGCTCATCGATAAAGGTCGCGTAAAGCTGACCTTGCTCACCGGGCAGCAGAATGCCAATATCGCCATTGAAAAGTTTGAGCTGATAATCATTTTGCGTGATCATAATCGGCATCCCGGCGTAGAAACGATTATAAGGGGCTATCAGCCCACGCTGAGCGAGTTTCTGCTCAATTCGTTTATTAAGCTCAGAGACACCATAAGGGCCCTCTCTGACAGCAGCCAGCAGCTGATATTGACTAAACAGCCCGTGCACCTCCTCTGGCTCTCGTTTGTCCGCAATGGCCGTCAGATATCGACTGTAATGGTCAGCCGCTCGTTCCAACAGCGCATTGTATTGCTCCACACTCAACCCATAAAAACTCAGATCGTTAAAGCCGTGGTTGATCACCTGTTGTAGTCGCTCGGGTAGATTGTGATTCACCGCACTCGCCAGCTGGCCAATCCCACTGTCACTTTTAAAGCGGTGGCTTTGCTGTAAAAACGCTGTGGCATCAGCCAATGCATAACGCGTTGCCTTGCCTTGTAAAACGGCTTGACCCGCAAAACACACCTGATTTAAAAACGCCGCACGGCTGGCAGTATAAGCAGGCTGTGTCCCCAGCTTCAGATGCTCACACAAATCACTCAGAATACTGCCCGTATCCACCGATGCCAGTTGATCTTTATCACCTAACAGGATCAGTCTGGCATGAGCAGGCAAAGCCCTGACCAGCTTGCTCATCAAAGCCAGGTCGACCATTGACGCTTCGTCTACTATCAGCAAATCGATATGCAACGGGTTTTGTTCGTGATGAATAAAGCGATTGGTATGTGGGATCACGCCAAGCAAACGGTGCACCGTTTGCGCCTGTTCGGGGATCAGGCTGGCAAGCTCCGGGGCCAACCTCAAACGTCCTTTTGCACCAATAATTGATTCACTGAGCCTGGCCGCCGCTTTGCCGGTTGGAGCCACCAGTTTAATACTCAGTGGCACCTCGGTATACAGAGATTGCAAGATAGCCAGTAACTTAGTCACTGTGGTGGTTTTACCGGTTCCCGGACCTCCGGTGATCACGCAAAACCCGCTCGATGCAGCCATTGCACAAGCGACCTTTTGCCAGTCTACCCCCTCAGCATTGCCGCTGGGAAAATACTGTTCCAGCAAGCCACTTAGTTGTGATTCATTCAGTTGGATGGGTTGCCGAGCCATCTGTAAAAAACGGCTACTCAGATACGCTTCATATTCTGCTAACCGCGCCAGGTATAACCGGCCTGAAAATAACCTTAAAGGCTTGTTTTCTCCTACCGCCGGATGCGATTGCAACGCACATAAGGCTGCGTCCGGGCTATTAAATGGCGTATAGGGTAAAGCATGCGCTGCGCCTGACATACCCGCAAATGCACTCATTTCTTCAGCACTTAACGAAAAAGGGTTCTGCCAGTCGATATCCGCCAGCAACAGGCAGGTATGCTGACTCTGTTCAGCCCGCTGCAGCAGCAAAACAAGATAAAATACCGCATCAAACTGCTCCTGACACAACAACTTTGCCAGGGCGACATCAGCAGCACGCGCACGCCGGGTATGTATCAGCAGCGCAATATACGCCTGATGGTCGAGATCATCAGACTGAAATTCAAACATCCCCTGTGTCATTATTGTTCTCCCGCATCAAATAAGGCGTCCAGTTGTAGTAACGTACTTTCATCCAGTTGCGTAAAGAAGCAGCCGGCACCGTCTGGTAACGCACGCAAAAACAAATAATACACGCCACCGAGGTGTTGCTGAGGGCTGTAGTCTGCAAGGCGGTGTTTTAATAGTCGATGTAAGGCCACAGAATAAATCAGATACTGAAGATGGTACTGATGTGAGCTCATCGCCAGTGCCAGATTGTCAGCCTGATAGTCTGCCGCCGTGTCGCCCAGATAATTTGATTTATAGTCGAGGATAAAATACCGCCCCTGCCAGACAAAGATCAGATCGATAAAACCTTTTAACATGCCCTGCACTTCATCAAAACGCAGATGGCTGGGTACGCCGGTAATTTGCGCAACCAACTTGTTGAGCCGGGTATAGGACAAACGCTTCAGAGGTAATTGAAACTCCATTTCAACCAGGCAGTCAGATACTGACAACTGACCCAGTGTCAGCTCTGGTAACGGCATTAAGGGGGCATGTAAACACCCCTGGATCCAGTGCTCAAGCGTCTCCTGCCAGACAATATCCAGATGATATTTCTCCAGGCAAGTCTGAGTTGCCTCAGCCAGAGTCAGCTTGTCTGGCCGGGTAGGTTCGTGTGGCGCCGTGAAATCAATCTGCTCGAAAATTTCATGCAAACAACTCCCCGCTCGTGCGCCTTTAACAAAAGTATAAGGAGTATAACGCTTGATCACATTGGGTTCAGGCAAGTCTATTTTGTGGTTTTCATCTTGCGCCCCCACAGGCCGCTCAGCACTTGTCTCGTGATAACTCAACTGACTAAAGCTGGTCATTCGCCAGTTTTGTTCTATCACCACTTCAACGGCTCGACTCTGCAAACGCTGAAGCGACTCTGTCCGCTCTGGCTGATAGACACAAGATACGGCCTGCAATGATTGATAAGCCATCCCCTCATGGCCTGCACATAAGCTACGAAGCTGTTCATGCCACTGTGTCGCGTCGCTAATTTTATCAGTACCAAACAGCACGTGCCCCAGTGCACACTGCTGGATCCCTGGTTTTTTGCTGCGCCCCAGTGGCAAGTTATACAAACCCAGGCTGCAAAAATGAATCGCCCGTGTTAATGCCACGTAAAGCAGACGGATATCCTCTGCAAGGCGTTCCCGCTCAGCGCTTTGCCGTGCGCTATCGTCGGCATCCAGATCCAGTACCAGCTCCCCGTTGTCATGGTAAATCGCTTCGCTAGCCTCCCGGTAGGCACTGGCGAAAGGCAGGTAGACCAGGGGGTACTCCAGCCCTTTTGACGCATGCATTGTAACAATTTTAACCAGATCAGCGTCACTCTCCAGACGCAGCTGAGTGCCCTCATAGCTCGGATTAGCACACTGAGATTGTAACCAGCGCATGACCCGTTGCGTACCTTCAAGCTCGATTTGTTTATGTTGCAACAACTCGGCAAGATGACGGTAATCAGTCAGCCAGCGCTCTACTTCAAAGCCAGCTCGCTGCCACAGTCTGACTAATTGGTTGTCTACCAGTAAAGACTCCAAACAGGCCATGGCCCCCTGTTGATACCAAAGCTGTTTCAAGTGAGCAAACTGCATCAGATAACGCTGCCACTGCCCTTCCTGGGTGCGCAGTGCAAAAATTTGCTGTTCACTCAACGCAAACAAAGGCCCGGCCAGTACGCCACGCAACGCCGCTTCGTCATAACTGCCATGCACTACATGTAACAACTGCCAGACCGCAACAGCCACTGGCTGCGAAAAAACACTGTCCCGGGCGAGGTATACGCTGCTCACACCAGCCGCCTGTAAAGCGTGCTTGATAACGCCCGCTTCCCCCCTGTCACGGACCAATACGCAAATATCTGCAGCCAGCACGGGACGCTGACCTATACAAGCACGCCCTTGCTGAGCCAGAGTGAGGATCTGCGCAATCTGTGCAGCAAATCCCTGTGCCAGCAGAGGATAGGCCGAGGCTTTGGTCGTTACGGGCGAATCGTCGTCCTCAAGTACGTTGAATTGCAGTGCCGCTGGTTCAACACCATCCAGGGTAAAGGTATTGTCGGCGTCTTTACCTGCCGCCTCAACTTCAATAAAAGGTATGTCACGATTGAATATAAAACTATCAGCCTGCGCAGTAAAAACCGCATTCACGGCAGCGACTACCCGCTTGGCTGAACGATAGTTCTTATCCAGTGTAAATTGCCGGGCTTCGTCGACCTGATGTTTGGCACCGATATAGGTGAAGATGTCCGCCCCCCTGAAGCCATAAATGGCCTGTTTCGGGTCGCCTATCATGGTCAGACCGCAACTGCTGTCAGTGCCATAAACGCGTGAAAATATGCCAAACTGGATCGGATCTGTATCCTGAAACTCATCAATCATAGCGACCGGATAAAGCTGTGCAATTTTCTCTGCCAGCGCCTCACCTTGTGAGCCATGTAATGCCTGATGCAAATTCTGTAGCAGATCATCCGGCGAGATCAGGCTGTGTTCTAGCTTAGCCTGCGCCATCAGAGTACGCACTTCACCCAGTGCATGTTGCAACAACGCAATAGGCAGTCCCCTGGCAACACTCTGATGTAACTGCGCCATTTCATCAAACCAACCCAGGGCCGGGTGTACAACCGGTTTACCCGTTTTAGTGTAGTTCTTCGGATCGCTTAATTGCGCCTCTCCCCACAAAGCAAAGGAATGTTTACTGGTACCAAACTCAAAATACCAATCATCCCCCATACAGTAGTCGATTAACGCCTGGATGTTGGCAGGTCGCCCGGGCGCTTTATTCTTCGCAATACCAGAGTCGCGCAGCACCTGAAAAAAGTCTGAGTTTAACAGTTGCTGTTTAAACTTATCTGCGCGGCTCTGATATTCGGCCCGCTGCGCCAGCACAACAGCCAAATCCAGTTCTGGCTGCAATCGGGCGTCACCACGCTTGAGCAAGGGATAGAGACGTTTTGCCAGCGCCTGCGGATGAGAAAAGTGCGATAGAACCAACTCAGTTTTGTCTGAGTCTAACGGGTAAACAAAGCGTCGCCAGTGATCCTCCACTGCGGCATTAAACAACTCGCTGTCATCCAGAATGAATTCCAGATTAAAACTGAGGTTAGATTCAAATGCATGCTGCTTGAGCATACGCTGGCAAAAGCCATGAATGGTAAAAATGGCCGCTTCATCCATGGACTTAGCAGCGGCATCCAGCAAATGATACGCAGCTTCCTGATCAGCCACTTGTGCCAGCAACTCAATGATCAGCGTGTCATTGCATTCGCTACCCAACAAAGCATCCCGTGCCTGCACGATCCGTTTGCGTACCCGATCTTTGATCTCCTGGGTGGCAGCATCGGTAAACGTCACCACCAGGATTTGCTCAACACTAAGGGGGGTAGTTTGGGTTTCGTTATTAATTAACCCCAGTAAGTAACGCAAATACAAACCTGTGATGGTATAAGTTTTACCAGTACCGGCACTGGCCTCAATCAGGTTATGGCCCGACAGAGGCATGGATTGAGGATCAAGCCGTCTCATAGCGGGTCTCCTGTGCAAGATCAATAAGGGGAGTCAGCAGATCACCACTCAACTGAACAAACTCGGCTTCACAAGCCTGTAAAGACGGGAAACTCAAAGCGACATAAGGATCTTCACTGTCACCAAACCCTATGTACTGACCACCCACAAATTTATTCAGGGCTTTGCTCATATCTTGCGTTTTACAATATTCGTAACTGGTGGCCGGGAAAAACGGCACAGCCCGGGTAACCAGCTGGGCATAAAACGCCAGCCATTTTGACAGCTGCTTATGTGCCTCATCATGGCCAAGCGGCGCAAACACAACTTGCTCGTCCAGCCCATAAATATGAGTTTCTATATCCTGGGTCACACAATTCGCTATCAGGTGCATCAAATAGCCACGGATCCTATCTTTACCTTTGATGCTGGCTGTACGATAAAATACCTGTTTGCTTTGATAGACATTGGCAAGCCAGCCTAGTAAATGTGTTGCTCCAATTTGCAGCGATACTTCTATGGGTTCCGCATGCTCAGTCATCACGTCTTTTAAATGCCCCGACATGGCTGCAACACGCCCTTTAAGCTTTTGCAGTTCCACCACCCCCACATTAGCCTGTGGCAGCTGAGCTCGCTGCAGCAGTTGAGCTTCAGGCAAAGGGGCATCGGTCAGTTCACTGCGCAAAATTTCATCCAGATATTGATAGCGCGTCAGAGGGTCTAAAGCAAATGGTTCACTGTCCGGCGTGTCCTCTCCCAGCGTGACCAGACGTACACCCAGTGTATGTTGATAAAACCAGCGCTGCGGTGCCAGACAAGCGCGCAAAAAGTCGGGTAACTCCAGCTCTTCAGGCAACTCAACTTCAATACCGGGCTTAGTGCTCTGCTGCGCCACTTCACTCTGTATCTCGTGCTGTGACGGGCACCAGTTGGGATTAAAGCTGTGCAAAGTACCTGGCTGATAGTGCTGATCGCTGAACGGCTGCAAAGGGGCCTGACGATATACCTGCTCACTGGGTTTGAGTGACTCATCTGGATAGCAAAAAGCGCGGTCCAGATATTCGCATAACTCGCTGACCAGGATTGACGGTACCTGAGGCTCATTGTTGTAACAAGAGCGTCCCAGATAACTGATATAGAGATGCTCGCGTGCGCTGAGCAGCGCTTCCAAAAACAAATAACGGTCATCCAGCTTACGAGAGCGGTCACCTTTACGGCGTCGCGAATAAGGCACTAAATCAAAACCAATGGGTTGCACTTGTCGCGGATAATCGGCGTCATTCATACCCAGCAAGCAAACAACTTTAAACGGTACCGCCCGCATTGGCATCAGAGTACAAAAGTTCACCGCACCGGCCAAAAACCGTTGCCCCACGCCCTTGTCTTTGATGCCCTGGCGAACTTGATGCAACACAATTTTTGCGTCAACGGCACCGGAAAAGTCGCCATTCTCATAGTGCTTTTCCAGTCCGTCGATCACCTTATGCAACTGCATCAGATCCCAGCTCTGCTCTGTGTCCTGATCGTAAAAGTCTGTCAGCATCTGCCTCAACACTGCGCATTTCTCATTAAGCGGTGTCGCGACTAATAACTGCTCACGCGCCTGCTCAAGTGCTTCAATAAAGGCAATCAATTTGCTCAGAGTATTTACAGCCATGCCTTCTACCGCATCTGCCGGATATATCTCATTGTACGCCGTCAGCTCATCGGCACTGGCAATCCCCAAAAGCAGCCGTCTGAGCCCGTGTCTCCAGGTATTGAGGGCAATTTCCGGTAATCCATAATCACCTTTGTGTTCACCACTGAGACCCCACTTCACAGCCACCTGTTGAAGCCAGGTCTGGATCTGAACAAATTCACCCTGTTCAACAGCAAAGCGGTTACTGATGGGTTCAACCCCTAACAGATCTAGTATATCCGACACACTAAAACGACTAAATGGCAGGCCAACCAGTGTTACAAAGGAATTCAGCACTGGCTTTTCTTGATCTATGCTCATGTCCGCAAGTGCAAAAGGTATTTTTCTCGCCCCTGATGCACTGCCAAATACGGCTTCAATATAAGGGCTATAGGTACCCACATCTGGCATCATGACGATGATGTCTTTGGGCGTCAGCGTCGGGTCATCATGAAATAAACCCAGCAAATGATCATGTAACAGCTCAACTTCACGCAAAGGGGTATGGCAGTCACACAGTAGTAACGAGCTGTCCGCCTGATCTATGGGCAGACGCCCTTGCGTACTTACGTACCAGTTTGGGTCATCGACCAGAGACTCACCCTTAAAAGCCAGTTGATATATTTCCTGCTGTAACTGGGCCAGCAAACTGTCGCCAAACTGATCAACAAAGCCATCCAGCCAGCGTGCATCAGTTTGCAATAGCTGCTCCAGATAATCTCGCCCAAGCTTACCCCAAGAGGACAACAAGGGATTACCCGTATTGTAATAGCTGGCTTCCCCGGATTCTTTTTGTAGCTGCGCATCCACTGCTGGCCTTACCTGATACTTGGCCAGGATCTTAGCTTGAGTTTTCTCATCAACCAGATCGCCCCAGTAGTGCTCACTGGGATTAAAAAAGAACAGTAATACATCACTCTTTTGCGCCAGTGCGGTAAATATCTCTAACTGGTTAGTCGCCATGGCAGAAAGACCAAATATGCAGATCCGCTCAGGCAAGGTTGTCGGGTCGGCTTCTGCCAGTTTTGTCAGTAATTGCTGGTGCATATTAGCCCGGTTATAGGGGCTTTGTCCCAGATGATGCGTGTGTGCTACCAGTATCCGCCACAGATCAGGTTGCCAGGGCGCGATACTAATATCGACATCATCAAGCATATCCGTGCCTTGCTCCCACTGTTCTAACCAATTTGGCCGGTACATTAAGTATTGGTCATACACGTCGGCGATTTTCTCGCACAAAGCAAAGCGCTTTAGCTCACTTTGCGACCGATCACTGGCATCCTCAAGGTATGCTCTGAGCGGCTCGTATAGTGGGTTCGAGAGCTGCTGTGGCAGTAAAGTGAAAAGCTTCCAGCTCATGTTATTTTTATTAAATGGCGACTCTTTCGGTACATCTGGCAAAAATTGTTGATACAGCTGCCAGATAAAGCTTAATGGCAATGGAAACTCAACCTGTGCAGCATACCCAATATCCCGGCTCAATCCATTCTTGAGCCACTGAGACATACCTGGCGACTGAACCAGTACAATGTCATTGGCAAAGGGATCCGTAAGCGGAGCCTGCTTCAATAATGTCGTAAATTGCGCTTGAAGGGCTTCCATGCGATTTGATTGGATTATATGCAACATAATGATGTCTCGGGCTTTTTGACCAAGTATTCGGGCTTTGGTCAGTGTAAGAGATTTCGCAGGCCAATATCAACGTGCCTGATTGCCTGTAACCTGAGGAAAATGAGTCAAGGGCGCGGTAACTGAATGGTGTTACCGCTGAATGTGCGAGCCGTTTAAAACAAGTCGATCCCAGAGCCTTCGTCATGACGCTCCAGCTTATTGTCATTTAACAACGCTTCAAAGAATGCCAGCTGGTCACGACCATTTTCTTTTGCATAGTACAAAGCTCTGTCTGCATTCTCCAATACATTGATTGGGAAATCATACGGGCTGATCCGCGCAAGCCCGGCACTCACCGTAAGCTTCTTAACAAACGGAAAGTGCGTGTTACGAATAAGCGCTAAGAACTTTTCTAGTTTTGCCTCAATGGACGCCTGATCCGTGGGTTCAAACACTAAGACAAACTCTTCGCCACCAAAGCGAAATAACAAGTCCGTTGAACGGAAGAACTGTTGCATTTTTTGCGCAACCAACAGGAGCACTTCATCGCCGCAGACATGACCATAGTTGTCGTTCACTTGTTTAAAGTGATCTATGTCTACCATAGCTAACCAGGATGTGGCGCCCTGATGGAATGTCCGTGGGTCCTGATCATCGCGAATGTGGCGGTTTTGTTTTATGACTTGCTTCTCTAGCAGCTGCTTGAGTTTCTTTTCAAAGGTCTGACGATTCAATAACCCAGTCAGCTTGTCCCGCTCATTTTCGTGCAATATAGTCAGATAATTTTCGTATATTCGCACAAAGGCGTTAAGCAGTACCTGCTCACTGCTATTCAGACCACCTGAGTGCACTTCTATCGCGCCTACCGGTGTTTCGTGAATGTTGATAGGCAACCAGCGCTTTTCTATGCCATCGGCGCTTTGCACCGTAATGATACAGGACGACTGCAAACAAGAAATCAGCTCAGACTGAGGTTGCTCAATCACTTGCCTGTCGAGCCATTCAAATTCCCGCTCACCATGCATGGTTAATCCAATGCTTCGCTCTACTGCAAGGTCTTCCTGAGTATTAAAGTTTTTATACACACACAGATGCTTACACCCTACTAGCTCCTGAATCGTCGAAAGCAGGCTGTACTCGAGTGAATCTATGTCTCTTGTTTTTGTTATTTTGATGACTGAATTGAGTAGTTCTTCTTGCATTGGATATTCGCAGACTCGATTAATGCCGAATATAGTAACGGCTTTTTAGCCAACTGTGTACTACCAAGTATAACGTCACCAGAAACTATTAGGCACTAAGACAGGAAAAAGTAAAACGCAAAAAGGCGTCCGATAGACGCCTTTTTTAAATTAGGAATGGCGGAGAGAGAGGGAGTCGAACCCTCGATACGCTATAAACGTATACACGAGTTCCAGTCGTGCGCCTTAAGCCACTCAGCCATCTCTCCGCACTGTAGCACCGCTAAGGTGCGGCGCTAATACTATGAAAAGCGTAACGCTTTAGCAAGTATTTTTTGTAAAAACACGCCTAAGTGCTTAGTATCTAAGCAACTTAGCCTACTTTTGCAGGCTTGCTGAGAAGTCCAACATGCGATTCAGTGAGCGCAAAGCACCCTCACGAAGTGCCATATCAACGAAGACTTCTTTGCCATTTGGATCAATCAACGCCTCTTCAATGGCTTTAAGGCCATTCATCGCCATCCACGGACAATGCGCACAGCTCTTACAGGTTGCCCCTTCACCCGCAGTAGGTGCTTCAAAGAACTCTTTTTCAGGACACAGCTGCTGCATTTTGTAAAAGATACCGCGGTCAGTCGCCACTATGAACTTCTGATTCGGCATATCCTGTGCTGCTTTAATCAACTGACTTGTTGAACCAACGGCATCTGCCAGGTCAACAATTTCAGCCGGCGATTCAGGGTGTACCAATACTGCAGCATCCGGATGCAATGCCTTCATGTCTTTCAGTGCCTTGGTTTTGAACTCATCGTGAACGATACAAGCGCCGTTCCACATGATCATGTCCGCACCGGTTTTCTTTTGAATGTAAGAACCCAGGTGTTTATCCGGGCCCCAGATGATTTTCTCACCTTCTGAATCCAGGTGCTCTACAATCTCAAGTGCACATGACGAAGTCACAATCCAGTCAGCACGCGCTTTCACCGCGGTTGAGGTGTTTGCATACACAACCACTTTTCTGTCCGGGTGTTGATCACAAAATGCAGAAAACGCATCGATAGGACAGCCTACATCCAGTGAACAGGTTGCTGCCAGAGTTGGCATAACAACGGTTTTTTCTGGTGTCAGGATCTTGGCCGTTTCACCCATGAAGCGTACACCAGCAACGATGATCATATCAGCATTTTGTTGCTTGGCACCAAAGCGCGCCATTTCCAGTGAATCAGCGACACATCCGCCCGTTTCTTCAGCCAGAGCCTGAATCTCGGGATCGGTATAGTAATGGGCAACCAAAACAGCGTTCTTTTCTTTTAACAACGCTTTAATTCTGGTTTTATATTCGGCTTGTTCCTGCTTAGTTAAAGGGGCAGGTTTTGGAGGAAAAATATAATCCTCCGGCATAATTTGTTCTGCTAGACTCATTCTCTCGACCACTAGTCCACATATACGGGATATCCGCGAATTATACGAAAATCGGGGCGATAATCCTAGTTGAAGTCGGTATTTTGAAGGAATATTTAAAAGATTATGATAAAGGAGAGAAGTAACAAGAATGGTGGGTCATGATGGACTCGAACCATCGACCAATGGATTAAAAGTCCACTGCTCTACCAACTGAGCTAATGACCCGCTCGAAGATACTTAAGTAATGCACCAAATTTGAATGCTGGGTCATGATGGACTCGAACCATCGACCAATGGATTAAAAGTCCACTGCTCTACCAACTGAGCTAATGACCCGCTCGAAGATACTTAAGTAATGCACCAAATTTGAATGCTGGGTCATGATGGACTCGAACCATCGACCAATGGATTAAAAGTCCACTGCTCTACCAACTGAGCTAATGACCCGCTCGAAGATACTTAAGTAATGCACCAAATTTGAATGCTGGGTCATGATGGACTCGAACCATCGACCAATGGATTAAAAGTCCACTGCTCTACCAACTGAGCTAATGACCCGCTCGAAGATACTTAAGTAATGCACCAAATTTGAATGCTGGGTCATGATGGACTCGAACCATCGACCAATGGATTAAAAGTCCACTGCTCTACCAACTGAGCTAATGACCCGCTCGAAGATACTTAAGTAATGCACCAAATTTGAATGCTGGGTCATGATGGACTCGAACCATCGACCAATGGATTAAAAGTCCACTGCTCTACCAACTGAGCTAATGACCCGCTCGAAGATACTTAAGTAATGCACCAAATTTGAATGCTGGGTCATGATGGACTCGAACCATCGACCAATGGATTAAAAGTCCACTGCTCTACCAACTGAGCTAATGACCCGCTCGGTGTTAAAGTGCCATTAAGTCGTCCTGACGTTTAGGCCCGGCTCGTCGTCCTGACTCGCGTTCGAAAACTGCGAAGCGGTGCTTCGTTTTTCTCACCCAACTGAGCTAATGACCCGCTCGAAGATACTTAAGTAATACACCAAATTTGAATGGTGGGTCATGATGGACTCGAACCATCGACCAATGGATTAAAAGTCCACTGCTCTACCAACTGAGCTAATGACCCGCTCGAAAGTTACTTAAGTTATAGACCAAATTTGAATGGTGGGTCATGATGGACTCGAACCATCGACCAATGGATTAAAAGTCCACTGCTCTACCAACTGAGCTAATGACCCGCTCGAAAGTTACTTAAGTTATAGACCAAATTTGAATGGTGGGTCATGATGGACTCGAACCATCGACCAATGGATTAAAAGTCCACTGCTCTACCAACTGAGCTAATGACCCGCTCGAAAGTTACTTAAGTTATAGACCAAATTTGAATGGTGGGTCATGATGGACTCGAACCATCGACCAATGGATTAAAAGTCCACTGCTCTACCAACTGAGCTAATGACCCGCTCGAAAGTTACTTAAGTTATAGACCAAATTTGAATGGTGGGTCATGATGGACTCGAACCATCGACCAATGGATTAAAAGTCCACTGCTCTACCAACTGAGCTAATGACCCGCTCGAAAGTTACTTAAGTTATAGACCAAATTTGAATGGTGGGTCATGATGGACTCGAACCATCGACCAATGGATTAAAAGTCCACTGCTCTACCAACTGAGCTAATGACCCGCTCGAAAGTTACTTAAGTTATAGACCAAATTTGAATGGTGGGTCATGATGGACTCGAACCATCGACCAATGGATTAAAAGTCCACTGCTCTACCAACTGAGCTAATGACCCGCTCGAAAGTTACTTAAGTTATAGACCAAATTTGAATGGTGGGTCATGATGGACTCGAACCATCGACCAATGGATTAAAAGTCCACTGCTCTACCAACTGAGCTAATGACCCGCTCGAAAGTTACTTAAGTTATAGACCAAATTTGAATGGTGGGTCATGATGGACTCGAACCATCGACCAATGGATTAAAAGTCCACTGCTCTACCAACTGAGCTAATGACCCGCTCGAAAGTTACTTAAGTTATAGACCAAATTTGAATGGTGGGTCATGATGGACTCGAACCATCGACCAATGGATTAAAAGTCCACTGCTCTACCAACTGAGCTAATGACCCGCTCGAAAGTTACTTAAGTTATAGACCAAATTTGAATGGTGGGTCATGATGGACTCGAACCATCGACCAATGGATTAAAAGTCCACTGCTCTACCAACTGAGCTAATGACCCGCTCGAAAGTTACTTAAGTTATAGACCAAATTTGAATGGTGGGTCATGATGGACTCGAACCATCGACCAATGGATTAAAAGTCCACTGCTCTACCAACTGAGCTAATGACCCGCTCGAAAGTTACTTAAGTTATAGACCAAATTTGAATGGTGGGTCATGATGGACTCGAACCATCGACCAATGGATTAAAAGTCCACTGCTCTACCAACTGAGCTAATGACCCGCTCGAAAGTTACTTAAGTTATAGACCAAATTTGAATGGTGGGTCATGATGGACTCGAACCATCGACCAATGGATTAAAAGTCCACTGCTCTACCAACTGAGCTAATGACCCGCTCGAAAGTTACTTAAGTTATAGACCAAATTTGAATGGTGGGTCATGATGGACTCGAACCATCGACCAATGGATTAAAAGTCCACTGCTCTACCAACTGAGCTAATGACCCGCTCGAAAGTTACTTAAGTTATAGACCAAATTTGAATGGTGGGTCATGATGGACTCGAACCATCGACCAATGGATTAAAAGTCCACTGCTCTACCAACTGAGCTAATGACCCGCTCGAAAGTTACTTAAGTTATAGACCAAATTTGAATGGTGGGTCATGATGGACTCGAACCATCGACCAATGGATTAAAAGTCCACTGCTCTACCAACTGAGCTAATGACCCGCTCGAAAGTTACTTAAGTTATAGACCAAATTTGAATGGTGGGTCATGATGGACTCGAACCATCGACCAATGGATTAAAAGTCCACTGCTCTACCAACTGAGCTAATGACCCGCTCGAAAGTTACTTAAGTTATAGACCAAATTTGAATGGTGGGTCATGATGGACTCGAACCATCGACCAATGGATTAAAAGTCCACTGCTCTACCAACTGAGCTAATGACCCGCTCGAAAGTTACTTAAGTTATAGACCAAATTTGAATGGTGGGTCATGATGGACTCGAACCATCGACCAATGGATTAAAAGTCCACTGCTCTACCAACTGAGCTAATGACCCGCTCGAAAGTTACTTAAGTTATAGACCAAATTTGAATGGTGGGTCATGATGGACTCGAACCATCGACCAATGGATTAAAAGTCCACTGCTCTACCAACTGAGCTAATGACCCGCTCGAAAGTTACTTAAGTTATAGACCAAATTTGAATGGTGGGTCATGATGGACTCGAACCATCGACCAATGGATTAAAAGTCCACTGCTCTACCAACTGAGCTAATGACCCACTAAATTGTTTCGCTGCAAGAAGTGTGTAACACTATCGGCTGCTGCGGGCGCTTATAATACTTATTTAAAAATCTTGTGCAACCGAAATCGCCTGTTTTTTTCAATTTTCGCGTCTAAGCGCCTAATTTTAAATCACTCTGAGAAAAATTCAGCCATTTATATTTTGCTGAGTCGTTCTGTCGCCAGTTTTGCCGCTGTGGTACTGGGGTATTCTTTGATTAAATTCTCAAACAGAACCTTTGCTTCAGCAGATTGCCCCACTTTTTGCAGTAAGGTTCCCAGCTTTAACATCGCATCAGGTCGCTTATTAGAGTCGGCAAACTGATCAACCACTGTGCGGAAGTGCACCATGGCCTGAGCATCCTGGTTCTTGATGGACTGAAGCTGACCCAGCCAGTAATGTGCATTAGGAATATAAACAGAATTTGGGAACTGCTTTAAGAAGCCTTCAAATTCAGGAATCGCGGCATCGTAGCGCTTATCCTTCATGATCAAAGCAACCGCTCTGTCATACGCCTCATTTTCAGATAAGTCCGTGCTCACAGCCTGCGCAGTCGCACTATCAGGCATCACAACGGGTTGCAGCTGCTTGCTTTGCTCATAGACTTGGGTGACACGTGTTTCGATTTCCTGATACAGCTCACGTTGGCGCTGCAGTACTTTTTCGAGTTTGTAACTTTGTTCCTCTGTCACACCACGGATCTGGCTCACTTCGTCCTGAAGTTGATCAAGTTGCGTTTGCAGCTCAGCCTGGATCAGGTTGCGGTTACGCATCAGATTTTCAAGCACAGACAAACGTTGTTCAATAGTTTGGGTAGCACCAGCAGCATCAGATACAGCAGCGGGAGCTGCCCACAATTGGGAGCTCCCGCTGACTAAGATGATGGCTGCCAAAATAGTATTCGGCTTCATAGCATCTCTTTACAATTAGTATACCAGTACCGCACGGCGGTTCTTAGCAAAAGCTTCTTCGTTGCGCGCTTTGTCCATTGGTTTCTCTTCACCGTAGCTTACAACAGAAATCTGGCTGTCAGATACACCCAGGCTCTGCAGATACTTAGCAACGGCTTTACCACGGCTTTCGCCCAGTGCGATGTTGTACTCAGGCGTACCACGCTCATCGGCATGACCTTCAATCAGTACTTTTACGCTTGGGTTTTTAACCAGGAAATCAGCGTGTGCTTGCAGCAGTTCTACAAATTCGCTGCGTACTGTAGACCGATCAAAGTCGAAGTATACGATTTGTTTTTGACGCAACGCTTTATACTTTTCTTTCAGTAGCTCTTCTGCTGATTTCTGAGGCGTCATTGTACCCACGTCAACATTGCTGCCATTGTCAGCAGTAGCTGCGTTTGTTTCGCTGCCAGCGCCTTCACCTGTGCCCGATGAAGAGCTACATGCAGCCAGCGTCATCACAGGCAACGCGACCAAAAGGGCCTTGAGAGTTTTGTTAAGTTGCATCGAGTATATTCCTATATCTTTTATAAGTCTTACCAGCAAAATTACTGTAAAAATGGCGACCAAGCTGGTGCCTTAACCTGTCCGTCTAATACCGGCAGGCGAGCCTTGAAGCGGCCATCCATCGACACCAACGCCAGTACCTGCTTATTATTATGCAAGGTACTATAAATAATCATAGAGCCGTTCGGCGCAATACTCGGTGATTCATCGAGTCTGGTGCGCGTTAATACCTGAAACAGCCCAGAATCCAATTCTTTCTTGGCAATATGGTAACGGCCTAATGTACGATTTACCATTACCAGTTGTTTACCATCTGGCGTGATTGACCCGGCTAAGTTCATGTCGCCGTCAAAAGTTACACGCCGTGATCTTCCTGTATCTAAATTTAACTTATATATCTGGGCATTACCACCCCTTTCAGATGTATAGACTATTTCTTTGCCATTTGGGTGCCAGGTTGGCTCAGTATCTATACTACGGTGCTTAGTCAGACGTCTTTCTTTGCGCGTTTCAAGGTCAATCAGATAGACTTCTGTCGCGCCGCCCTTATCTTTTGACAACACGATCAACATTTGTGTGCCGTCCGGAGAAAATTGCGGAGCACCATTGATCCCGGGATAACTGGTTAAGATCTCACGCTTACCCGTGTAGATATCCTGAATATAAATTTGTGACTGACGATTCTCAAACGTAACATACGCTAACTTGTTACCATCCGGTGACCAGGCCGGTGACATCAACGGCTCTTTAGAGCGTAACAGCACCTGTTCATTGTAGCCGTCATAATCTGCCACAACCAGCTGATAAGGTTTATCCTGCTCTTCACGAACAATGACATAGGCAATTTTAGTACGAAATGCGCCTTTTTCACCCGTCAGAGATTCGTAAACAACGTCGCTGATCTGATGCGCATAATAGCGAAAGCTCTGCGCATCAATAACACTCTGGCGCGCCTCCAGGACATGATCCTGGCTTTTCATCAATTTGCCGTTGGTCATCATGCGAGTTTCCCCACCAGTGATTTGAGCACGGATCACATCGATCAGCTCATATTTCACCAGAAAACGATTCGCTGGCTGTTGAGTAATGGTGCCCACAACAACGGCTTCGACACCCAGTTCAACCCAGGCGTCGTAATCTACTTCTTCATCCGTTGTCGGTAGCTGAGGCATTTGTTCCTCGGCCACCGGCTTAAACTTACCACTACGGATCAAATCCGCTGCAATCACTGAACTTAGCTCAGCAGGTGCTTCGCCATTGCCAATGTATTTAAACGGAGCTATCGCAATCGGTCGGGCACTGTCGACCCCTTCTGTAATTACGATCTCCAGTGCTGCGTAGGCGACCCCCTGCGCAGCGAAAGCCAGAACCAAGAGTAAATTTCTTAAATGGTTGTACATGGTCTTCCTTTATAGAGTTGGTTTAATCGTCAGGTTAATATTCTTAAGCTGTTCGAAAACATCTTTATTTTCAGAAACAGGTAACGTATCTGCCATTCGTACTGCTCGTAAAGCCGCTTCACATACCAGTTTGTCACCACCGAGTGACTCTGCTTGTGTCACCAGGCCATTGAAGCCCAGACGAATATTCAGACGACATTGTTTACCTTTCATTTTTTCGTCGATCAACAGGTTAGATTGGATCCGCTGCATGATCAGTGCTTTGTACTTGTCGACTTCCGTCAGGATCTGTTGCTGGCGGACCTTGGCTCTGGCGGCTTGTTCCTGCGCCAATTGCTCCTGCAGCAATTGCTCTTGCAAAGCTTTTTGGCGTGCTTCTTCAGCAGCCTGAGCCTTACGTTTAGCTTCTTCTTCTTGTTGCTTGCGCTTGGCTTCCGCCTGTCTCAACCTGTCTTCCTCAGCTTTACGCTTTTCGGCAGCGGCTTTAGCGGCCTGCTCAGCGGCATGGGCTTCCTGTCGGGCTTTTTCAGCCTGCTGACGCTCTTTGTTCTGAATTTCCTGGGCACGTTTCGCCTGCGCTTCGGCCTTACGCTTTTCTTCAAGCTTAGCCAGACGCTGTTGCTCTAGTTTCTTGATCCGACGAGCTTCGGCTTCACGGTCTTTACGTGCCTGAACAGCACGACGCTCTAAATCACGGATCCGTTTCTCTTCGGCTCGTTTTTGTTGCGCTTCTTTTTCACGAAGCTGAGCAATCTTCTTTTCTACAGCCTGCTGGTCAACCGAGATCGCTGACACAGCTTTGGCTTCTTCTATTTCATTAACGGTCGGATTAAGCTGAACTTCCATCACACTGGGGCTGGAAAACTGAAAATTAGCCGTTGCAAACAGTAACCCGGCTATAGCGAAATGAAGTAAAAATGACTTAAATATGCCGCTGGTTAAAGCATCCATTAACTGTCCTCAAACGATTTAGTCATTAGCCCAACAGACGGCACACCGGCATTTTTCAAAAAGTCCATGAGTAACAAAACTTCCTGATACGACACATGCCCTGAGCCTTTAATCATCACCGGGGTCTCCGGGTTTTGCTGTAACTTCAGCTTAATAATGGCTGCCACTTCGACGGCATCCATTGGTGCTTCCGGATCGGTACCTACTGAGACGTAGTAACGGCCCTCAGCATCGATACTGGCGATAATGGGTGGCGCATCTTTGGTGTCTACCAGATCTGACTCTTCCATTTGCGGTAAGTCCACTTTAACACCATGCGTGATCAGCGGTGCCGTTGCCATAAAGATGATTAGCAGCACCAGCATAACATCAATGTATGGCACCACATTGATCTCTGCGACAGGGCGACGCCTCTTATGCTGATACATTTTGCTTAGCCTCAGTTAAACTGGCAGCCTGGCGATGCAGAATATTGGCAAACTCTTCCATGAAGTTGATGTAGTTTGACTCCAGCTTTTCTACATTCTTTGCAAAGCGGTTATATGCCATGACCGCCGGAATAGCCGCAAACAGGCCCATGGCCGTAGCAATCAAGGCTTCAGCAATACCAGGCGCAACCATTTGCAACGTTGCCTGCTTCACTTCACCCAGCGCAATAAATGCATTCATTATCCCCCAAACAGTACCGAATAGGCCGATGTAAGGGCTGATAGAACCCACCGTTGCTAAAAATGACAATCCGGATTCCACTTTCTCAACTTCGCGCGACAGAGCCACACGCATAGAGCGGTGTGTCCCTTCTATGATCATGCTCGCCGATCCCGTGTTTTGTTTTTTGTGACGTGCAAATTCTTTAAACCCGGATACAAATAGCGCCTCTAAGCCACTAGAGCTGCCCGCTCTGGCCGTAATTTCATTATATAACTTGCCCAAATCCATTCCCGACCAGAACTTTTGTTCAAACTTCTTCGCATCTGCCAGAGACTGCGCCAGTATGCTGCGACGCTGAAAAATAATGGCCCATGAAGCAACCGACATGCCGACCAGTGTCAACATTACAAGTTGCACGAGAATACTGGCTTCTAAAATTAGATCTACGAAATTAAGTCCCGATTCCACGTTGTTATACTCCTAGAAAATAATTGTGTTCTCGGCCAAGGCAGCCGTCACCGTATTGACTGTAAGCCAGCAAAAAGGTTCAGGTAGTTTAACCACACTAATAAGGGCTTACAATCTCAATGCCGTAAAATCCACTTAAATGCCGATAATTCGCACATTCAGCCCCTTGACGCTTTATTTTGGCCCGATTGACGGACCTATACTTAACATCGGCGCAAATACAGCTCACACAAAACCCCACCTACATAGCCCACGGTTAGCAGTAAAAACGGCCCATAACAAAGCGAACTTGACCCTTAATTGCAAAGCCTAGCGCGTGTTTGTGACAGAAAATTAATGTGGTCGGAACAGTACAGCGTTGAGCGTGTTTATTTATTTATGCAACCTGCATAAAAGTAAAGTTTTATTCACTATCTCCGAATAAACCCTCAAAAACCGATTGGTAATACCAATTAACAACAAATAATCTAATATTCACAAATTGAGTATAATAAAGACAAATCTTTATTTTACATAAACTTACAAAACACCATCAGTTTATGTTTTGTTCAATAAGGGACTGTAAAAACTCATCGCATTAGTTTTTTTTATAGCAAAACTGCAATTTTTCTAGTTTGATAAAATCCCTCAGTCGCCTTATTATACTCCCCGTACTGAGCGAGCAGCATCTCTCAATGCAAATGCACAGTTACTTAGGCCGCAGAAGTCTGATTTATTCTGCAGTCATGATGAGGAAGTTTTGGATAACACCTTAATGTACTCATCTGTTCCCTGGATTACTTCCTTCAACTTGTTGTTTTCGCCCGCACACTGTGCGGGCTTTTTTTTGTCCGCAGTTTACCCGCACATCAAAATCTTGATCCGCTTAAAATAAATGAAGCAAAATGAGCATGAAATGAATATGAGTACGGAGAGAGGAGTGTCAGACCCAGGAAGCGCATTGCACGCTGCCTGCAGGTCGTCTGAGGGTGAAGAGTTTGCCTTAGGCGTCTGGTTTCGCTAAGTCAAAGTGCATATAGGCCCTGTCTGACACGATCCGCCCCCTGGGCGTACGCTGAATAAAGCCCTGCTGGATCAGGTAAGGTTCTATCACATCTTCTATGGTTTCACGCTCTTCACCTATGGCCGCTGCCAGGTTATCCAAACCCACAGGTCCCCCCGTGAACTTTTCAATAATTGCGAGTAAGTACTTACGATCCATGTAATCAAAACCACACTTATCAACGTCAACCATGTCCAGCGCCTGGCTGGCTATCCGTTCGTCTACGCTGCCGTCCCCTTTAACCTGAGCGAAATCCCGAACCCGCCGCAGCAAACGGTTAGCAATACGCGGGGTGCCTCTGGCACGCTTCGCCACTTCAACCGCACCTGCGTCACTGATTTCAAGATTAAGAAAATGCGCAGAGCGCGACACAATCGATGCCAGCTCAGCCACAGAGTAAAACTCAAGGCGTTGCACAATACCGAAACGATCCCTCAAAGGAGAAGTCAGAGAGCCCGCTCGGGTCGTAGCCCCCACTAAAGTAAACGGTGGCAAGTCCAGTTTAATTGACCGCGCTGCGGGCCCTTCACCAATCATAATATCGAGCTGGTAATCTTCCATAGCTGGGTAAAGGATCTCTTCAACCTGAGGACTCAGACGATGTATTTCATCAATAAACAACACATCCCCTTGCTCCAGATTGGTCAGCATTGCAGCAAGGTCGCCAGCTTTTTCAAGCACCGGCCCTGAGGTGGTTTTAATATTCACACCCAGCTCATTCGCCACAATATTTGCCAGGGTCGTTTTACCCAACCCCGGCGGGCCAAATATCAGCAAGTGATCGAGTGCTTCTTCACGACTGCGCGCCGCTTCAATGAAGATTTCCATTTGCTGCTTGACGTGCTGCTGACCGGTATAGTCCGCCAACAACTTAGGTCGTATTGCTCTGTCTACGGCCTCTTCACTGCCCTGCACTTCCGGCTCTATGAGTCTGTCTGCTTCAATCATAATTACTTAATCAGCCTTTCTTACATCATAGATCTCAGGGCTTCTTTGATCAGCCCTTCGGTATCCATGCCTGGTTTACTCACCGCTTTCAGTGCTTTTTGCGCTTGTGCAGGTTTATAGCCAAGTGCTAGCAATGCTGCCAGCGCATCGTCTTCAGGTGTATTTGCCACAGTGGGATCTTCCTGAGGCGCTAAGATGGCGTTATCGCTGAATGGAGTCAGTAAATCATGACCAAAATTCTTCAGCTTATCTTTCATCTCAAGCACCAGTCGCTCAGCGGTTTTCTTGCCTACACCCGGAATTTTCACCAAAGTAGACGCGTCGCCCTGATTAACACACTGTACAAACTGCTCCGCCGACATACCCGACAAAATCGCCAATGCCAGCTTAGGGCCAACACCATTGGCCTTGATCAACTCGCGAAACAACGCCCGCTCAGTTTTATGGTTAAAGCCAAACAGTAATTGTGCATCTTCGCGCACCACAAAATGAGTATAGATGGTTGCTTCATTACCCGCCTGAGGTAACTCATAAAAGCACGTCATCGGCATTTGTACTTCGTAACCGATGCCACTTACGTCTAACAGGATCTCTGGTGGTTGTTTTTCTACCAGAATACCTTTGAGTCTGCCTATCATAATTACCTCAATCTTCCTCGTACGGTTTTTTTCGCGTTACCTGCCAGCTTGATCAGGTTTTGTTCTGAATGTGCATGACAAATTGCAATGGCCAGCGCATCAGCGGCATCGGCCTGGGGAGTACCCGGGAGTTTTAATAGTCGTTTAACCATTTCCTGAACCTGAGACTTATTCGCTCCGCCCGTGCCAACAACGGCTTGTTTGACCTGCCGGGCTGAATATTCAAATACCTCAATCTCGTTCATCGTGGCTGCAACAATGGCTGCACCACGTGCCTGACCGAGCTTTAAAGCAGAATCAGGGTTATGCGCCATAAAGACTTGCTCAATCGCAAACCCCTGCGGGTTAAACTGTTCGATAATCTGGCTTACGCCCTGATAAATCATCTGTAGTCGTTGTGGAAATGGCTTATCACCAAGCCGAATACAACCGCTGCCCAGATACTGAAACTGACTGCCTTGACGTTTAACTACGCCGTACCCGGTCAGCCTGGAGCCTGGATCTATGCCTAAAATTACTGCCAAGGCGCATACTCTCGTTGTTTTTTCGCTATCATGCCAAAATACTGTATGAATTTCCAGTTATCTGTACGACTCGCAGAATAAAAAAAAGCGGCTTAGTCGCCGCTCTTTCATGCTATTCGCTGTAATTATTCAGCATCTTTTTGCTGCGCGGTTACTGTTACCGCGAGCTCTTTCAGTGCGTCCGGATTAGCAACGCTTGGGGCATTGGTCATCAGACACGATGCCTGAGTCGTTTTCGGGAACGCAATCACATCACGGATGTTATCTGTGCCACACAGCAACATGACCAGACGATCCAGACCAAATGCCAGACCAGCATGCGGTGGCGTACCGTACTTCAATGCATCCAGCAGGAAGCCGAATTTGTCTTGCTGCTCTTGTTCATCAATACCCAGGATACGGAAAGCCGCTTGCTGCATATCATTGTTGTGGATCCGTACAGAACCACCACCGACTTCGTAACCGTTCAATACCATGTCATAGGCATCTGAGATTGCACCAGCCGGATTGGCTTCCAGCTCTGCCGCTGAAATATCTTTTGGTGCCGTGAACGGATGGTGTACTGCGTGCAGGTTACCTTCGTCGTCTTCCTCAAACATTGGGAAATCAACAACCCACAGCGGTGCCCACTGGTTCAGGTTTGTCAGCTCAAGATCCAGGCCCACTTTCAGACGCAGTGCACCCATTGCTTCGTTGACAACATTACGCTTATCAGCACCAAACAGGATGATGTCGCCCGTCTGTGCATTTGTGCGTGCCAGGATCCCTTTGATCACTTCTTCATTCAGGAACTTGGCAATCGGCGATTGAATGCCTTCAAGGCCAGCGTCCAGATCGTTTACCTTCATCCATGCCAGGCCTTTAGCCCCATAGATACCAACAAACTTTGTGTACTCATCAATTTGCTTACGAGACAATGACGCACCACCCGGTACAGTCAACACAGCCACACGGCCTTTTTCATCATTTGCAGGGCCGGCAAGTACTTTAAACTCAACGTCCTTAACCAGATCAGCAACATCAATCAGCTCAAGCGGGTTACGCAAATCAGGCTTGTCTGAACCATATCGACGCATTGCTTCTTCGTAGCTCATTACCGGGAACTGACCCAGATCAACCTCAAGCAGTTCCTGCCACATTTCGCGGATCAAACGCTCTGTGATATCGCGCACCTGATCAGATGTCATGAACGACGTCTCTAAATCGATTTGTGTGAATTCAGGCTGACGATCCGCACGTAAATCTTCGTCACGGAAACATTTCACGATTTGATAGTAACGGTCAAAGCCAGACATCATCAGCAACTGTTTAAACAACTGAGGCGACTGTGGCAATGCATAGAAGCTCCCTTTGTGTACACGGCTTGGTACCAGATAATCACGCGCACCTTCAGGGGTTGCTTTAGTCAGTACCGGCGTTTCTATGTCAAGGAAGTCATTACTATCCAGGAAGCGACGCACAAAGCTTGATGCTTTAGCGCGGAGTTTAATGCGGTCGCTCATTTCAAGACGACGCAGGTCAAGGTAGCGATAGGTCAGGCGACGCTCTTCTGAGTTTTCCTGGTTAAAGTCCAGTGGTAGTGGCTCAGCGCGGTTAATAATTGTCAGACCAGTACCGAGGATCTCTACTTCACCGGTCGCCATGTCCTGATTGATTTGGCTCTCAGGACGCGCACGAACTGTACCTGTCACTTTAACACAGAACTCTTGACGCAATGTATTAGCAACATCCATCAGGCCATCTACTTCTGGATCAAACACAACCTGGACCAAACCTTCGCGATCTCGCAGATCAATGAAGATAAGGCCACCCAGATCGCGACGTTTGTTGATCCAGCCACATAGCTCCACTTCCTGACCTACATGGTCCTTGTTTAATTTTCCGCAGTATATTGAGCGCATAATAATCCTATTTGCCTACTTACTCTAAAGGGCATAATGAATGATAAATTTAATCGCCAATTATATAAAATTGCCACGCTTTGTCATCCCACAAAGGCCGGATTCTTTCGCTGTTACGATTTTTTCTCCATCCGGACTTTGCTAGACTCCAACGCAAAGCAATATGGGAGCGAATGAGATGCTGTATTTGGGGTGCCCTCAGTGGAGCGCAGCGCACTGGAAAGGCCGTTTTTTTACGAGTGACTGTAAAACCGCAGATATGTTGCGCGAGTATGCACAGATCTTTAATAGTGTCGAGGGCAATACCAGCTTTTATGCCAGCCCTAAACCAGAAACGATCACTGCCTGGTCAAACGCCGTCCCCGATACCTTTCGCTTTACCTTTAAAATCCCGAAGCACATTTCTCACGAGCTGGCGTTAAGCCAATGTCAGCAAGAACTAAAACAGTGGCTCGATTTATTCTCGCCATTGTTTTCGCGTCTTGGCATGGTCATGCTGCAGCTGCCCGCCAGTTGCAGCCCCGAGTACCTGGGCCGGATTGAAAACTTCATAGCACAATTACCAAAAGAGCTGACACTGGGTATTGAAGTCAGGCATCGGGATTTCTTTGCCAAGGGGGATGCAGAAAAACGCTTTAACCAGCTCTTAATGCACACAGATGTGAATCGTATTATCATGGACACGCGACCGTTGTTTAGTGAGCCCCCGGCGACCCCCGCCATCATAGATGCTCAGCAAAAGAAGCCCCGGGTTCCCGTGAATGTCATCGCCACTGCTCAGGCACCGATGCTGCGCTTTGTTGGCTGTTCAGATTTAACGGCAAACCGCACATTTTATGCACCCTGGCTTAACAAAATTCGTGGCTGGTTAAATGAAGGCCGCACGCCTTATGTATTTTTTCACACGGCCGATAACCATGATGCCCCGTTGCTGGCCAGACAATTTATTCAGGATCTCGGGATACCGCATCAAGTACTTGATCCCTTTCCTGCTGAGCGTCAGCCCCAACAACAGACGTTAATTTAACCACTTGACAGTGAACGGATTTTGCTGGATGTTAAAGGGGCAAACAACAATAAGGAAAATATTATGCAATTAAAACTTAATAAAAAACCAGTTAAGCAACTCTCTGATGACCAGTCGGCATTGCCAGCAAAAGCCACGCGCGCGGTTGGCGGTGCAGGAAGAGCGGCACTGCAAAAATCAGGTGGCAACTCACGTGCATCGGATTGCTGTACAATGACAGACAACTAAGCTGTCAACAGCAGGGCTTGCTGGCCCTGCTCATCATTCCCTGCCCGGCTCTTTGGCCTCATAGCGAGGTAAGCTGGCATCCAACTCTTCCCAGTTTGCTTTCGACGTCACATAATTATGCGACATAGGCCGCTCCAAAATATCAGAATCCAGGATCCCCAGCCGCAGCCTGAGCTTGTCCGGGTTGTCCTCATTAGAACTGAATAAAGGCGATGCGCAAACGCCACAAAAATGTCGTAGCCTGCCAGGCTTAAAGGCATAATGACGAATATGCTCCTCTCCGGCGACGATCTGCAGATCGGCACGATTGACAAACCCATTCGTCGCATAAGCTGTGCCTGAAGATTTACGACACAAGGAACAGTGACAATGGATGATACTCGAAATGGGCCCGTTTAACTCCAGTTTAACCGCACCACATAAACAACTGGCTTGATACATTTATTATTATTCCTGCTATGATCATGAGCTAACTAGCTTAAAATGTTTGTTTCCGATTTACTACCGCCACTATGAACTATTTGCAGTATTTTCAGCACTATCCACCCAGCTTGCAAGCACAGATCGAGGCCTTGCTGGAGCCCAGTAAACTCGCCAACTACTTTAAAAATAAATATCCGCAAGGCCATCAGCTGCAACATGCGCAAGCACTTTACGATTACTGTCATGTTTACAAAAACAAATACCTGAAAAACGTGCCGCGTCTCCATAAAGTCAACTATGCAAAAGGCCGGGATCTTATGACAGGGACACTGGGGCATCACAGCCAGACACGTAAACAACACGGCGGAAAAGTCAAAACACGTTATGAAATTGTACTTTCTCAGCTGGTGAAACACGCCCCGGAGGCAGTATTAAGGGCACTGGTTGTTCACGAACTTGCGCATTTTAAAGAATTGGATCATAACAAAGCGTTTTATCAGCTTTGTTGTCATATGGAGCCGGATTACCATCAACTAGAGCTGGATCTCAGACTGTTTATTGTACTCGACAAACTGGGCAGTAACTTTTATCAAAGCCCCGCCCAGCACCTTTAGTTTACCGGCAAGATGGGTTACGCCCCTGCCGCTTAGCATCAGCAGCCAGTGTATTTGCCTGTGCCATCTTGCTTTGCAGCATAGCTATCCTGTTTTGCGGCGATGGGTGCGTGGATAAAAATTCCATTGGGCGCTCTCCTCCGGCTTTTTCCATGTTTTGCCACAGCTCAACGGCACCCTCTGGTTTAAACCCGGCTTTTGCCATCAGGTCAAGTCCAATGACATCCGCTTCACTTTCATGAGTGCGACTAAATGGCAGCGCTATCCCATACTGTGCACCTAACCCAAGGCCCTGCATGATGGCATTTCGATACTGCACATTGCCCATTTCAAGCGCCGCATTGCCGGCCTGTAGCCCCAGTTGTAACAGGTTGTTCTGAGAAACCCGCTCATTGGCATGTTCGGCAATCACATGACCAACTTCATGGCCCATCACAGCAGCGAGCTGATGTTGATTTTTGGCCACCGTCAACAGCCCGGTATGAACCCCTATCTTACCGCCAGGCAGGGCAAATGCATTCGCACTGGGCTCTTTAAAAACAACCACTTCCCATTGCTGTTGAGTGTATTGTGCTGGTAACTGCGCGATTAATGCATCTGCAATGCATTTTACATAGCGATTTGTACTGACATCACGTTCTATGGTCTGTTCCTGCTTCATTTGCTCAAAGCTCGCCACCCCCATTTTATCCATCTGCTGCTCTGAATACAGGGCTATCTGGGTACGCCCGGTCGGGGACGTTTTGCAACCAGCCAGTGTTAAGGCAATGGCGGTTACAGCTATGATTTTTTTATTCATTGGGTCATACCTGCTAAAACATAGTACTAATTAGTTTAAAAGGAGCCTCTGGGCTATGCAAATCAGATCAAAAAAGCCCGCATTAATGCGGGCTTTATAATTTTGCGTTTCTGTCGCTTAATCAGCCGCTTTTGAAACCATCACCATGGCTGGGCGAAGCAAACGACCATTTAACGTATAACCTTTTTGCATTACAGCTAATACTGTGTTCGGCGACACATCATTGCTAGGCTGAATTGACATTGCCTGGTGCAGCTCAGGGTTAAACGCTTCCCCTTGCGGGCTTACCGCTTCAACACCAAACTTAGCCAGTGCATCGTTAAATGATTTTAACGTCATTTCGATGCCTTCTAAAATTGACTTAGTCGCTTCGTTTTCTTTATCAGCAAACTCAATGGCACGCTCTAAGTTATCAACCACAGGCAGCAACTCATTTGAAAACTTTTCCAAAGCAAACTTCTGTGCTTTTTCTACATCCTGCGCGGCACGGCGACGGACATTTTCAGAATCTGCTGCGGCACGTACCACACTGTCTTTCTGACCTTCGATGGTTTGTTTCGCCGCTTCCAGCTCTGCATACAGACCTGCAATCTCTTCTTCTGGGCTCAACTCAGCTTGCTCAGTTTGTGCACTCTCTTGCGCTGGTTCTGCTTGCTCAGCCGTATTTTCCTGTACGTCTTCTTGCACTAACTCTTGTTCCTGCTCTTGGGCTTTTGTCTGCTCAGACATGAAAAACTCTCTCCGATTCTTTACAACTGCCGTAATTATGGGGATTCAAATTCGTTATTCAAGCTTCTTTTTTGGGGATTTGCGTAAATTCACCGATAATTGCTTCAATTGGCGCATCGGCCGGACAAATCAAACAAAAACGACTCTGATACTCACTGGCCGTAAAATATGGCACGCTCAGAACAACAAAACGCTCTAAATTCAAATAGCTAAGTTCGCTACCAAGTAACACGGACAGGCCGTTTTTGAATGCCAGATGCTCTTCTACCTGATGCAAAAAGCTCACGCCCAGATTCAGTTCATTGTTCCCTTCCAGACGGTTATACAAATACCGCTCTCCAACCACAATGCTGTTATCTGTGCCCAGCTGCAAACTTAACTCACGGCTCCATTGCATCAAAGAGCCCCGGCAGTCGGCCATCGCACTTTTGGCCATCGCCCGCATTCTGTGCAGCCCTTCTTTAAGTGTTTGCTGACTAAATACGGTATTCATCCAGGCCGCAAACTGATAGCGCACCTGATCGGAATTCGACTCGGGTTTATTGATCAATATATTGTTGGACTGGCCTGTACGGTCAATCAGTAATACCAGCCAGTGCTTACGGTCAAAATCTAGTACCTCGACCCGAAAGATGGTCTGTTCACTCACCTGAGGTAAGCCAACTATACAACACACTTGGTATTTCTGACTCAATGTATGGGCAAAGCCTGTTAATTGTTCGCGTTCAGGCTCCCAATAAGGCGCAATATCCTCAAGCCCGAAATACTCCTGTAGCCAGTATTTGATCCCCAAATCGGAAGGAACTCGCCCTGCCGATGTATGAGGAGAAAAAAGCAACCCCTGATTTTCGAGGCGAGCCATGGCATTGCGCACTGTCGCAGAGCACACCGCCATACCTTTTAGTTTTGCTATCTTACTCGATGCCACAGGATGGCCATCACCATTACAGTAAAGGCTCATTACGGCAGAGAAGACTTGTTTATCACGTGCACTAAGTTTCATAACATTATAAATAAGGCTAAATTTGCGAGTTTCAAGCGAATTCATTTTAAGATAATCTTGGCAACAGATATTTTGCCAAGGAAACTCACTGAATGAGCACACCATTTAATACCATCGGCCTGATTGGAAAGCCCAACCATGATGGCGCTGCCCTGACATTACAACGCCTCTATACTTTTTTGCAAGCACTTGGCTATGAAGTTTTTGTGGAGCAACGCGTTGGCAGGCAGATAGCTGATTTACCCGACTCACATATACTCGATGTGGTTGCGCTGGGCGAACGCTGCGACCTGGCTGTGGTTGTGGGTGGAGACGGTAATATGCTTGGGGCAGCCCGAGTGCTGGCCAGATTTGATGTGGCTGTCATAGGTGTAAACCGAGGCAATTTAGGATTTTTAACCGACCTTGATCCGGACGATTTTGAAGCCGAACTGGAACAGGTGCTGAGTGGCAAGTTTGTTGAGGAACAGCGCTTTTTACTGGAAGTTGAAGTATTTCGCCATGCCGAATTAAAAAGTGCTAACCTGGCCGTTAATGAAGCAGTGTTGCACGCCGATAAAGTCGCCCACATGATCGAATTCGAAGCCTTTATTGACGAACAGTTTGTGTTTTCTCAGCGCTCCGATGGCCTGATAGTGACCACACCAACGGGCTCTACTGCCTATTCGTTGTCGGGCGGTGGCCCTATCTTAACTCCAGAACTGAATGCCATGGCACTCGTGCCTATGTTCCCGCATACCTTATCCAGCAGACCACTCGTGGTCGACGCCAGTAAACAGGTCAAACTCAAGCTCAGCCCGGAGAATACCGCAAGCTTGCAGGTCAGCTGCGACAGTCATGTGGTACTCGCGCTGCTCCCCGGAGATGAAGTGGTCGTAAAAAAAGCAGAGAAAAAGCTTCGTTTAATTCATCCTGACAGTTATTCCTACTACAATGTTCTGAGACAAAAATTAAATTGGGGCAGCAGGCTTTACTAAGCGCTGGAAGTTCAGCAGAATAAGTGAAATTTGTTTTCTATTTTAGGGAAAAGTAAACCAACATGAGCTACGTTGTTTTCGTATCTATTACTTTGTTGATCACCATTTTAGGTGTCTATGTGGTAATTGAGAATAACCGTAAAAAAGCACGCGAAGCCGAAAAGCGCGTGTTCAATGAGCGCCTGAAAGAGATCAGCAGCCACTTTAAAAGTAAAATCAGCGAATTTGTGAATTATAAACTGATCCGCCCTAAGCATGCGCCCCAGTTTAACGCCATTGTCGGCAACTTTTTTGTTGTTCAGGCCCATAATGATGACAATCTTGAAGCACTGGAGCGTGTGACAGATCAACTGCTTGCAACAATAGGTAAAGAACTGAATAAATGCAGGGAAAATGGCAATATGGATTTACTGGCCGACCAGTTGTTTATGTTTGTCAGCGAGTTACCGTCTGCCGGGCTTGCCTACAATAAAGCATTTTACAGTGAAATATTACCTGCGCTGATATCACGGATCCAAACCCCTGATACGCCGGCTCAAGCCGATACTCAGGAAGCCGTACAGAATGAAGAAGAGTCTGTAACATCGAGCGAAAGTGACGACTCTTCAGCACAACAGCAAAAAGCAGCGGCTCTGTAAGGCACTCACACACCAAAGTGCAATTTCAAGTTGCATTTCCTAAGAATGCTGTATAAATTAACAGTAATTACACTGTTTGGATATACAGCATGCTTATCAGTCTGCAAATTAAAAACTTTGCCATTGTTAACGAATTAACCATCGACTGGCGCTCAGGTATGACCGCTATCACAGGTGAAACCGGAGCGGGTAAATCCATTGCAATCGATGCATTGTCTTTGTGTCTGGGTGAACGCGCAGATGTTGCCAGTATTCGTCCGGGTGCCGCCAAAGCAGAGATCTCCGCTCAGTTTGATATCAAGCAGCTCCCCTACGCACAGCAATTTCTGAGCGATCTCATGTTGGATGACGAAGAGCAAAACTGCATATTACGCCGAGTCGTCATGCAAAATGGCCGTAGTAAGAGTTTTATTAATGGCAATTCGGTGACCGCTGCCCAGTTAAAAGAGCTCGGCCAACGCCTCATCGCCATCCACGGTCAGCACGCCCATCAGCTCTTGCTCAAGCCCGAACACCAACTCGGTTTACTAGATGCCTACGCCGGGCACGACACTTTGCTGCATGCTGTACGCGCTCAGTACCAGCACTATCACACGCTGCAAAAAGAGCATGCCGAGCTCATTAAACAACAACAAGCACAGGCTGCCAAAAAACAGCTGCTTGAATACCAGGTTCAGGAGCTGGATGAATTCGCTTTGGAAGAAGGTGAGTATGAGCAGATTGAAACTGAACATACACGACTCAGCCACAGCCAGACACTGGCAGAAAGCTGCCAGCGCGAATTAATGTGCCTGTCAGAGCAGGACGATCAGACAGTATTGGGTCAGCTGCAACATAGCGTACAGACTTTCATTGAGCTCAGTAATTATGATCCCAAATTGCAAGAGATCAGTCAGCTATTAGGAGAAGCCGCGGTACAACTCGAAGAAGGCTGCCGGGAGCTGCGCGCCTATGGTGAAAACATAGAGCAAGACCCGGAGCGTCTCCAGAGCGTTGAAGACAGGCTGGCACAGGCCATGGCCTTATCACGTAAGCATCAGATCAACCCGGAGTTACTGCACCAGCATCATCAGCAGTTACATGAAGAACTGGCTTCCATTTGCTCTAACAACGAACGCATTGAAGATCTGCAACATGAAATCGCGGAAGCACTACATGCCTATCAGATTTCAGCTGCACAGCTTAGCGAAAGCCGCGCACAGGCGGCGCTGACTTTGAATGATCTGATCAGTGAAAGCATGCATGAACTGTCAATGGAAAACGGCCAGTTTGCGATTCAACTCAGCCAACATGAAGACAGGCGCCCTAATGAACTGGGCATGGATCAAATTGAATTCCTGGTTTCGACCAACCCAGGTCAACCTCTGCAAGCGCTGGCCAAAGTGGCCTCCGGTGGTGAGCTATCGCGGATCAGTCTGGCCATTCAGGTGATTATCGCAAATCGCGTAACTACCCCCACCCTGATTTTCGATGAAGTCGATGTGGGGATCTCCGGCCCAACCGCTTCTCAGGTCGGTAAACAATTACGCTTACTTGGTAAGTCAACTCAGGTTATCTGTGTAACGCACCTGCCTCAGGTTGCCTGTAGTGGCCATCATCAGTTCTTTGTATCTAAGCGCGTTGAAGGAGGAGAAACCTTTACGTCTATGCTCCCACTGGTCCAGGAGCAACGCATTGATGAAATCGCCCGCTTGCTTGGTGGCGATAAAATCAGCAGCACCACACTTGCCAGTGCTAAAGAGCTGCTTGAGGTGCAAGGGGCGTAACGCGGCAGATTGGCGGGTTGTGACAAAGTAAACCGGCAAACGACAAGCTCGATTTTGTATGATTTATAAATCCTCTAATGTCGTTTACTTATATCTAGATTGATTGTCGAATCTGTACTGAATTGAAAGTTCGAGGTGAGCCAGCCTTACAAAGTTATACGCTGTGCTCCGCTCGACTGCAAACTAGTCATTCTTACTATATGCCTAAAGCTGCTACTTTAATTGCTTCTGCACTGTCAGCTCAAACGTACTATGCGAGTCGAGTCAACATAGCTAGACATAAACGATTTCCGTCCCGCAATCTTTAGTTGTCATAACCTGATAGCCCTTTAGCACAATAAACAACTGTGTCTGACACAGTTGAAACACAAAGCATATCATTGTCATCTGGACTCGATATTTCAACGCCAGGCAGGCCATTGATAGTAACCTCCTTTTCGCTTCCTTTTACGATTATGGACACTCTAGCACCGTTATCATATTCCCATCCAGCAGACAGCCTGTGTATATTTCCACAAATGAAAGCCTCACAGATAAACTCTTGTTTTTGACTCGCCTTAGCAACTGAACAGGATGTGTCAATTACAGTACATGCAGCACATACTTTGAGGCTGGCTAGCAGGCCGACGGCAAAGAAACCTGGGAGCATTGATTGAATATTCACTTTCAAAACGTTCCTAAATGTGCAGATACCGACTTTAAGGTTGTCGAACAATCTACCTAAATAGTGTGGGAAGTGCGCCATCTATCCAGGCCTGTACAGGAAGTCGCCCGCTCTCCAGACAAATAGAATTTCCTGTTGAAGCCGGATAATCGAAATAGACGCACAACTCATCGATGTGCGTTGCCCAATCATTTATCTCGTACATGCCCACTAAATCGTGCTTTACATCAATCACGACTAGGCGCTGAGACGCCCTCAGTCCCCCGTTAAAATAACGACGATAGTTAAAAACCTTATCTCCATTACTGAGCGCTCCTAAAAACTGAAATTCAGTCTGATCATCAATAACAATATGTTCTGAGGATGAGGCTTTATTTTTAAATATCAGACTAATATCTGAGCTAGTCGGTATAGTTACCAGAGCAATTGCGACAGTAATATAGTTCATGGATCCCTCAATCAATGCTTACAGCTCCAGTAGCAGGCTTGAGCGTACTCTACTTGATAACCCAGTCCAAGAACAGAGCGATTACTCCCCCAAAAAACAAAAGCCTACCGTACAGCGCAGCTGAGTTACGGTAGGCTTATTTAGAAGCAGAATCACTCTTAGTGAAGTTTCACAACTTTATACCCCAAGATAGTCCATGATCCCTTCTGCAGCATTCCGGCCTTCAAAGATGGCTGTGACCACCAAGTCAGAACCACGTACCGCATCACCACCTGCGAAGATTTTTTCATTACTGGTTTGATGTGTGAATGCGCCTTTTTCAGGGGCAACAATACCGCCCCACTCATTGATGGCAACGTCATACGCTGCAAGCCAGTCAAGGTTATGAGGTTTAAAGCCAAACGCCATGATCACCGCATCAGCTTCAATCAGGTGCTCTGAACCAGAGACCTCCTGTGCCCGTCTACGCCCGTTCTCGTCTGGCTCACCCAGCTCAGTTCGGACCATGCGCACACCCGTTACCTTGCCGTTTTGGTCTAATTCGATGCCTTTAGGCTGAACGTTAAAGCTAAACTTAACCCCCTCCTCTTTGGCATTTTTTACCTCACGGCGTGACCCCGGCATATTGGCTTCATCACGACGATAAGCACAAGTTACCGACTGCGCGCCCTGGCGCACAGAAGTGCGCACACAATCCATCGCGGTATCACCACCACCTAACACCACTACACGTTTACCTGCCATGTCGATATACGCCTGCTTATTCTCGTCGTATCCCATCACGCGGTTAGTATTACCAATCAGAAACGGAAGTGCGTCATACACCTGATCTGCCTCTTCATTGTCCAGCCCGGCACGCATGTACTGGTAGGTGCCCACGCCGATAAACACCGCATCGTACTGTGACAGTAGTTCATCCATGCTGATGTCTGTGCCAATTTCAGTATTCAGGCAAAACTCCACACCCATTTCCGTAAATATCTCTCGACGCTTCTCCATCACCGATTTTTCCAGCTTAAATGATGGTATGCCAAACGTCAGCAAACCGCCGATCTCTGGGTTGCGATCGAATACCACAGGTTTTACCCCATTACGTACCAGAATATCCGCACAACCGAGCCCGGCAGGGCCCGCGCCAATGATGGCTACCTTTTTATCGGTCCAGGTCACATAAGACATGTCGGGCTTCCAGCCCTGTGCAAATGCCGTGTCTGTGATGTATTTCTCAATATTGCCTATGGTCACAGCACCAAACTCATCGTTCAATGTGCATGAGCCTTCGCAGAGCCTGTCTTGTGGACACACCCGACCGCATACTTCCGGCAGACTATTGGTCCGGTGCGACAACTCCGCAGCTTCCTGGATCCTGCCCGTACGGATCAATTTTAGCCACTGCGGAATATAGTTGTGCACCGGACACTTCCACTCGCAATACGGGTTACCACAATCCAGGCAACGATCAGCTTGCGAGCTTACCTGCTGCTTGGAAAACGGTTCGTAAATTTCAACGAAAGAGCTCTTACGCGTCGTGATTGGCTTCTTTCTCGGGTCGATGCGCTGAACATCGATAAATTGATAGACATTTTCGCTCATACTTCCCCCTACTGTGCCTGTACACGTAATTCAGCACTGCTGCGTGCACGGTGCCCCAACAAGCTCTTCACGTCGCTAGATTTTGGTTTGATAAGCCTAAACATAGGTACATACAACTCAAAGTTAGCCAGGATCTGCTCTGCCCGGCATGATGCCGTGTGCTCAAGATGTTCTGCGATCAAACCCCGCAAGTGCTCCTGCATGGTTGCCAGCCCTTCCAGCGACAACACTTCGACTAGCTCAGGGTTATAACGTTTATCAAAATCCCCTGCTTCGTCCAGCACATAGGCAAAACCACCAGTCATACCAGCACCAAAGTTAACTCCCACCTGACCAAGCACACATACCACGCCCCCAGTCATGTATTCGCAACCATTATCACCCAGCCCTTCCACTATGGCCTGAACACCTGAATTACGCACTGCAAAGCGCTCTCCGGCACGACCAGCTGCATATAACTTACCGCCGGTGGCCCCATACAAGCAGGTATTACCAGCGATCGTGGCAAGGTGCGTTTGGAAGCTCGAACCGACCGGTGGGCGCAGTACCAACTTACCACCCGCCATGCCTTTGCCAACGTAGTCGTTCGCATCGCCAACCAGGGTCATTTCCAGACCTCCGGCATTCCAGACACCGAATGCTTGTCCGGCAGTACCATGTAGTTCAATCACGACAGGATCTGCGGCCATCCCCTGATTGCCGTGACGAGACGCAATATAGCCAGACAACATGGCGCCCACGGAGCGATCCGTATTTTTGATCCGATTCACCAAAGACGTGCCGGTCTTATCGTCAATCGCCTGTTTTGCCTTATCCAGTAAGCTCTCATTCAATTGACCTTGATAGTGCGATGTATTTGGCGCACTGCAAAAGAGCGTTTCGCCCGAAGGATTCGCAGGTTTTGCCAGTAAGGGTTGCAGATCAAGCTTTTGCTGTCTTGCAGTCGTGCCTTCCAGCACCTCAAGCAGGTCCGTTCGACCAATCAGGTCGGTTAGCTTGCTTACCCCCATCGACGCCATGAGCTCTCTTGCTTCCTGAGCAATGAAGCGGAAGTAGTTCATCGCCATTTCTGGCAGGCCATGGTAGTGCTTCTGTCGCAGTGTTTCATCCTGCGTTGCGACACCTGTCGCACAGTTGTTGAGGTGACAAATACGCAGGTATTTACACCCCAGCGCAACCATAGGCCCGGTGCCGAAGCCAAAGCTTTCAGCGCCCAGAATGGCCGCTTTGATGATATCCAGGCCCGTCTTCAACCCACCATCCGTTTGTAAACGGATACGATGACGCAACCCATTCTCAACCAAAGCTTGCTGAGTCTCAGCGAGGCCAAGCTCCCAGGGACTGCCGGCATACTTAACCGAGGTAAGCGGGCTGGCGCCTGTACCACCGTCATATCCCGCTATGGTAATTAAGTCTGCGTAAGCCTTCGCCACACCGGTCGCTATGGTGCCTACTCCAGGCTCAGACACCAGTTTGACAGAGATCATGGCCTTAGGATTGACTTGCTTGAGGTCAAAGATCAGCTGCGCTAAGTCCTCAATGGAGTAAATATCATGGTGCGGCGGTGGAGAGATCAAGGTGACCCCAGGCACTGAGTATCTTAATTTAGCGATATAAGGCGTCACCTTTTCACCCGGTAACTGCCCGCCTTCTCCAGGCTTCGCGCCCTGCGCGACCTTTATCTGGATCACGTCGGCACTTTGCAGATAATGCGGCGTCACCCCAAAACGGCCTGATGCCACTTGCTTGATACGCGAATTTTTCTCCGTACCAAAACGGAGTTTATCCTCACCGCCTTCACCGGAGTTAGAACAGCCACCAAGCCGGTTCATAGCAATCGCCAGGGCCTCATGAGCTTCTGGCGAAAGCGCACCAATACTCATTGCCGCTGAGTCAAAACGTTTATATAACTCAGTGGCAGGCTCAACCTGGTCAACATCTATTGCAGGGCCGCTGGTATTGAGCTTGAGTAAATCCCGTAAATTGGTTACCGGTCGGTTGTTTACCAGATCGGCATATTTTTGATAATCCGTGTAATTACCGGAGCGCACTGCAACCTGGAGTGACTGAACAACATCCGGGTTATAGGCATGATACTCGCCACCATGGACGAATTTTAATAAACCGCCATGTGACAGTAACTTGCGCTTGCTATATGCCAGTTTGTGTAACTGCACGCCGTCAGCCTCAAACTCCGCAAAGCCTGCGCCCTGTATCCGGCTGCTGACACCTTTAAAACACATATCAACGATTTCGTCTGACAGACCCACCGCCTCAAACAGCATAGAACAGCGATAAGAAGCAATTGTACTGATCCCCATTTTGGACATGATCTTGTACAGGCCTTTATTAATCGCATTGCGATAAGCTAGGGTGACATCACGATAGGTTTTATCAATGACTTTACTGTCGCACAAAGCAACCAGAGTCTCGTAAGCCAGGTAAGGGTAAACTGCGGTTGCACCAAACCCGAGCAAAACAGCAAACTGATGTGGGTCGCGCGCGCTGCCCGTCTCCACGATAATGTTAGAGTCACAACGCAGATTGGTGTTTACTAACCGTTGCTGTACTGCTCCCACCGCCATCGCTGCGGGTACCGGCATAGTATCTTTACTAATGGCTCGGTCGCTTAATAACAACATCACACAACCGTGCGCTGCTTTTTCTTGCGCTTCATCACAGATCCGAGCGATTGCACTTTGCAGACTTTCGGCTTGAGGATCGTAATTCAGTGAAATACGACATGCACTGTAATGATCGTCATCTGCAGCCAGCAATTGCTGGATATCTGAATAGGTCAAAACCGGTGAATCAAACTGTAGTCGTTTAGCATGCCCGGTGGTTTCGTTAAACACATTCTGCTCACGCCCAATGCAGGTCGCCAGCGACATCACGTGGTTTTCACGTAACGGATCTATGGGTGGATTGGTAACCTGTGCGAATTTTTGTCTAAAGTAGTCGTAGAGCGAGCGGATCCCTTCCGATAACACAGCAAATGGCGTGTCGTCTCCCATTGACCCTGTTGCTTCCTGGCCATTTTGGCCCATCACCCGGATCACTTGCTCAATTTCTTCGTTACTGTAAGCAAACAGCTTTTGATAAGTCAGCAAGATATCGTCATCAAAATCCCGTTGGCCCGCATCCGCCTCAGCCAGAGCTTCAAATGGTGTCAGTCGCTTAACGTTTTGCTCTAGCCAGGTTTTATAAGGGTGTCTGGCCTTAAGGTCTTCGTCGATTTCGTCGGATTGCCAGATTTTGCCATGCAGTGTGTCCACTACCAACAGTTCGCCAGGTCCAACACGGCCTTTCTCAATGACTTCATCGGGCTCGTAATCCCAAATTCCGACTTCAGAGGCCAAAGTAATAAATCCATCTTGCGTGATCACATACCGTGCAGGCCGCAGGCCATTTCTGTCCAGGTTACATGCTGCAAAGCGACCATCAGACATCACGATACCTGCGGGACCATCCCAGGGCTCCATGTGCATTGAATTAAAGTCGTAAAATGCTCTGAGCTCATCATCCATAGCTCGGTTTTTTTGCCACGCAGGTGGCACCAACATGCGCATAGCCCGAAAGATATCCATGCCACCAGCCAAAAATAGTTCGAGCATATTGTCCAGGCTGGAAGAGTCTGAACCGCTTTCATTGACAAACGGCGCAGCATTTTGCAAATCCGGCAGCAACGGCGAAGCAAATTTATAGGCCCGCGCTTTCGCCCACTGACGATTGCCAGTGATGGTATTTATCTCACCATTATGCGCCAAATATCGAAATGGTTGCGCCAACGGCCAACGCGGTTGTGTGTTTGTTGAAAAGCGCTGGTGGAATACACAGATAGCGCTTGTCATTCGGATGTCTGCCAAATCCAAATAAAAGTTTGGCAGATCGGCCGGCATCATCAGACCTTTGTATATAGTCACAAGGCCCGACAGGCTCGCAATGTAAAAGTCCGGATCTGCTTCCAGGCGTTTTTCAATGCGCCGACGCGCGATATACAGCCGGCGCTCCAGGTCTTTTGGTCGCCACCCTTCTGGGGCAGACACAAACACCTGTTCAAACTGAGGTAGTTGCTCGATGGCAATAGGACCAAGCATGCCTGGATCTGTCGGCACTGTCCGCCAACCTACGAGCGTTAAGGTTTCTTTTTCTAATTCTTCGTTGATAATGTCACGTGCTTGCCTGGCAAATGACGGATCCTGGTTAAGAAACACCATACCTACAGCATAGTTTTTCCCCAGATGCCAGTCATTCTCAGCCGCAATCGCTCTGAAAAAACTATCGGGCTTTTGCAGCAGCAAGCCACAGCCATCCCCTGTTTTGCCATCCGCAGCTATGCCCCCGCGGTGCTGCATTCTATCCAGGCCAGTAATTGCCGTACGGATCAGCTTATGGCTCGCCTGACCTTGCGTGTGTGCAATCAAGCCAAAACCACAGTTTTCTTTTTCTAATGCCGAGTCATATAACATGGACTCCTCCCCTTGCTACAACTGCCAGCCGGTAATTTCAGACGAACTACTGGCAGATAATCAAAGCTAGCCTTGATTAGTATTCGAGTCAATACAATAAAGAATAGTTATTCACTTGCATGAATATTTCTCATTAAAAGGTACTCAAATCACTTCTTCTCAAATAAAAGAATATTGAATAAAGGTAGAGAACCACAAAATGACACCGGTATCAAATCAAAAAAACAGGAGGAAACGCACAAAAAGAAGGAAGTTTACGTTAACGTAATGCCATTATTGAAATGAATAAATATTCATTATTCATCTTGTGAATTTGGCAACCCCTTAATTTGTGCAGGACGCGAGCTTGACGCAAGCGTAAACCGAGTGTTGCAAAACTTAAAATACACCGTGAAACCAGCGAAAAGATATCAATGATAAATGCACAAATAAGCTAATAGAGGACAACAGCAGAAAGGAGGAAAAAAGAACAAAAAAGGGCATGCAACTCTCAGTCACATGCCCCACTATGAATTAAATCAGACTTACTCGGCTTTTTCAGCGTCGTCTTCTTTATACTTTGCGGCTGTTTCAGCAATCAATGGCTGCAATTCGCCTTTTTGGAACATCTCGATAATGATGTCACACCCACCGATCAGCTCACCCTCAACCCATAGCTGCGGAAAAGTCGGCCAGTTGGCATAATGAGGCAGCTCAGCACGAATGTCCGGGTTAAGCAAAATATCGACGTAAGCAAACTGTTCACCACACGCCATCAGCGCCTGAGATGCCTGCGAAGAAAAACCGCAGTTAGGTAACTTAGGTGACCCTTTCATGTATAGAATGATCGGATTCTCTGCGATTTGCTGTTTAATCTTTTCAATGGTTTGCATTATTTACCTCAAAATGACGATAGCATAGCTCATAATCGCATCCGCTTTGCCAGACGCCGCCTGTCAGCGGTTACTCTGCCCGTACAAAATAAATGCAATCTGAGCCATTCATTTTACAAGTCTTGGCTATTGCCATTGCTGTTTGCCAAAACTTGAGTAAAATACTCAGGAATTATAGTATCACTATATGCCGTCAAATCGTATAGAAATGTAAGCTAAGAAAGACATTGCTTTTATTTGCTTTGACAATTTAACAACGAAATGGAGATTAACATGGCTTTTGAACTACCGTCACTTCCGTATGCTATCAACGCGCTTGAGCCGCATATTTCTCAGGAAACACTTGAGTTCCACCACGGTAAACACCACAACACGTACGTTGTAAAACTGAACGGCCTTATCCAGGGCACAGACCTTGAGAACAAATCTTTAGAAGAAATCGTATGTAACTCAGAAGGTGGCGTATTCAACAACGCAGCACAGATCTGGAACCACACTTTCTACTGGCACAGCCTTGCACCAAATGCAGGTGGCGAGCCTACTGGTAAAGTCGCTGAGCTGATCAATGCAAAATGGGGCTCTTTCGCAGCATTCCAGGAAGCATTCAATGACAAAGCTGTTAACAACTTCGGTTCTAGCTGGACTTGGTTGGTACAACTTGCTGACGGTTCTTTGGATATCGTTAATACTTCAAACGCGGCAACTCCGTTAACAGAAGCAGGCGTAACGCCAATCATCACTGTAGACCTGTGGGAACACGCTTACTACATTGACTACCGTAACGTTCGTCCAGACTACCTGAAAGGTTTCTGGGCACTGGTTAACTGGGATTTCGCAAACGCAAACCTTGCATAATTCTCAGATAACGCAAAAGGCGCTTTTTAGCGCCTTTTTTGTTGCCCTTTATCACTGATTGCCATCCCATTTCACCGCCCGTTATCCCGCTCAATAACATTTCAATTCCATTACCTGTAAGGTACGACGAATTGTTAATTTCTGCTATATATTGCCAACACCAAATCAGGGACTGACAAACACCTTCAAACCGGCCTATTGGCACAAAGCCACCTGCCTGACTATCCTAATTTGACCACTTGTATGAGATCTGAAGGTAAAAGCCCCTTAAGGTCAATTGACGTCCAGATTCCACACTAATGCATTGAGCTGAATAGACATTAAATTACTGGAATTTTTAGGCAATTTTTAAATAACCCGACTAAGCTTTAAGTAGCCTTGCATTAAGAGACCGCATCATCAACAGGTTATTGGAGTTCATTATGAGTATATTTGAGCATTACCAGTCCAGATACGAAGCGTCCCAAGAAGAAGAGTTCACGATTGCGGAATATTTGGAAATATGTAAAGAAGATAAAGCTGCATATGCAAGCGCCCCTGAGCGCCTGCTAATGGCAATTGGTGAACCTGAAATGGTTGATACTTCGACAGATGCGCGGCTCAGCCGTCTGTTCTCAAATCGCGTTATCGCACGCTATCCCGCTTTCCATGAGTTTTATGGCATGGAAGATGCCATTGAGCAGATCGTTTCTTATCTAAAACACGCCGCACAGGGTCTGGAAGAGTACAAGCAGGTACTTTACTTGCTTGGCCCTGTCGGTGGTGGTAAGTCTTCGATTGCTGAAAAGCTCAAATACCTGATGCAACAGGTGCCCATTTATGCGATTAAAGGTTCTCCGGTCAACGACCACCCCTTAAGCCTGTTTAACCCCCTCGAAGATGGTGAGTTACTCGATAAAGAGTATGGCATCAACAGTCGTTATTTACGCACCGTGATGTCACCCTGGGCGACCAAGCGATTGCATGAATTTAACGGTGATATTTCCAAATTTAGAGTGGTAAAACGCTATCCCTCTATTTTAGACCAGACTGCCATCGCGAAAACTGAACCTGGTGATGAAAACAATCAGGACATTTCCGCATTGGTTGGTAAGGTCGACATTCGAAAATTGGAGCATTACGCTCAAAATGACCCAGACGCGTATTCATATTCAGGCGCACTGTGTTTAGCGAATCAGGGCTTAATGGAATTTGTGGAGATGTTTAAAGCCCCCATTAAAGTGCTGCACCCATTGCTCACCGCGACGCAAGAGGGTAACTACAACGGTACAGAGGGTATCTCTGCTCTGCCCTTTAACGGGATCATTTTGGCGCACTCCAACGAGTCCGAATGGCAATCATTCAAAAATAACAAAAACAATGAAGCATTTCTGGATCGGGTCTTTATCGTTAAAGTGCCGTACTGCTTACGCGTTTCGGAAGAAGTAAAGATATACAAAAAACTCATTGAAAACAGCGAGCTTAAAACTGCACCTTGTGCACCAGGTACGCTTGAAACCTTGGCTAAGTTTTCGACTCTATCGCGTATCAATGAGCCCGAAAATTCCAGCATCTATTCTAAGATGCGTGTTTATGACGGTGAGAGCCTCAAAGACACAGATCCAAAAGCGAAGTCGTATCAGGAGTATCGAGACTACGCCGGGGTCGACGAAGGTATGACCGGCCTGTCGACTCGCTTTGCATTTAAGATATTGTCGCGTGTATTCAACTTTGATCATGCAGAGGTTGCTGCAAACCCTGTGCACTTGTTTTATGTACTGGAGCAACAGATTGAGCGTGAGCAATTCAGTGCCGAAGTACAGGAGCGCTATCTCAGTCACCTGAAAGGCTACTTGATCCCACAATATGTCGAGTTTATTGGTAAAGAACTGCAAACAGCGTATCTCGAATCTTATTCAGAGTACGGACAAAATATTTTCGACCGTTATGTCACGTATGCTGATTTTTGGATACAAGATCAAGAATATCGCGACCCGGATACTGGCCAGCTATTCGACAGAGCGGCACTCAATGCTGAGCTTGAGAAAATTGAAAAGCCAGCGGGTATTTCGAATCCCAAAGATTTTCGCAATGAGATCGTCAACTTTGTCTTGAGAGCCCGCGCTCACCATAATGGCGCAAACCCTGTCTGGACCAGTTACGAAAAACTCAGGACGGTGATCGAGAAAAAAATGTTCTCAAACACAGAAGAGCTGTTACCGGTTATCTCATTCAATGCAAAAACCTCAGCTGAAGATCAGAAAAAACACGAAGACTTTGTCAATCGTATGATGGAAAAAGGCTATACCCAGAAACAAGTCCGCTTACTTTCCGAGTGGTATTTACGGGTTAGAAAATCTCAATAACATTAGCGGTTGGAGGGTGTTCTATGGCACATTTCATCGATCGTCGACTGAATGGCAAGAATAAAAGCACGCTGAATCGTCAGCGCTTCATTAGACGCTACAAGAAACAGATAAAAGAAGCTGTTTCTGATGCCATCAATAAAAGGAGTGTCACTGATATTTCCAGCGGTGAGAGCATTTCTATACCGCAACGAGATATCAGTGAACCGATTTTCCATCAGGGCAAAGGTGGTAATCGCGAGCACATTCACCCAGGCAACGATCAGTTCACAACAGGTGACAAAATTCAGCGTCCGCCCTCAGGCCAGGGCGGGGGTGCTGGCGAAGGCAATGCGAGCGATCAGGGTGAAGGCCAGGATGACTTCGTTTTTTCCATATCGAAAGACGAGTATCTTGACCTGTTGTTTGAAGACCTTGAATTACCAAACTTGCAGAAAAGCCAGCTCGACAAGTTGGTACAAATGAAAACACACAGAGCCGGCTTTTGTAACGATGGCATGCCCAGCAATCTCGACATTGTGCGATCTTTAAAAGGATCTGTTGCACGCCGAATTGCCATGACAGCCAGTAAAAGAAAACAACTCAAAGAGTTGGAAGAAAAGCTAGCGCTCTTGTTGCAGGAGCCTGTTCCCAAGCAAACCGAGATCCAACAACTAGAGCAAGAAATCGCAGAACTGAAACGCAAAATAGATGCGGTACCATTCATTGATAATTACGATTTGCGTTTTAGAAACTACGAAAAGCGTCCACACCCAACGAGCAAAGCAGTTATGTTTTGTTTAATGGATGTGTCAGGCTCTATGGATCAGGCAACTAAAGATATGGCTAAGCGCTTTTACATTTTGCTATATCAGTTCTTAACACGGACCTACAAAGACATTGAAGTTGTTTATATTCGCCACCACACACAGGCCAAAGAGGTCGACGAGCAGGAGTTTTTCTACTCGCAGGAAACCGGCGGTACCATTGTATCGAGTGCGTTAAAGTTAATGGATGAAATCATCGCTGATCGTTACGCGCAGGGAGATTGGAATATCTATGCTGCTCAGGCGTCTGATGGCGATAACTGGGCGGATGACTCTCCGCACTGTACTGATATATTAACGAACAAACTGCTAAACACGGTGCGTTACTACGCCTATATCGAAATCACCACACGTGCTCACCAGAGTCTGTGGCGCGAATACCAAGGTATTGCGGACACATTCGACAACTTTGCCATGCAGCATATTCGGTCGGTGGAAGATATCTATCCGATATTCAGAGAGCTGTTTAAGAAAAACCGACAACAGAATGCAGCCTAACAGGGGGAGTGCCTATGACGTATAACCCGCTAAATGATGGCCCGGATTGGACGTTCGACCTGCTTGAAGAATATCAGGCTGAGATTGCCCGTGTAGCGGCCCATTACAGACTGGATACCTATCCGAACCAGATTGAAGTGATCACCGCAGAGCAAATGATGGACGCCTACTCCAGTGTTGGCATGCCCATTGGCTATGCACACTGGTCTTACGGTAAGAAGTTTATCCAGACTGAGCAAACTTACAAACGAGGGCAAATGGGCCTGGCTTATGAAATTGTGATTAATTCGGACCCCTGCATTGCCTACCTTATGGAAGAAAATACCATGCCGATGCAGGCGTTGGTAATGGCACATGCATGCTATGGACACAATTCGTTTTTCAAAGGCAATTATCTGTTCAAAGCCTGGACGGACGCCTCATCAATTATTGATTACCTGGTTTTTGCAAAAAACTATGTTGCCAAGTGCGAGCAAAAATATGGGATAGATGAGGTAGAAAACTTGCTGGACTCTTGTCATGCCCTCATGAATTATGGCGTGGACCGCTATAAACGCCCTCAGCAGATATCTATGTACGAGGAACAGAAGCGTCAAAAAGAGCGTGAAGACTACCTGCAGTCACAAGTCAATGAACTTTGGCGGACCATTCCGCAAGGCAAGCAACAGGACGAGCGAGAAGACGTAAAGTTCCCATCTGAGCCGCAAGAAAACATCCTGTATTTCATCGAGAAAAACGCGCCGCTGCTAGAGTCCTGGCAACGTGAGATAATCCGAATTGTGCGCAAAGTCTCTCAGTACTTTTATCCACAACGACAAACACAGGTTATGAATGAGGGATGGGCGACATTTTGGCATTACACAATCCTTAACCACCTGTATGACGAGGGTAAACTGAGTGATGCATTCATGCTGGAGTTCCTGCAAAGCCATACCAATGTAGTTTATCAGCCGCCCTATAACAGTAAATTTTACTCGGGCATTAACCCCTATGCATTGGGCTTTAATATGATGGTCGATATACGCCGGATCTGTGAAAACCCAACCGATGAAGACAAGTATTGGTTTCCAGAGTTTGCCGGTAAAGATTGGCTGGATACGTTGCACTTTGCTATGGAGAATTTTAAAGATGAGAGTTTTGTGAGCCAGTTTTTATCGCCAAAGATAATGCGTGATTTTAAGCTGTTCACCATTATTGATCAGGAAAAGTCCCCTCACCTGGAGGTTGGTGCTATTCATGATGAATCAGGCTACCAGAAAGTCCGAAATAGCCTGTCTGCTCATTATAACTTGAGTAACCATGAGCCTAATATTCAGGTTTACAACGTAGATATACGAGGTGACCGCTCACTAACTTTGAGATATGTACCACATAACAAAGTGCCTCTTGCAGACTCAAAGAAAGAGGTAATAAAGCACCTGTATCGATTGTGGGGCTTCCCGGTTAAGCTTGAAGAGCTTCAGGATGATGGGTCGGTGAGCATATTGGGCCAATGTCCTCAAGAGAGTAAAGAAGACGCTCTATAGCAAAAAGCCCTTTCAATAAGGGCTTTTTTGTTTTTGTCGTTGCAAATATCAGGCTTAGTTAATGCGCCATAGAAGGGTCGTACACCGTCACTATGTTACGGCCATTTTCTTTTGAATGATATAAGGCGGTGTCCGCAGCTTCTATCCACTGTTCGTACTTTTCAAAATTGTCGTCACAGCAGGCAATGCCCAGGCTCACCGTTAATTTAATCTCTTTGTTATCATAATAAATGACTGAATTCTCGATTAAACTGCGCAGCCTCTCTGCGAACACTTTGGCGCCTTCGGCGTCAGTATCAACTAACGTTACCGCAAATTCCTCACCACCATAACGCCCTGCAACATCTGTTTCTCGAAGTGTCTTTTGCAACAGATCTGAGATATGGCGAATGGCCTCATCACCGCCGCTATGTCCATAAGCATCATTGATACGCTTAAAAAAATCGATGTCGAACATCAGTAAACTGCTGCTACCATGGCTACGCTGTAAACGTTTGAACTCTGTCCTTAAGTTCTCTTCCCAGTAACCCCGATTGGCCAGTTTAGTCAGGCTGTCTGTGCGGCTCATTTTTTCCAGGGTTTTATTGACCTTTTCAAGCTCAAGCTTATTCATGGCTTCGTCAGTTACATCGTAAATGATGACACAGATGTGCCCCACCTCACCGGTTACTGTCGTCAGTGGAATAAAGGTCGCATTTTGATACATATAGTCGGCTTTGCCAGTAATTGGCCGATAATTCTTGAACCGAAAAATATAGGGCTGCTGCTCCCAGATAGTAAACGAGCGATTCTTCAATACAAAAACAGGTTCTGATTTGCTCTTAAACCACGCTTCGTCAATTCCCGGAAACAAGTCAAACACGTCTTTGTCTTTAACTGCGCTTGGCAATAATCCAGAATGGTTTTCCATAAAACCATTCCAGACGCACACTCGATAGTGCCTGTCCAGCACGACCAGGCCGACATCAACTGTGTTAAACATATCCATTAACCAATGGATCTCATTCATGTCAAAATCAGATGCAGGCATAATTCTAATCTTCTAGCAGGTACTCAACTTTATATTTGAGTGTTTTCAGTGAGTCTTCGGTAAACAACAACATTAAATCACAATTAATGTCATGGTTTTCGATCCCGTAACTAATTTCAATCGCTAACGTACGTTGCCACCTGGCTTTATTTGCCTTCACCAGTTCAGACACTTCGCAATGCTGTCCTAATACCACAGGGTGGCCCTGGCTGAATGGCATGTCGAGCTGTTTCGAGAGTCCGGTCAATATTGCTCCTATCAGAATATTACTGATGTCCATGAGCAACTCAAGTTCCACTTTTTGATTGAGCTCTCCCTGATAACTCATCAATGACGCTATTTCTTTAAAACTGGAATCATTGAGTAGGAGTAAGGCTTCTCCGGAGACACCACCGCCGATGAACCCCTGACACACACCCGATGTTGTGGCGCTGGCATCGATGGCTTGCAATGCCATATGCAGCTCACTGACTTCAAGGACGTTGACATTCGGAATAGGTAATTCAACGAAGACGTTCAACAAGCGTGCCAGCAAATCACCGGCCTGGCCCATGGCCACATTGGTGATCTCCTGATAGATATCACGGATCTCAGGTTCAAGCTGCTCCCCGAGTTTATGCACCAGGTTGGCCCGAATGGCTTTGTCTTTAATCCCATGATGAGTGATGATTTCTTCCAGCTTCGTGGCATCACAGGGTTTTCGAATAAAATCTATTGCGCCCAGCTCTATGACTCTTTGGTGCGCGTTTGGCTGGATATCTCCAGAGACGACGACTGTCAAAACATTCAATCCTTGTTCGTTTATTGCTTGTAACACCTCATATCCATCCATGTGAGGCATGTTTAAATCCAGAAAAAGTATCTCAGGCGAGACCTCTTTTATTTTTTCAATACAGTCCAGTCCATGCTCAGCAAATTCTACTTTAATATCCCAGTCGTCCGGCAATGACCGCGCCAGTTGCCGGCGAGCCAATTTTGAATCATCGCATATCAGGACAGGTGTTGACATAAAAGCTCTCTTCGCTTAGCGGCTAACTCGTTGTAAGAAGCCGAAATTTTTCTAATTATAGTTATGACACAGCAGCATTTTAGGACTTACATGGTAATCAAAGCTTGGCCGATTTACAATCCAATTTACTGCAAAGGTTGGTTATATAATTTCAGTATAATACACTGACGAGAATTGCAAAAAATTTAAAAGGGAATACGTTATGCGGATCATAACCTTGCTTGCTGCATCTTTATTGACAATTACCAACCCAATCCATGCCAGTGAGCTGCCTGAGAACCAGGTTGACGCGGGTAAAGTCAACGCTCAGGGGAAGCCTGTTACCTTATTAGGCCAGGGTATTAAAGTCGGCGACACAGCACCCGACTTTAAAGTTGTCGATGGCAACTTTGTGCCTGTTACTTTGGCCAACTATCAGGGCAAGCCCGTTCTGATCAGCGTGGTACCGAGCCTGGACACCGGGATCTGTAGCATACAAACCAAGTACTTCAATGAAAAAGTGGCTAAAGAGTTTGCTGGCGTAGCAATGCTCACCATCAGTGCTGATCTGCCATTTGCTCAAAAACGTTTTTGTAAAACAGAAAACATCGACCAAATTGATACCCTGTCGGATTCAGTCTGGCGTGACTTTGGCGCAAAATACGGACTCTATATTAAAGATATGGGGCTATTGAGCAGAGCGGTTCTGGTTTTAGACAAAGACCACAAAGTAGTATATAAGCAGTTAGTCAGTAACCTGGCCAGTGAACCTGACTACCAGGGCGCCATCGAGGCACTTAAACAACTCTGATTAGCATAATATACTGCGAAACTGGTATAGAGTGCACACTGTATACCAGTCCCTACCCTAGCGTAATATCATGTCTATATGCTCAATCCCATCTTCCAGATAAGCCTGGCCGCAAGGCACAAAACCGAGAGACTGATAAAATTGAGTCAGGTAAGTTTGCGCTGCGATTTTTATCGGTTGTGGCCCGTAGTGAGCATGACAAGCCTCAATCGCTCGGGCCATCAAAGTTTGTGCAACGCCTTTCCCCCGACAATCTGGTGATACCAATACACGTCCAATTGCACTGATAGTAGATTGCGGCTTGTAACACCGTGCATAGGCCTGAACTTCACCCTGCTCAATTAAGAAAACATGGTGTGTATCAGCGGCTCTGTCAACCTCATCAATTTCCTGATAAGCGCAGGCCTGTTCAACAACAAACACCGCAACCCGGGTCTTCAAAATACTGAACAGCTCGTCGTGTGACAACTGGTAAAAAGTTTTAACTTGCATGGGTTTTATCACTGTGGGTAGATACGCCTCCGGCGAGGCGTAGAATAGAGTCAGGCAAATAGCCTTTCCAGCTGATCGCACAACTGAGACAGATTCACGTGGTCATGCTCAATTGTCAGATCTACATAGCCATCTCCACGAAAGGCTCTATCGAGCTCAATCAGCACATGCGTACGATGTGCTTCCGGCACAAAAGACAACTCAACTTCCTGAAGTCCGAACAAAGACGTATTCGCCGGACGATATTCAATTTCCTGATAACAACCAGATACCGACTGAAAGTTCGACGCTTTCAGATAACCGCGCTCAACATCTGCTTTAATCATTCGAAAGCCGAGTTTCTCCATTGCCATTAAGCAGTTTTTAACGGCTTCATTTGGATATATATGCAACAGATCTTTGTCACTCGGGTCTAAAGCCAGGTCGATATCCAATCCGGTTTCCAACCACACATAACTATGGTTATACGGTGCATTGATTTCGGTAATCGGGGTTTCTGAATGCAATCTGGCCTCAAACGGGATCACTTTTTTCTCACCCGGTGCGATGGTAAATTGGCTGCCCACACGCCACTTTTCAATGACCTGATTTGCGTAGTACTCTCCATTGTCTCCTTCAACCTTGACCTTGGTCATCAGCGCTAACTCTAAACCGCTAATTTCTTGTTCAACATCTCCACCCACAACAACGATCTGCGCCTGAAATTTCTGGCCCGGATGCAGGTGTTCTGTTTCTAAAATTGTATCTACTTTCGCGGCACCAATACCTACGGATGCCAAGAGCTTTTTAAACATCTTATCTCCTCTCGAGGATGTCCCCTTATCCGCATCTTAACCACATTTTTTCTGGTTTGTCAGCGAAAATTTATAGCAATCAGCCAAATAGTTGAGGATAAACCTCATAACCATCACCATACGCCACTCACTGTTCATCAAAGCGACCAATTTTTCATTTATATATCAGCTTGTTTTGTTACACTGCTAACACCTTCGACTTGACTGAATCACTATGGAATTACTGTACTTTGCCGTTGCCTTTGCTTGTGGCTTTTCTGTCTACCAACTTAAACTCCCGCCTTTAATTGGCTTTTTGCTGGCGGGGTTTGTGCTCAATCTGTTAGGCCACAGCAGTACCGACTTACTTACCCAGCTGGCCGACTTGGGTGTCACACTATTACTGTTCAGTATTGGTTTAAAACTAAAAGTCTCGAATCTGATTAAACCTCAGGTTTGGGCGCCTGCCAGCTTACACTTGGTGACCAGCATTGCCTTTTTCGCCTCGTTGTTACTGATGTTAGGTGCGTTTGGTTTGCCTTTATTTGTCGACTTGTCCTGGCAAAGTGCCTGCCTGGTTGGATTTGCGTTCAGTTTTTCCAGCACCGTATTTGCCGTTAAAGTACTGGAAGAGCGAGGCGAGATGGCCAGTCTGCATGGTAAAATTTCCATCGGGATCCTGGTTATGCAGGATATCTTTGCGGTGATCTTCCTCGCCATCAGTACAGGAAAGTCGCCCAACATATGGGCGCTTGCTCTGCTGGTTGGTTTGCCATTGTTACGACCGCTGCTATTCTGGATACTCAACCGTTCAAAGCACGGCGAACTCTTACCTTTGTTCGGATTCTTCTTTGCACTGGTACTCGGTTACCACGGGTTCGAGTTAGCTGGTCTGAAAGGTGATTTGGGTGCCCTGATCATAGGCATGATTTTCGCACCGCATAAAAAAGCAGGTGAGCTATCCAAAGCTTTGCTCAATGTCAAAGATATCTTGCTAGTCGGCTTTTTCCTTAACATCGGTCTGAATGCCAATATCTCGCTCGAAGCCGTGCTGATTGCCGTGTTACTTGCCGTCGTATTACCGGTCAAAGTCTTTATTTATTATCTGTATACCAATATGTTCAGACTACGTGCCCGGACATCACTGCTCAGCGCATTTACACTGTCAAACTACAGTGAATTTGGTCTGATCGTATGTGCTGTCGCTGCCAGCAGTGGCATGATCACCGCCGACTGGCTCGCCGTGGTTGCGCTGGCTGTCTCTGTCACATTTGTACTGGCCACGCCACTCAACAAGAAAGCCAATGAAATCTACGTGAAACTGGAGCCCCTGCTGGTGAAATTTGAAAGTGATAAGCGGCTCGAAGAAGAACTGCCTGTAAACTTAACCGACACACGCATAGTGATATTTGGCATGGGACGTATTGGCACCGGTGCTTATGAGACCATTCATGCTTCTTATCCAGGCTCAGTCGCAGGTGTCGACATCAAACCTGAAGTCGTCGAAAAGCATATAAGTCTGGAGCGTCGCGTACTACTGGCAGATGCAACGGACCCTGATTTCTGACACTATTACTGTTCAGTATTGGTTTAAAACTAAAAGTCTCGAATCTGATTAAACCTCAGGTTTGGGCGCCTGCCAGCTTACACTTGGTGACCAGCATTGCCTTTTTCGCCTCGTTGTTACTGATGTTAGGTGCGTTTGGTTTGCCTTTATTTGTCGACTTGTCCTGGCAAAGTGCCTGCCTGGTTGGATTTGCGTTCAGTTTTTCCAGCACCGTATTTGCCGTTAAAGTACTGGAAGAGCGAGGCGAGATGGCCAGTCTGCATGGTAAAATTTCCATCGGGATCCTGGTTATGCAGGATATCTTTGCGGTGATCTTCCTCGCCATCAGTACAGGAAAGTCGCCCAACATATGGGCGCTTGCTCTGCTGGTTGGTTTGCCATTGTTACGACCGCTGCTATTCTGGATACTCAACCGTTCAAAGCACGGCGAACTCTTACCTTTGTTCGGATTCTTCTTTGCACTGGTACTCGGTTACCACGGGTTCGAGTTAGCTGGTCTGAAAGGTGATTTGGGTGCCCTGATCATAGGCATGATTTTCGCACCGCATAAAAAAGCAGGTGAGCTATCCAAAGCTTTGCTCAATGTCAAAGATATCTTGCTAGTCGGCTTTTTCCTTAACATCGGTCTGAATGCCAATATCTCGCTCGAAGCCGTGCTGATTGCCGTGTTACTTGCCGTCGTATTACCGGTCAAAGTCTTTATTTATTATCTGTATACCAATATGTTCAGACTACGTGCCCGGACATCACTGCTCAGCGCATTTACACTGTCAAACTACAGTGAATTTGGTCTGATCGTATGTGCTGTCGCTGCCAGCAGTGGCATGATCACCGCCGACTGGCTCGCCGTGGTTGCGCTGGCTGTCTCTGTCACATTTGTACTGGCCACGCCACTCAACAAGAAAGCCAATGAAATCTACGTGAAACTGGAGCCCCTGCTGGTGAAATTTGAAAGTGATAAGCGGCTCGAAGAAGAACTGCCTGTAAACTTAACCGACACACGCATAGTGATATTTGGCATGGGACGTATTGGCACCGGTGCTTATGAGACCATTCATGCTTCTTATCCAGGCTCAGTCGCAGGTGTCGACATCAAACCTGAAGTCGTCGAAAAGCATATAAGTCTGGAGCGTCGCGTACTACTGGCAGATGCAACGGACCCTGATTTCTGGCAACGCGTCAATCACTCTAATGTTGCTATGGTTATGCTGGCAATGCCAAAGCACATGCAAAATATTTACGCGCTGGAGCAGCTAAAAGCGTCAGGCTTTTCAGGTCAGGTTACCGCAATCGCCAACTACCCGGATCAACAAAAAGAACTTGAAGATTTAGGCGTACATTCGACTTATAACTTCTACCTGGAGGCTGGTAGCGGCTTCGCAGAACACGTTAAAGAAAAATTATTTTCATAGACTAAAAAAGAATTCTCAGTATCGATAGGGGTACTGAGAATTATTTCTAATTCCGCATCATATAGTTACATCTAGACGTCTAAAAATCAGGCACATAACTCTGACGGTTTTGTAACTCTACGATTTACAAAGCTTTACATCATCGTTGGTAATTGCCCCTCAATTCGAAGTACACTGAGCTCAGTAGGTTGGTTGCACTAATCTATTTTCTCAATTTAAATCTGACACTTATACCCCTCAATCAGGAACATTGAGTGGGGACCATATTATTCGAGAGGGCAAGCATGTTAAAAAATAAATCAGCTTCTTACTTTCCTGCAGCGGTGGATGATGCAAGTGCAGGCCCGCTCGCAAAATTGCAAGCGCAATTAGATGCTATTCAAGATTCAGGAATGACAGCGTTGACAATTAGGGACATTCTTTTTCACAAAATGCTGGACATGCATGCAGTCCCTAAAGAACACTTTTTACGCGATCAGGCAACCCCTGACAGATTAGATGACCCAGCGATTATTGAGCAACTAAACGCGCTGGGATTCTATCGCACCTCGCCAGGCCAGGTGCACTAAGTCTCAATTTATGGGAGCCTACTCTCCCTTATAGGCTGGCAATGCCCGTCGCCAGCCTATTTCTCTTCCCTCACATCCTCACGCGCCTTTTTAGGCAACACGCTAAGCCATGCCTCTCGCAGCGGTTTCAGATATATGGCGCTCAAACTATCATGGCCTGCATCGTAACGACCTACACCGATCTCAATATTGCTCACTGCTGATGCACGGATCAAGCTTCTGCCCATTCTGTCCCATATGGCCAGTGCCGAGCCCAGGTTAGTATCAAAATGAGCCGGATCGGCACTGTGATGGATCTGGTGTTGTGCAGGACTGATAAACCAGTTCTCTATCTTATCTCCCCAGCTGAACCAGATGTGTGAATGTCTCAGGTTTGAGCCAAAAATATTGAATAGAAAAACAAAGGCATTAGCCCCCAGGATATCAAACATACTCAGCGCCGTACCGAAGACAAAGTAGCCTAGCCCAACCACAACCCCCTGCGTCAAAGCCATCCGGCATGCATACAAGTAACTTTCAACCGGGTGGGAGCGGTATATGGTGAACGGGGTCAGCACTTTCGCAGAATGATGCACCTTGTGAAACTCCCAAAGAAACGGGATTTTATGTAATGCCAGATGTAACAGATAGCGAGTAAAGTCATCGACCAGGAACAACATCAGTGTAAAAAGAAAAATCACCACTGAATCATCCCAGGCCAAATGCAGTGGTGCACCAAATAGCCATTCAAGGCCATCGGAGATTGCTATAGCGACCGGCACCATAGTTAAGACAATAGGTGCAAACGTCAGCGCTTTGATCAGTTTGTTGACGACAAATAAGCCATAATCCAGTTTCGCACTGTCAGACAGCCATACATCACGCGGGAACAGAAACCCCAGGAAGCCTTTAAGCGAACGAGGGCCTTGCAGTTTGTTGTAAACCAGACCAGCCATCACCACTGCACTAAGCAAGTACAGCCAATAAATGCGTTTATTTGCATCCAGTAAATAACCGGGCAAAGATGATAAGCTTTGCCAGAGCGTTTCGATCATAAAGTGGACTGACTCCTGTAAAAAAGGCCACTAATGAGTGGCCCTGTAAGTATACATAATTATGTCAGATGCGCAGCGGATTGTGCATCTGACATTGCTGCATTCAGTTTAGAATGAATACTTATAACCCAGTGTAAACTGGCGAGGTTTACCAGGTCGCGCCCCGTAAGGACGACGGCTGACAATCTTGGTCTCATCCAGCAGGTTATCAACTTTAGCGTAAACCTGACCGTATTTACCCAGCTCATAGACCGCTGACAGATCAACGGTGGTGATCGCTGACACCTCTTTGCCTTCAAGCACCAGATCATAGCTACCATTTGGCGCATTTGAGTCTGTACTGCTATCCCAGCTTCGTCCCGCCGCTTCCGACATGGAGCCAACATACTTTACAGCAAGCGATACACGCCAGTCAGGAGCCGACAAACCGATGTTAAAGCTGGCCTGATGCTCGGGCAGATAAGGCAGCTCGTCACCACTTTTCACGTGACCCCACTGAGCAAAGTTCGTGTATCGATCGTTTTTGAATTCACCTTTGGTGTAGGTGTAAACAAACCCGTAAGGAATATCAATTTGCAGATTCAGAGGGTAGCGCTGACTAAACTGGGCTTCCAGACCATATACATGGGCCTCACCGCCGTTAAACTCTTTACCGACTTCCAGCGCACCACAGTTAGACTGGCCACAGCTTTCTTTCAGGTTGCTGTAATCATTGAAAAAGCTAACCACTTCAAGCTGCGTTACCCCATCATTAAAGCGGCCGCCGAATTCATAGTTGGTACTCTTCTCGATTTCGATATCAACCGATTGCTGCGGCGATGCTGGAGAGAACCCCTGATGAACGCCAAACAAAATACCTGAGTCTTCCGACAACTGATAGAAACCACTCATACCCGGTAACCAGATCCGTGTGGTTTTGTCCTGCCAGTCATCCGCATTGACAGTACTCTGGTACGCCATATCCATTAGCTCACCACGAATACCCAGGCCCAGAGTCAGGGCATCTATGGTGACCTTGTCCTCCAGGTAAACAGACCAGGCCTTCGTATTTTCGGTGTTCTGAGAGGTATAGACCTTATCCAGGCCCAAGTTAAACGCACTGCCGTCTCTCATTCCGTAGGTTTCGTTAAAGTGCTTACGTTCTATCTCATCTTCATGAAAGCGGACACCGAACGATAAGGTATTATCATAACCTGCCAGCTTAAACTTGGCGGAGCCGTCAACCTGGATCCCTTGCGAGAAGTACTCGCGGTCATTGGTGCCCATCGACAGGTAATTGGGACGGCCACTGTCGGCAATCGAGTCAGCCGTGCCACTGATCACCTGATACAAACGTTGGTATTGCTCATCTTCCGGATTGGCTAGGATCTCAGGCAAGGTCGCATCCGTGTTAGTCAAGCCATCCAGCTTTAACCAGGCGCGCTCATAATCATTGCGATAAACGCGTGATGTCAGGCTCACATCTTGATACTTCAGATGGTGGGAGAACATCACCTGACTGTGCTTAGTATCCATATTGTCAGGCTGAGACGCAGCATAACGACGATATGGCGTAGCGTCAAAGTCCGCATCGGTCAGGCCAAGATACGTTTCATTAGATAGCTCATCTGCATAACTGAGCTTGAGTCCGAACGTGTGCTCAAACTCCCCTTGTTGCAGCTTGTAGTTGAACTTAGCCAGCAGGTCATTTTTCTCGAATCCGGTATCTGCACCGCCATCCAGGTCTTTAAACCCATCTGCTTGCAAATTCACCCCTTCGAGTAAAAACCCAACATTGTTCACTACAGACCCAAAATAGGCATGCGCTTTGGTGTAGCCGTCACTGCCCATGGCAAGGTCAATAGACCCTTCCGAAAATTCAGGTACAGCTCGAGTCACCAGGTTCAGTGCACCGGCGACAGACTGAGGTCCATGTTTGATGGCAGCGGGACCTTTAAAGACCTCAACGGCTGTCATCCGAGTTGTCACAGGGAAATAATACGCAGCAGGGGCTGAATAAGGTGCCGGGCCAATCAGCACACCATCTTCCATAATGGTGATTTTTTTGCTTCGTTCTGGTGTTACACCACGAAAGCCGATGTTAGGACGCAAGCCATAACCATCTTCTTCACGGATATTCACACCTGGTACTGATGCCAAAATACGATGGATATCATCGTACTCAAACTCCGCCAACTGCTCTTCAGTTAACAGTGTCGCAGAGCCCGCTTCTGTGCGAAGTTTATCGTAATGACTCAGGATTTGAATATGTTCCATGTCGTCATTGTTTGCATCACTATTTGCCAATACCTGAGGCGCTGCTAGCGCAACAGCCATAGCCAACACAGATCTTTTCATCATGGGTCCTTTAGTCATTATCACCTGCCGATGTTTGAGGTAGTTCCAGCGCCAACTTTTGAATAAAGTCATTTTTCAACTCATCAGTGACATCTTTCACCTTAGCGTGGGTATTCGTCACACCCGCGGTATCTTCATCTAATGCTTGCTGTAAGCTACCATTGAGTGCATCTGTCGCCGCTTTGGCATCTGCAATACCCTGCAACATCACTTCTTTGGTCTGACTGGCGTCTTGTTCGTCGAGGAAATCATCAAACCCCGTCGTATCTTCACTGTCAGTGCCCTGGCCAAGGAAAATTTGCTCAAATGCCGCAATGTTGGCCTGGATATTTTCTATTGAGTGCTTAGCAAAGCGTGACTCTACTGCCTCAGGACACACTTCTGTACCACATTGGTTAGCAAATAAGCCCAGCGGGGTCGCAAGTTTATAGTCCTTGAGCTCTTCCGTCATATAGAAAAGCGCGTCGGAAATAAGGTTAACGGCCTCTGTGACTGTGGTAAATTCGCTACCAGATTCACCCGCATTCTTTAGTTTAGCCGCGTACCCTTGCTCACCTGCCCATTCAAACATCAGCCGTTCTGACGTTGCCTTCAGATCAGTGGACACCTCAACGGCATACTGACAGCGCATGACGCGACGTTGCTGATCTTCAAGCGTATTCCACTGAGTTAGAATGTCACCACTGGCTGCCGCAGAGCAACTGTGGTCAAGCTCGTTGTTGAACAGCAAATACTCGAGGGCATCTAAACCACGACGTTTATCACTGCGCTTGCTGATGTCGTAAGGAACACCATTGATTTCGCCCTGTGCAAAATAAGCCACATCCTGATCAACGTTACAATAATTGGTATCTGGCCAGGAGTAGATGTCTTTACGCAGAGCTTTATCATCTGCGAGCAATGGGCCAACAATCATGAGTTCGGCATGTTGCCAGCTCACCATGGCCTCTTTCCAGCTGTTTTGTGCAGCAAGTAATGCTTCATCTCGTGCTGTCTTCGCTGCATCGTCCTGCAAGGTTGGGTCAAATGCCGTTTCCAGGTCACAGTACGCTTTTATCACCGCAGGCTGTGTACTTGCTTTATCAGCAAATTGCTGGAACGTGGGAGTAAAAACGTTGTCGGTCAGGTTAGCTACGAGCTTTTTCTGATCGAACGTTGTTGGCTCTACCACCGGAGTGCCCTGATTATATCCTGGACCCGCAGAACTGGACGTGCTTTCGCCACATCCGCTTAATGCCAAACCAATGGCCGTTGCCAGTATGATAGGTCTGGAGTGTATTCTCATTATTTGCCTCAAATGAATAGTCTAGATACGCAAAAGGCTAGCAAAACCTGCTAACCTTTTGACAGTTCAAAGAATCGTTTATAACTTACCAGTTAGCAACATTCTCTGCATCAAAGCCGTATACTTCCTCCAGGATGTCACGTGCCTGACCCAGCTTCTCAATGTAAGCATCTACATCATTTGGTTCGATCGCAGGCTGCGTCCCCATCAGGTCATGCATTTGCTTAAATTTACCAACATTGCCTTCTGCATAGAAAGGCGAGAAACGGTTAAACTGGAAGTTCAGTGCGAAGCCTTTCATTTCTGACCAGTGCTTAGCTAGTGTAGCGAAATCTGATGCTTTGTACTCACCGCCGTTAACGCCTGCTTTTAATGCTTCCAGGTCTTTAGTTGTGTCATTGATATAGTGCACAACTGTCGCTGCAATGGCTTTTTCCCATGCCATCAGTGCATCTTTTGCGTGGCCTTTCAGCTCATCCATTTGCGTTTCGCTCAGCGCGCCTTCAGTTGCGTTAATCAACTTACGGCCATTGTAGAACGCTTCAAATGCGTCTTTGGTCAGGTCCGTTGGATTTGCATTATCAACAGTACCACGGTCACGCTTTGCTGCGTTGGTCGAGTTACCGAAGTTATACTCTGAGTTGAAGTCGATTTTGCCATCGGCATTGGCATCGTTGTAGCCGGTGCTGAAGCCGTCACGTCCGCCTTTACCTGCAATCTCGTCATCCGAGTAGTTCATGTAGTTACGCGCTGCACCGAAGTAGCCGAAACCTTCATCCCACTGGTGCTCAAGGTTAGTATAAGTTTTACCTTCAACGGCAACCGTGTTATCAGTCTGCAGGCCTTTGCCTTCTGTGTCATAGTCCAGGTAATCATCGGCTGACTGAGAGAAAGCCACTGCGCCGTATAAGAACTTCTGGATCAGCTGGTTAAGGTCAACACCCGTTTCAGTCACATAGATAGTGTCAATCTCTTCACCACCAGGTGCAGTTACATTACCTGTAATCGCACGCTCAGCTAAGTGATCAAATAATTGTTTTACAAATAACTCTGGAATTGGTGTCTCACCGTCCGCTGCGATGGCTGTCCAGCCCTCGAAGCTGCCGTCTTCCGTCCAGTCTTTGTACTGACCTTTTGCATCATTACCAGCTACTTTACCGCTCAGGTTTTTGTGAGATGATGAAATGTCTGTTAGTTTAGTTTGCGCAGCCGGATCAGTGACGATCGTCAGATTACGATCTTCCCAGATGCTATTGTAGTCTTCTTCAGTTACGCCATAGAACTTGTCTAGCTCAGTAAGTAGCGTTTCTTTAGTTGCGTTTGCATCTTGTGCATCAGTAACGAACTGGTCGCTGCCGATATAGTTAAACAATTCTTTGATTAACACGTGACGCGCAATCTGGCCTGAGTAAGCAACACTTGATTCGCCCTCAGCAAAGCGGCTGATGAAGTCATAGTCCATTTCATCCAATACTTTGAACTTAACATCGAAATTTTCAGTATTTTCACCGTCGTTAACGGTAACAGTCACAGTAACTTCCTGCTCTAATTCATAGTTCAGGTGTTCACCGGCTTTCAATCTTAAAACGCCTTCAACAACTTCAAAACGCGCATCAGACACATCAAAAGTGTGGCTGTCATCATCGCTGTCAGTTACAACCAGCGTACCAATCTCTACCGCAACCATGTTTTCAGTCACAGTGACTTCTGTTGCGTCTGCATCCTTACTTGTCAGAGTAACAGCGGTCGGCGCTGCATTTGTTGATGTGTCAGGTGTCTGACCGTTATTGATATTGTTGTCATTTGAGCTTGAACCACCACATGCGGTCAAACCTAAAGTGGCAACTAAAATAGAAGTAGCAAGCAGAGATTTTTTGAAAATCATTGAGCATTCCTTAATAAAGCAATGTTAAAAATTATTCTTAGTCGCGTTAAGTATACACCGCTTTAAATAGCAATCAATTCTATTTACGTTGCTAAATACACGATTTAGATCAAGGAATGCGCAATTTCACTCTGTGTGTAAAACGGGCAGGCGCTGTTTTTTCAAATGCAAAAGATGGCTATACAATTGATTTATATAGACTATCAAGGAGGTAATATCACTAAAACAGAACAGAGAAAAGAAACAATGTACAAACGAGAGCGAATGGATAGTTCGAATAATTGGAACTATCCAATGTGGAAATTTCACCAAATTATGAGCTAAGCGTTAAGGTCACCAGGCATCTTTTACAAACAGGTAACCTTTACGCCAAACCGTTTTGATTTTTTCTGCGCCGACAGCAGTATCCCCCAGTTTTCTGCGTAAGCATGATACACGTACATCTACGGTTCGACTGTTCACCTGGTAATGCTGTCCAACCACCTTTTTATATATGTCTTCGCGACTGACAACTTCGGGGGCGCGTGAAGCTAATAGCCAGAGCAGCTCAAACTCATGACTGGTCAGGTTCACCGCTTGCTGTCTCAACGAAACACTGCGTTCATGCAAATTTAAGTAAAGCTGACCAAAATGAAGTTCGTCCGGGGTTTGGGAATGTGCCGTCAACATGGCCGGATGTTTACGTACCAAAGCATCGAGTCGGGCACGCCATAATCGGGGTTTGGCCATACAGGGAATCACATCATCTGCGCCCAGTTCCAGCATCAGGCTTTGCAAGTCTTCATTATCCTCATCAAGCGATACCATCAGAGGCGCATCGAAGCAGGATTTGAGCGTATTGATTGTATCGTACTGCGCACTGGTTGCCAGCGCCTGACCAATCACAATACTGTCTACCTGTTGAGCCGGATACCCTTTGCGGGTTGCTTCATGAATATTCATAAACCGCATGACATAACCATGCTGTTGCAATGCCTCAAAAGGTGCGATGCTGTGTCCTTTTTCATCTTGTGCAATTAATACCGTTGACACGAAAAAGCCTCGTTCAAACTAACTATGCAGGCTAGTCTAGTGACCCTAGCTGAACAAACGCTTTACGCAGCAAACAAACGCGCGGCAACTCGAAATAAGGCACTCACAACCGGGTCCTGCAAACGCTTTTTTTTGCATACCAGGCCAATTTCAATCTCTTCGCTTTGCAACCCCAACGTTTGAACCTGGTTTCTGAATGGACTCTGCTCCAATACGACCTCTGGTACATAAGCAATACCAAAACCCAGGCTGGTCAAGGCAACCATGGCTTCATGACCGGAGACATGTGCGTAGATCTTTGGCTGTAATGCTTTTTTCTTGAAAAACACATCAAGACGCTCCTTCAAGACGCCGTGCTCAGGCACGATGAAAGGCACTTGCTGCCATGGTAGCTCTCCGCGGTGCTGCTCCAGCAACTCACTTAAAGGGCATTTCATCGTTGGCGCAATGAACAGCAGCCGTGAGCGACCAATACTAAGGTACTCCAGGCCCTGAGGCAGGTTACGAGGCCGAACGGCAACGGCAACGTCCACCACCTCTCCCTGTACCTGGGCGATAGAGTTTGCCGGATCGCCAGTTAACAGGTTAAGTTCGACCTGAGGGAAATCCTGTCGGTAACGCGCAAATAAATCGTAAATAAAACTGTAAGAAGCCGTCACGGAGCAAAACAGGCTCAGTTCACCACTAAGCGGCTTGTCTTCATCCAGACATTCACTTTTAAACTGACGCCAACTTGCCAGTGTAGCCTGTGCATAATGAATAAAAGCCTGCCCTTGTGATGTCAGAGCGACACTGCGGTTGTCCCGGATAAATAGCGGCGCGCCAACCTCTTCCTCAAGCTGTTTTATCTGCCGGCTAAGTGTCGGGGGACTGATGTAGCAGCGTTCACTGGCACGGGAAAAATGTAGTGTATCCGCCAGCGCCAGAAAGTACTTTAATTGTTTATGGTCCATCTTGTTATCACTTAGTGTGTTTCATAATGTGAAATACAATAGTTTAAATATATCATTTTACGCAACTTAAACTTATTACTAGTCTAGAACCTAACTCATAATGTTAGAACATTCAGACAGGACAAATCATGGCGAACTATTTCAATTCACTGCCACTACGTGAGCAACTGGCCCAACTGGCGCAGTGCCATTTCATGGACCCCAAAGAGTTTGAGGACGGTGTTAACGTACTACTTGGTAAAAAGCTGGTTATCATTGGATGTGGCGCTCAGGGCCTGAACCAGGGTCTGAACTTGCGCGATTCAGGGTTAGATGTCAGCTATGCGCTGCGTCAATCTGCCATTGATGAAAAGCGTCAGTCTTATAAAAATGCCAGCGAAAATGGCTTTGAAGTGGGGACCTATGAAACCTTAATCCCACAAGCTGATCTGGTTCTTAACTTAACGCCAGACAAGCAACACAGTGCGGTTGTTGAAGCGGTAATGCCGCTGATGAAACACGGATCTACCCTCGCCTACTCCCACGGCTTCAATATCGTTGAAGAAGGTATGCAGGTGCGTGAGGACATTACCGTTATCATGGTGGCTCCTAAGTGTCCTGGCACCGAGGTTCGGGAAGAATACAAGCGTGGCTTTGGCGTACCGACCTTAATTGCAGTACACCCGGAAAATGACCCTCAAGGTCATGGCCTGGCTCAGGCTAAAGCCTATGCAGCAGGGACTGGTGGACACAAAGCCGGCGTGCTTCACTCATCCTTCATTGCCGAAGTGAAGTCTGATTTGATGGGTGAGCAGACCATCTTGTGCGGTATGTTACAAACCGGGTCCTTGTTATGTTTTGATAAAATGGTCGAACAAGGGGTCGACGCCGGTTATGCCTCAAAACTTATCCAGTACGGTTGGGAAGTGATCACCGAAGCACTGAAACATGGTGGTATCACCAATATGATGGACCGCCTGTCCAACCCAGCCAAAATCAGGGCGTTTGAATTAAGCGAAGAGCTTAAAACACTCATGCGACCTCTTTACAATAAGCATATGGACGACATCATCAGTGGTGAGTTTTCTCAGGGTATGATGGCTGACTGGCATGAAGACGATGCCAAGTTGCTTAGCTGGCGCGCCGAAACCGCAGAAACCGCGTTTGAGAAACAGCCGAACTGTGAACAAGAAATTACCGAACAAGCCTTTTTTGACAAGGGCATTTTGATGGTCGCTATGGTTAAGGCTGGTGTAGAGCTTGCGTTTGAAACGATGACCGCTGCGGGTATTATCGAAGAGTCGGCCTATTATGAGTCTTTGCATGAAACGCCGTTAATCGCCAACACCATTGCCCGTAAAAAGCTGTTCGAAATGAACCGTACAATTTCAGACACGGCGGAATACGGCTGTTATTTATACAACCATGCCTGCTTACCGTTACTTAAACCATTTATGGAGAAAATCGGTACAGATGTCATTGGTAAAGGGTTGCCACAAGACAGCAACGAAGTGGATAACCAGGCGCTGATCCAGGTCAACGCGGCCATCCGCAATCACCCGGTTGAAGTGGTTGGTAATACCCTGCGCGGCTACATGTCTGCCATGAAGAAGATCATCTAACCTTTTGAAAAATAAGAGTACAATAGATTTTTAGTGTTTTGTACTCTGCCCTTTTGCCATTTTAGTTCGCTTGTTAGAAACCAAGGCCCGCCTGCTATGCAGCGGGCTTTTTTACTTTATAAAACATGACAGTATTATGACAACGACTTTATACCTATAGGTGTTAATTATTGACCATGCTAAAATTATCATCCACGGGATATAGAAGTAGTAACTTTAATGCATAACACTGGTTTAACAATTACACAACGTATTACTCTGCTGGGCAGTCTAATCGCGGTTGTTGTCGCTTGTCTGATCGGATTTATTTCAACCTATCAGGCTAAGTCTATGATCGAGACACGCATGCTGGGCTCTGAATTACCCAGCAAGGTTGAGAGCATCAACAAGTCGATTAGCCAACAAATTGACCAGCTTAAGAGTGCGGCAAAACAACTTTCAAGCAACCAATTTTTACTCGATGCGGTCAACAAAGGTCAGTTAGATGAGCAAGTTTTGCTCACTGAATTGACACGTGTGCAAAATCAATACGCGCTGGTTACCGCCTCCTGGGCAAACAGAGAAACGCATCAGTACTGGAATCAGAACGGCTTCTTGCGTGTACTGAACCAGCAGCAAGACGGTTGGTTTTTCCACTTCACGCAAAGTGCTGAGGAGTACTCCATCAGTATTTACCAGGAAGCACCTGGTGATGTGAAAATGTTCGTCAATCATCAGCAAACCAATGGTATTGGTCTGGCAGGTCTTGCAAAAAGTATCGATGCCATGCAAACCATGCTGGCTAACATGACCATTGAGCAAAGTGGCTTTGTCTTTGTGGTCGAACAGTCTCAGGGCGTAGTCCAGCTTCACCCTGATGCGAGTAAAGTAGCCAAAACCAAATTACTTGACTTATATGGTGCACAAGCAGCTGGCCAATTGCGCAATAGTCACGACTTTGTTGTGCTCGACCTGGAGGCCAATGGCACGCCATCTTTGGTTGCTGCCAGCCCGATAGCAGGTACCGATCTGCTTGTTATTGCACAAGTGCCTAAATCCGAAGTCTTTGCACAAGTCTCCTCTTTGCAATGGCAAATTGTAATCTGGGCGCTGGTCGTCGTGGTTGTCGTCTGTATTGCCAGTATGTTGATGGCTCGCAGCCTCAGTGCGCCATTATTGAAAATGGCTGACGTGTTCCGTCAGCTTGGTAGCGGTGATGCCAAGCTCAATTACCGAGTGCCTAATGCAGAGCAGCCTGAGCTACAAGCTCTGGGCCAGGGCTTTAATCAGTTCATTGAAAAGATAGAGGCCGCGATTTGTAATGTGGCTAAAGAAAGCGGCGATATACGCATTGCCAGTGAGCATGTTTTTACCCAGGCAAAGAAAAACTCGTCGTCATTGGATGAGCAAAAGTCTCAGACACTCTCCGTTGCAGCGGCGATAAACCAGATGGCCGCAACAGTGCAGGAAATAGCAGGCAGTGCCAACAATACCGCCAAACTCACCGATGAGAGCCGCGAGCACACCAAACACAGTCACAGCTGTGTGCAACAAAGTCAGTCTACCTTGCATCAGTTAGCACTGGATATACAACAAATGGCAGATCAGGTCGCAACGTTGGCAAGCAAAACGCAATCCATTGCCAGCATCTTAGATGTGATCAGAGGGATTTCGGAACAAACCAACCTGCTCGCACTCAATGCAGCGATAGAGTCTGCACGTGCTGGCGAACACGGTCGCGGTTTTGCCGTTGTTGCAGATGAAGTCAGGGCACTGGCGAGCAGAACTTCTCAGTCAACAGACGAGATTCAGGCAACAATCCAGGAACTTACCGCTGCATCGGATTCAATTGTGACACAAATCGCACAATCCTCTGATCAGGCGCAGCAAAGCGTCAGCAACATGCAAACGTCAGTAGAATTGATGAACACCATTAGTGAAACTGCCGATCAGATAAACGATATGACCACTTTAATCGCGACAGCCACCGAGCAACAGAGTAACGTAGTCGCAGATGTAGGTCGCAGTATTGAGCAGATCAGTGTGATCAGTGACGCTGTTATGAGTGAGCAACTTGACACTGAGCAGGCGATCCAGCAGTTGGCTAATTCGGCCAAAGCACTCGATAAACTGGTTGCCAGCTTCTAGCATTTATTACCAGGCGGTCACCTGTATGTGGCCGCTTACTTTTACCAAAAAATCCAGCTTTGTCATTTCATTCCTGACCTTTCCCAAAGGCGTATTTCCCCGATAAAACGCGTGTTTATTGCAACGGATTGTAACAATTTTTGCTTTCTTAAATGGCCAAAATAGCTACACTGAAAGTAAGCTGTAGAATTTAGGAACGTCTCTATGTTGTCGTATACTCGTTTTGCCCGACGCTATCTCTGCCCTTTGTTGGCCGCCTCTACTTTGTTACTCAGCGGCTGTGAAACAACCAAGGTCCAGCCAGAAATCAACATGGTATTGCTCGATAATGCCCCCTTCAGACAACATGAAGTAGAGACACAAAGCAGCATCTTTGCATTAGACGCCAATATTCGGGCTACGTTAGACCGGTATCTGGAACGCAACAATGGTTCCAATATCAAAGTGGCCGAGCAGTTACTGCAATTTTTAGTTGAAAATGGTGACTCAAGCCTCGCATATATGCGCGGTGCCAACCTCAGTGCCTCAGATGCCTTTTACAACCTCAATGCCAATTGCCTGTCGCTGTCGATCCTGGCTTATAGCTTGTCGGACTATCTGGGCTTTAAGGGTCAGTTTCAACGCGTGCATATTCCTGAGTACTGGGCGCAAACTAAAGGCTACAGCCTGCTAACAGGACACGTTAATTTGGTGGTAACCCAGACCAATTCCGGGGCCCGAAAAAATGGCGATAATCGCGAGGTGTTATACACGCGCCCGGCGCGTGTTGTGATTGACTTTGACCCCAACAGCCGACAACAAAAATTCGCCACATCTAAAATTAGTAAAGAACGCATCACCGCTATGTTTTACAGCAACAGAGGCGCCATGCACATGATCAATCAAGAGATGGATCAGGCATACAGCTACTTTCGTGCTGCCATAGATATTGATCCACTCTACTCAGCAGCCTGGGGGAACCTGGCCGTACTCTATCGTATTAACGACCATAACGCACAAGCCGAATCTCTGTATCAACAGGCACTGCTTATCAATGACGAAAACAAAACTGCGATGGGTAATTTAGCACTGTTATATGAATTGACTGACAGACCACACGAGGCACAGGAGATCAGAACACAACTGCATGCCCTGCGAAAAGATAACCCCTATTATCTTATCGCACTCGGTGACGAAGCCTTTGCTGCTGAAAACTACGATAAGGCACTGAAGCACTATCGCGCCGCAAACAAATTGTCTGCGTCTATCCACGAAGGTTACTTTGGTCTGGCCAAAGTCTACTATGTACAGGGTGAGTTAGAGCTGAGCAAAACATTTCTAAACCGGGCATTGAACCATGCCAGTTTCAACCATGACAAGAAACGCTATCGGAATAAGCTGGAGTGGCTCAGTGCTACGGCTAAAAATTAGTATTCTATGGCTATGTTGTATTGCTGCTGTCGCGCACGCGAATACTCAGCTGGAAACAGATCTAAAAGTACTGACCAGCCCGGAACACGCGGGTCGGGGTTCGGGCAGCATCGCCATCAATGAAAGTGCCCGCTATATTCACACACGCTTCTCAGAAGCGGGATTAGATGCCTATTATCAGTCTTTTCGCTTTCGTCAGGGGTTCGGTAAACTCGGGCACGGTCACAATGTTGTTGCCACCTTGCCCTGTAACGTGCCGGTATGTCACAAAGCACTGGTGATCAGTGCCCATTACGATCATTTAGGCAGCAGGGGCTCGCGTTATTACCCCGGCGCCAATGACAATGCCTCTGGTGTGGTGGTGATGCTGGACATAGCGCAGCGCCTGGCCTCACGGCTTAGGCATCGGGAAATCACATTTGTTGCCACCGATGCCGAAGAAAAAGGCCTCTACGGCGCACATTTTTTCGCAGCCACGCTGACTCCCAGCCAGGTTGCCCTGAATATTAATCTGGATATGCTTGCTGTAAGCCCAAAGAATCGTTTGTATGTGCTTGCCTCAAAACAAGCAAGTGAGTTTACCTATGCTATTGAGCCAGCATTCGACAGTCAGATCCGTGCTTTGGTCTATACGTCTGCGACCAGTCTGGCACGTCGTTTAGACACGCCCCGGGTAGACTGGCTCCGTGCCAGTGACCACTATGCCTTTCATAAAGTCGGAATACCTTTCGCTTATTTTGGCGTGGGCATTGACCCCAATCACCACACCCCAAAAGACCAATTTGACAAGGTAGACCTGCCCAAGCTGAATCAGGTGTCGGAACATATCAGTGCTTTTATATCTGCATTATCTGTGTCAGCCGCCCCCTGAACGAGTGCAACTTTGCGTGACTTAGACAAGCGTTTAAACCGCCACTCAAGCCGGGCTGCTGTGCGCTTGTCTTCAACCGCCAGACTATAAACCAGCTTTAACGGACCTTTGCCACGCAAATTTTTGGCACCTTTGCCAGCAACATGCTCGGAAAAACGCCGAGAGACATCGTTGGTGATCCCGGTATACCAGTGGCCAAATCGATTTTCAATTATGTACAAATACCAGGGCTGCTGGGGTTTACTCATTGCTTTGACAACTCAATACAATTAATGGAACTATTTTAACGGTGAACAGTCGAAACTTACCAATAATTCTACTTTACCTTCTTTATCCATTCTGTATCATTCATACAACCAAAAATAAGGATACACATACATGCAGTTAAAAAAGCGCCTTTTTGTTTGGCTTAGTATTATTCTTGCGACGACATTGCTGTCTGCCTGTTCCAGCTGGGTATACCGGATAAACGTGCCTCAGGGTAACTTCCTGGAGCAATCCGATGTCGATAAGCTCAGAATTGCTATGACAAAAGAGCAAGTTTTATATGTATTGGGCACGCCGGTAGCTAAAGACGCGTTTAACAGCGAAATCTGGCATTACTCTTATGTGTTCAATCTGGGTCGAGACTCAGAGCAACGCAAAGAGCTGGTGGTTTATTTCAATGGTGATGCATTGAATGATATTTCAGGGGATTTTGATAAACCAGCGGATTTCAATACGCCGCTCACAGAGTGATTTGATTCTCTCGCCACTTTCTCCCCATTAAAAGCAGAGCTTGTGCTCTGCTTTTAGCTGCCCATCACCGCAATCAAAACGACAACACTGAATAAAAATTGCAGTGACATACTCAGCCAGGCCAACACATTCACACCTATCAGGCTCCAGGGTGACGCATCCTGAGGGTAAAGCGGACTGCGCTTTTGCCACCGTGCAAGCGCGAAAAACAACAGTGTCAGACTAGAGATCATAATGGTTGCGGACAGCTTGTTACTGTGTGACTCATTAAAAAAGAAATTCAACTGCACCGGCATCAGGATTGCCACCAACGCGTACAAACTGTAAACCCGTGCGACTTTCTCGTATTTGGCAGCAAAGGATAGCTCAATGATACCGCGCGCTTCGAGAAACTTTTTTGCAGCGACCGCTTGTGCTTGATTTGCCAAACGATATGGCGTCATTCCAGTGACATCTGCCAGTCTCGGGTCAACCCCCATAGACTCCACCAATTCAAGTATGACCGTTGAATTAGAGAGCACTGCATAGTGCATCAGATTACGGCCAAGATCATCGAGGGATTGGGGACAATACTGCTCTTTAAGCGCCTCGGCAGCGCTTACAAAGCCCTGCTCTACCAGCCACATCATGGCCGATTTACCGGATTGATCTTTGCTTTGTCCACTGGCTCCTTTCTCTATGAGCTTAAGAGCAATAGATTGCTTAGCTTGCTTAGACATCACATGAGCCAGTAGTGCCTGATCCAGCAAACGTTCAACTTCGTCACCATCACACAGATGTTGTAGCAGTCCAACATAGGCTTCATCGCTTTGCAGGCACTCCACAGCTAACTGTAAGGTCGCTACGGTGTCTTGCAACACCGAGTTAAGCATATCACTCAGTTGCTGTCGCATTTCTTCGTCAGCAATACGCCATAGCTCGCAGGCTTCTTGTGCTGTAAGCATTAAACCATGATGCAGAAGTAGCAACAGAGCGCGGGTGTAAGTTTTATTCAGCAGCAATGTCGCAGGTGAGACCTCAGTATGATACGCAAGCTGCGCCTTAATATCAGCATATTGAGCAAACACGCCCAGCAATTTGGCAATCAACTCATCCTTGCTAACGCCTGCATCGGCAATATGCGCCAGTAAGTCATCACAATAAGTCTGGTGCGCCTCATCGTAGTCATCAATATGCTGATAATGACAAGACTCGAATGGCTCCAATGGTTTAAGCCACAAAATATACATCAACGGAGGTAAAACCGATGAGCGTACACCTTGTTGGTCTGTCAGTGTTTCACACTCAGGCCAGGCTTCCAGTGCATCCAGAATAAATGCCCCATTATTTTCAACCAGGCCTTTGAGTAGCAAAGGAAACTGAGCCGGCCAAATTAAAACATGCTCCATTAAAGAATTAACCACCTTATTAGTCATATCACACGCTTATTGCCATCAATATTGTCGCAACGCTGTTAGCGGAATGATACCAATTGCATCTTAAAAAAGCTGCTGCTGATCTCAATAATCTCACCACCTTACCTAATATATGGACAGTCAAACAATTATCACGTTCCTTATATTTCTCAAAGCTTGCCTAAACCGCCTTTCCTGAGCACAGAAAGAGCGCTATACCACTTTGTTATTACGGAAAAAGATCCCGCTCTTTGATGCCTGACGCGGTGAGTAACAAGGCTGTTCTGTAAGTAACTCAGGTCTATGCTTGAGGTATTGAACGCTTAAGATATACAATGGAAGTGAACGTCCAATGAAGGCCCTGCGATAGGGAGCAAGTCAAGATGGAAAACACCTTACCAACCTGGCACGTGATACTGATCATTGTCATGGTCCTGGGGTTCATTATCAGTAATATTATGTTATTGAAATATATGACCCGCTTTGATGTAAAAGGCAAACTAGATAAGCAAACCAAACCAGAGCCAGAAACCAAACCCGAGGAAAAGGAAGATAAGTAGGGCCACACTGCGCCAGCCCTACTTCTGTTGGCTTAACCGACCAGCCAGTGCGCCATCAGCGCAATCACCGGTAATGTCACCAGCGTACGCAAAATAAAAATACAGAACAACTCAAACAGGTTAACCGGGATCTTACTGCCCAGTAGCAGAGCGCCGACTTCCGACATATAGATCAACTGAGTGACACTCAATGCCGCAACAATAAAACGTGTCACGTCGCTTTCGATGTTTGAGGCCGCCAAAATAGAAGGAATGAACATGTCTGCAAAACCAACGACAATGGTTTCGGCGGCTTTGGCAGCTTCTGGTACCTGAAGCAACTCAAGGTAAGGGATAAACGGTTTACCCAGGATCTGAAAAACAGGTGTGTGCTCTGCGATGATCAAAGCGAACGTACCGACCGCCATCACCACAGGCAAAACAGCAAACACCATATCCAGCGCATTATGCACGCCTTCTTTTAGCGTCCCTTTTACCCCAGGCGCTTTTTCTGCTTTTGCCAGTGCCACGTCCAGCGCATGACCAAACAAGGTTTTACCCTCAGGTACCAGCTCTGCACCCGGGTTTGCATCACTGCCGTCAACATAACAATCTTTTTTCCATCGCAATGGTGGTAAGCGGGGAACAATAATCGCGGCGGTAATACCTGCGGCACATACAGTCAGATAAAAGGGGGCAAATAAATGCTCCAGTTTAACCTGACCTATAACTACCAGACAGAAGGTAATGGATACCGCAGAGAACGTCGTGCCAATGATGGCTGCCTCTCTTTGCGTGTAGTGCTTATCTTCATACTGACGAGAGGTCATCAAAATACCCACGCTGCCATCACCAAGCCAGGAAGCCACACAATTCACCGCACTGCGTCCGGGTACCCCAAACAAAGGCCGCATCACCTTCGTCAGTAACGTACCAACCAGTTCCAGCAAACCAAAGTTAAGTAACAAAGGCAGCAAAAGACCCGCTAACACAAACACAGAGAACAACACAGGCAAAAGCTCATGCAGCACCAATGCACCGGTCCCTGACGAGTAAATAGCTTCAGGACCCACTTTGAAATAGGTCATTAGAATAAACAGCATACCTGCCAGTCGGGTCACTAACCAAATTGGACTGACAGCAAATAAGTGCCGGAACAAGTGATTTTTTAGCAATTGCCTGGGCTTTACCAGAGCAACAAAAGCACTCATCACCCCAGTGATACACACTATGGCTACTATCATGGCCTGTGCAAAGGGGGCTATCCAGCCTTGCAGAGTCTTCGCCATCACAGCAATAGGAATGGTCATGGCTTCGCCTATTGCAACAGGTGTCATAAATAAAAACACCCCAACCAGGGAAGGCACGATAAACGCAAATAGCGTGCGCCAGTTTGGCGACGCTGAACCCGTAGATTCTGACATCATATGATTACCCACTAAAAAGAAAAAGAGCGTAAGGCTCTTTTTCATATTACTTCAACTCATTGTTTTTATTTTAATATTTTGATTTATATAAAATATTATATTTGCAGACCTCGACTGCGCAACACCTCTAACAGAGATTGCAACAACAGCTCCATAGTCGGTGCATCCAGCACTTGCTCCTCGCTATCCAACCAGGTCAACGCCGTTTGACCGTCATCCGTTGTAGATACTTGCACGACATAATCGCCGTCCGCCAGTGGCAAGACCATCGCTTCCTCGCCCCAGATAGAATCCCAGACGCTTTGCTCAGGTGCTTCATAACGCACTTTCACCGAATCATTCTCTCGGTCGAGGCGAATCACCGTAAAGTTAACACGCTCCAGGAAGTTCGACAGACGATCCATTACCGCACTTTTTTCGACCAGCGTCAGCATGGCTGCATTGCCATCCTGATCGAACCCGCCTTCCAGAGATAACAAGCCCTGCTGTTTGCGTAACTCAACGGCCAGCAATCGATAGCGGTAGTCAAATTCTGCAATCACTTCATTCAGAGCTCGCACTTCTAACTGCTGCTTAAGCATGTCAGTAAGCGGCTGCTCTTCACTTTGATAATCTAGCAACTTCGCACTCAAAGAGGCGGTGCGCTGGTGTTCTTTTTGCTCAACAGTGAAGGCGAAACGCTGACGCGACACTTCAACAATGTCTTCCCACAGCCAGCCTTCATCTTTTTTGATCAATGCATACCAGTCAGTTTCGATTGTGCCTGTCTGACGGGTATCCTTAGCAATCTGAGTATTATGGTTCGCCATAACGCCATCCAGCGATTGCCAGATAAAACCTGCCAGGTCGTCAATACCATCGTTTTTATCAAAATACACTCTGGCGACTCTGTCTTTGCTCTCTGCCCAGCTGCCCTGTGCCAGCGTCAGCACTTGCTGAGGGGGGCGATATAGCTTATTTTCGTCATCCGAGTCGTTGTCATAAACAGCAACCGCCATTTTATACTGCGGATCCTGATACGGCTGCTCTAGCCCTTCAGGGACGCTAATGGCTTCACTAACGCGGTAGTTTTTGCTGTGATGTGCATCATTTGGAAATACACTACATCCCGTTAAACCAAGTAAAACACTTAAAGTCAGTGCTTTTGGAACCCAATACTGCACGAATAAAACTCCTTAGCAAACCCTGTTATATTTATTTACGGTAAACGAATATCGTCTTTATATGAGTGGGGATTGCCGATTTGGTTCACTGCCGGAACAACTTTTTATATCCGTCCGGCGAGCCTAAACAACTTGCAAAATTTGCCCTATGTTACTTGCCTCGCCCTGTAAACACAAGATGTGAGCCAGTCCGACCCATTATCTGGCACAGCTAAACCGTAAAGCCTCACGCTGCCGGTATCCCAAGTAACCAAATTATGTTAGTATTTACGGCTATACATCTAAAAACTGCCGTTAGGCATTACCATATTCTCAGCGTATAGGGTGCTCTTAAATGACCACATTTACCAACCAACAACTGGTTTTGACCGCAATCGGCGAAGATCGCTCGGGGATTGTCAGTGAACTGACTATGCTAGTCAGTGAATGTAATTGCAACATCATCGATAGCCGTATCGCGATACTCGGTAACGAGTTTACATTCATTATGCTGTTATCGGGCGACATGGCGGCAATCAGCCGGGTTGAGCATACCCTGCCGACAAAAGGGATGGAGCTTGGCTTACTGACCATGATGAAGCGCACCGCCAGCCATCAACAAAACGAGTTCAGTGCCGGTTACACCCTGGAATATAAAGGGCTAGACGCCCCCGGCACGCTAAGCAAGGTGACGCGCTTTTTTGCAGAGCAAAATATCAGCATTTGTTCTTTGAAGTCTGATACATACGAAGAAAGTGACGCATTACATATGCGCTGTGAAATCGAAGTCAATATTCCCATTGAGGTTGATGCCGACGCATTTAAAATACAGTTCGAGCATCTCTCAAACTCACTAGATCTGGATTATATTTTTCGACGCATTCGTTAAGGAGCATCCTATGAATACGCTACAAGCAGGCGCTCAGGCCCCACAATTTACTTTACAAAATCAAGATGGTGACAGTATCGCACTCAGCACACTTCTGGAGTCAAACCAGGTGCTGGTGTATTTCTATCCAAAGGCACTGACACCAGGCTGTACCGTTCAGGCTGAGCAGCTCAGAGATCACAAAGCCCAGCTAGCACAGTATAATACGGTCGCAGTAGGGATCAGCCCAGATCCGGTTAAGAAGTTAAAAAATTTCGAGACCAAAAAAGAGCTGAACTTTGACTTATTGTCAGACGAAGATCATGCCATCGCTGATGCCTTCGGCGTGTGGGGACTGAAAAAGTTTATGGGTAAGGAATACGACGGAATCCACCGCATCAGCTTCCTGATCGGGCAAGATGGTAACGTTAAACACGTATTCAACAAGTTTAAGACCAAAGAGCATCACCAGGTGGTGATCGACTATCTGGCAGCACAGTAAAGAAAAAGGGGCTGAATTCAGCCCCTTTTTAGATCCTTTCGCATCATATTAGCTACGTGGTATTAGCTGCGTGCATCCAGCATCAAGCGCTTCATATCTCTGACGGCTTTTTCTAATCCATCAATGGCGGCTCTGGCAATAATCGCATGACCAATGTTGAGCTCATAGATTTCTGGCATTTCAGCAATGGGCTTCACGTTGTGATAGTGCAAACCATGCCCTGCGTTAACCACAATGCCCAGACTATGCGCATATTTTACGCCAGTGCGGATCCGTTCCAGCTCTGCCTGCATCTCAGCGTCTGACTCTGCATCAGCATAAGCGCCGGTGTGAATTTCAATATAAGGCGCACCTGTCTCTTTCGCAGCATCAATCTGCTTAGGATCAGCATCAATAAACAAAGATACCTTGATACCCGCATCAGCAAGACGCTCAACGGCCTGAGCCACTTTTTCTTTATTGGCTATCACGTCAAGACCGCCCTCAGTGGTCAGCTCTTCGCGCTTTTCCGGCACCAGACAAACATAAGCAGGCTTGACCTCACAGGCGATATCCAGCATCTCATCTGTCACTGCAATTTCCAGGTTCATACGTGTCTGAATGGTCTTCGCCATCACGTACACATCCCTATCCTGGATATGACGACGGTCTTCACGTAAATGGATGGTGATCCCATCTGCACCGGCATGTTCAGCAACTGCCGCAGCGTGAGCCGGATCCGGATAGCTGGTGCCCCTCGCCTGGCGCAATGTGGCAATATGATCGACGTTTACGCCCAATAATATTTCTTTCATTGTTATTACCTTGGTTGAAATAGCTCTCTGCTTTTCAGCGGTTTATGGCCAAGTAACGGCCTGAGTAAATATCTGCTTAAGCCCTTCGCCTGACGCCTGACCTGCTCATCAGTAAAGTCATGCTGAGCGATCTGTTGAAGCACCCGGCCCAAAAAGCCGATGTGTCTGTCATCTGTTCTGATAAATCCCAGCTCTCGGGTATATTGATAGTAGGCAGTCTCACTAATTGCCTCGCCATCGGCATCACAGTCAAATTCAACCCCGAATCCCAGTTGCTCCAGTAACTGAAACTCAAAGCTACGCAATGTCAGTTCAAATTGGTGCTTACTGGCACTGTCGACCAGGCTATGAAGCTGTAATAAGTGCTGATGGTAGAGTGAGAAAATCGACTCCAGCGGTTCATTCACTGGAATAACCCGTGCACTGAGTTCATTGAGGTAGAAACCACAATACAATACCTGTCCTTTTAAAGCCAAAGGCTGAGTATGTAGCTCAATGTCGTTAAGGTATTTTAAATCGTGTCGGCCGCTGTAGCGAACCAGCAACAGGCTGAAGGGTTGTAGATGTGCATTATGTCTGAGCGCCTGACGCCCTTTAATACGGGCCAGCATCATTAGCTGACCCACCCCTTCGACCAGCATATTGAGCATCACCTGAGAGTCGCTATGCGGTCGGCGATGCAGCAAATAAGCCTGTCGAAAGTCATTGTTCAATTAGTCTTCCCCGTAGCCAAGACTACGCAGTGCCCTCTCATCATCTGCCCAGCCAGACTTCACTTTTACCCAGCACTCGAGGAATACTTTGTTATCCAGCATTTCTTCCAAGTCGCGACGTGCCTCACGGCCAATGACTTTGAGTTTTTCACCCTTGTTGCCAATCACCATGCGCTTTTGCGACTCGCGTTCCACCAGAATAAGTGCGTTGATCTGCCATACACCATTATCAAGCCATTTAAACTGCTCAATTTCAACCGTGACCGAATACGGCAGTTCATCACCCATAAAGCGCATTAGTTTCTCACGCACAATTTCGGCAGCCAAGAATCGCATTGAGCGATCCGTGACATAATCATCCGGGAAGAAAAACTCACATGTAGGCAGGTGCTTATGTACTTCCGCTTTAACCATATCGACATTGCGGTTTTGCTTGGCCGAAATCGGGATGATGCCCACGAAGTCACCTTGCTCAGATAACCACTGCAAGTGTGGCATCAAAGCTTCGCTTTTGTCTTTAACCTGATCACTTTTATTGATCACCACCAAAACAGGTCGGCCGCTGGCTTTAACTTTGCTCAGCACCATTTCGTCATCTTTGGTCCACAAGGTGCCTTCAACAACGAAAATTACGAGCTCAACGTCACCAATCGAGCTAGACGCCGCTCGGTTCATCAGGCGGTTAATGGCACGCTTTTCTTCGCTATGCAAGCCGGGAGTATCAACATACACCGCCTGATAGTTATCCTCAGTATGGATCCCCATGATGCGATGTCGAGTAGTTTGCGGTTTACGCGAAGTGATACTGACTTTTTGTTCAACCAGCTTGTTTAATAACGTTGATTTACCAACGTTGGGTCGCCCGACAATCGCGACCATGCCACAATGGGTATTAGGAGTCATTCTTTAAAATCTTTAGTGCTTTTTCAGCGGCCTTTTGCTCAGCCTTACGACGAGAGCTGCCTACTGAGATAATACTTTCCATCCCTTCCACAATGCATTCAACCGTAAAGGTCTGATTGTGCGCTTGTCCCTTAGTGTCAATTACAGTATAACCGGGTAGCGGTAACTTGCGTGCTTGCAGGTATTCCTGCAACAAAGTTTTCGGGTCTTTCTGGTTATGTCCTGGAGAGATTGCCGCCAAACGCGAGTCATACCACTTTAATACCAACGTCTTACAGGTCTCGATGTCTGAGTCTAAAAACACCGCGCCAATAATCGCTTCAACTGCGTCTGCCAGAGTTGACTCACGACGATAACCACCGCTTTTCAACTCACCCGGACCCAATCTGAGGTAATCACCCAAACCAAACTCAACACCAAACTCTGCCAGCGTCTGCCCTCGTACAAGCGTTGAACGCATCCGGCTAAGATCGCCTTCTCGCGCTTTAGGAAACTGCTTATACAGCGCATTTGCAATAACAAAGCTTAGAATCGAATCGCCCAAAAATTCCAGACGTTCGTTATGCTGACCCTTATGGCTACGATGTGTCATAGCCTGCTCAAGCAGGCTTTGATCTGTGAATTCGTAACCGATTTTCTTATATAATTCTGTGACGTTTTTTTTCATGCTACTGAATATTACCTAGGCGTTCAAACCGAACTCCTGTTGGAACCCAGGAAGGCAAAACGCTGTCCTGGCCATTTTCAAAATCAAAACTCATCCAAATAAATACCGCTTTACCAACCAGGTTTTCTTTGGGTACAAATCCCCACATACGGCTGTCCTGACTGTTATTGCGGTTATCACCCATTGCAAAATAGCTTCCCTCAGGGACTACCCACTCATCACGGCGCGTGCCAGGTTGCTGATAATAACGTTCTGTCAGCTCTGGCAATTGCGGCGTCACTAATACGTCGTGCGTCACGTTAGGCAAACTTTCAGTCAAACGAACCATTTGCATCGCGCCTTGTTTAAACTCGTCGCGATTAACAATGTCCAAATTGATCTTGTTGAATTCACCACACGCCAGGCCGTCTCGTTGTTGTTCACCATCGTTACACCGAGGCTTGATGTATAACTGACGATCACGGTACACAATGCGATCGCCCGGCAAACCAATGATGCGCTTAATAAAATCAATGCGCTCATCCAGCGGGAACTTAAACACCGCGATGTCACCTCGCTGAGGATCATCTACTTCAACCAATTGGCTGCGCCAGACCGGATCTTTGATGCCATAAGCATACTTTTGCACCAGGATAAAATCACCATCTAACAGCGTCGGCATCATAGAGCCTGACGGGATCTGGAAAGGTTCAAAAATAAACGAGCGAAACACTGTAATCGCCGCAATCATAGGGAATATTGATTTGGCGCTTTCAGTGATGGCAGGCACTGGTGCTATCTGCTCAATTGTTTCTTCATCGAGCGGCTGCTCAGACGCGCCTTGAGCTAATGCGATTCGCTCTTTACGCTTGGGCGCATACAACAAGTGATCGATTAACCAAATCAAGCCCGAACCGAGCGTCAATAACACCAAAAATACTGAAAAATAACCTGCCATAATAATTCCTGTTACTTACCTACTTTAAGAATCGCCAGGAAAGCATCCTGTGGCACTTCAACATTGCCCAGTTGCTTCATGCGTTTCTTACCTTCTTTTTGCTTTTGCAGTAGTTTCTTCTTACGACTGACGTCACCACCATAACACTTCGCGATGACGTTTTTACGTAACTGTTTCACAGTGGTTCGTGCAATCACATGGTTGCCGATTGCAGCCTGAATAGCAATATCAAACATCTGACGCGGGATCAGCTCACGCAGTGCGTCGGCCAACTGACGTCCACGACCTTGAGAGTTCTCACGGTGTGCAATAATCGCCAGAGCATCAACCCGATCACCATTGATCAGAATGTCTACACGGACCATGTCAGACGTCTGGAAACGCTTAAAGTTGTAGTCAAGAGAAGCAAACCCTCGGCTGGTCGACTTAAGCTTATCAAAGAAGTCCATGACCACTTCAGCCATTGGCAATTCGTAGGTCACGGCAACCTGCTTACCGTGGTAGCTCATTTTGGTCTGTACGCCACGCTTTTCAACACACAGAGTAATGACGTTACCCAGGTATTCCTGCGGCACCAGAATATTCGCTTCTACAATCGGCTCGCGGATTTCGATGATGTCGTTCACAGGTGGCAAGTCTGATGGGTTATCAATCTGGATCACCCCATCTTTTGTTTCTACTTCGTAAACAACCGTAGGTGCCGTCGTGATGAGGTCCATGTCATATTCACGTTCAAGACGTTCCTGAATAATCTCCATGTGAAGCATGCCAAGGAAGCCACAACGGAAACCAAAACCCAGTGCAGTTGAGTTCTCAGGCTCGAAGAACAAAGACGCGTCATTCAGGCTCAGCTTATTCAGTGCATCACGGAAGTTTTCATAGTCATCAGACGAAATAGGGAACATACCTGCATAGACCTGAGGTTTAACTCGCTTAAAGCCAGGTAAACGCTCCTCAGCAGGTTCCTTAGTCAGGGTAATTGTATCCCCCACCGGAGCACCATGGATGTCTTTAATACCGGCAATCACGAAGCCTACTTCACCCGTTTTCAGGACACCCGTTTCGGTTTGTTTTGGTGTGAAAATACCGACTTTATCAGCAATGTGCGTCTGATCTGTCGACATAATCTTAATCTTGTCACCACGGCGTAACTCACCGTGCTTAATACGTACCAATGACACAACGCCCTGGTAAGAGTCAAACCAGGAGTCGATGATCAATGCCTGCAGAGGCTGCTCTGGCTCACCCTCGGGTGGCGGTACGTCACGTACGATCATTTCCAGTACCTCATCGATACCGATACCGGTTTTCGCACTACACTGTACCGCTTCAAGCGCTTCAATACCGACGATTTCTTCAATCTCTTCAGCAACACGCAATGGATCAGCCTGCGGCAAGTCGATTTTATTCAACACCGGCAGCACTTCAAGGTCCATTTCAATCGCGGTATAACAGTTCGCCAGAGTCTGAGCTTCAACACCCTGACCGGCATCAACAACCAACAAGGCGCCTTCACAGGCTGCCAGTGAACGGGATACTTCGTAACTGAAGTCTACGTGTCCCGGCGTATCGATAAAGTTGAGCTGATACGTCTCGCCGTCATTGGCCTTATAATTTAACGTTACGCTCTGCGCTTTAATGGTGATCCCACGCTCTCGCTCAAGGTCCATCGAATCCAGCACCTGCTGCTGCATCTCGCGATCTGTTAAGCCGCCGCATACCTGGATTAAGCGGTCCGAAAGGGTCGATTTCCCGTGATCGATGTGGGCAATAATTGAAAAGTTACGGATGTGCTTCATATACTGGATTCTAAACTTCTGTTTTTCACAAATAGAGATTAAACGCCGATTTTACAATTTATTTGGCGCAATCACCATCTATTTGCGTTAGGGGAAGGCTAATTGGATAAATTTTTATCACTTTGATGTCGTGACGCAGTGCTTTTGTGCGCTGTTTTGCGATTTGGAAGCCAACCAGGCCACCCAATACGGCAGCCAGTATTTGCCAGGGCTCAGCCGCTTGCAAAAAAAGGTGTGTCATAAACATGGCTGCAAACGCCATTGCCAGCGGCAGCAGGTAAACCCACAAGGCATTTTCGACTACTTTGCTGTCATCCAGCGTCAGGGTCATTTTTTGCCCAACCTGAACTGGCTCCTCACAGGCAATGGGTAAGGCTTTCTTATGGCTGCCAAACAGCTTGCTAAAAATCTGTGAGCCGCATTTACCGTTGCAACCCGCACATGCCGGTTTTTCCTCAGCAACAAGCCAGACGGTCCCAGGCTCGACACGTGACACTGTGAGTGTTTGCTCTATCATAATGGTCGCGTTACCGACTCTGCAATTGCTTTGGCCGTCATCGTGGGGATTTTGCCAACCACGGACACATCAAACGCACCAGAATTATGAACATAAACCGTGGTTGCGCCAGAGCTGAGCGCACCACTGGCTCTTTGTCCCGACAAAGGCCTCTGCACAAACACAGAGAACTCAACAAGCCCGTCAGAAAACAAAAAGTAATCCGCCAGTTCATTATTTAAATCAAGCTTATGGCGATCTGATTTGAGCAGTTTAAAGCCTTCAGGCAGCCAGCCAATACGCCAGTTATTTTGCAATTTCTGGGTGTTTTCTGTCTCTGCCAGAGAAGCCAGAGGCATTGGAAAGTCTTTGCTGCTCAGCTCTATCAAAGGCGGTGCAGGTTGCTCCGTCACGCTGATGTGAGTGAGCTGTAATTGTTCCAGCACTTCACCTTGCTGTGTCACATACGCAGCTTTAAGCAATAACGCAGACTGAATATCGATCCACAACCAATAGTTATATTTGTGTTCATCTTTAGAAACCAGACGAACGAGTTGTGCAGCCCGGTCGGCGATACGCTCTTTACCACCGAGCACAAAATCGTAGCTGTTGGACAGACTACCTATTTCGCCAAACAAAATTTCAGGAATAGGACCCGCAATGGCGTCCGTTTCTATAGAGTAAGGTTGAGTTTGCGGTTCAAAGTAAGTGACTTTATTGTCGACGCGCACCACTTCCAGACCTGCACCATTTTGTCGGCTAAGAATTTCCAGTTCGCTGTCTTCCACTTTACCATGGAGCCAGCGATAGGGTTCCATACCTTTACCTTTTACCACCACAAATGATGCATCAAAGTTACGCTCCTGAATAGCAGAAGACATATCTGTGAGCAGCTGTTTTGCATTAATGATATCGCTGGCAACAACCTGGGCACTCAGGCCCACTCCCAGTAGTAACGCAAGCCACTTCATCTACTTTTTTTGTTCCTCTTTCTCTTCCTGTGCTTGTTGAGTCAACGCATGTGCCATTCTGGACTGGCGCTGATGCTCTAACACCAGTGCACCAATACGTTGCTGTTGTAACTCTCGTAAACCTTTTTCCGCACTTTCTAGTGCAGGCTCCGACGAGAGGCTCACTGGCGACACGGACCCGGTAACTGGGGTCGATTGTAACACAGGAAAATCACCGTTGGCTTGTTCCTGAGGTGTATAATTACTAACGCCCAGCACAGCAACTAACGAAACACTTGCAGCGATCGCGACTTGTGCCAGAGGCCTACGCCAATTTGATAACGCAACGACGTTGTCTTCCTGACGCACTTTTTGCGGCTCTTGCTGTGGAGCCTGTTCGCCATAAGTAACCTCATCAGCTAGCGCATCAGCCATGCTGGCTGTGATATCTATGCAAGGTGCCTGATTTTGCTGGCTACGCATTGCATCACCTATCAGCGCGTAACGGGCAAACTTGTCTGCATCGAACTGTGCCTGACTGGCGTTATCCAGTGCCTGTTCGGCATCAAAAATACTGGATGTTACTTGCCCGTCTTTGACATTAAAGTTTGATTGCGTCATCTACTATTACCTATGAGTGGGTTAATATTATTGTCAATGGCCTCACGTGCCCGAAAAATCCTCGACCTGACCGTGCCTACCGGACAATCCATCACAACGGCGATTTCTTCATAGCTCATGCCCTCGATCTCGCGTAACGTGATCGCAGTTTTAAGATCATCAGGTAATGATTCAATGGTTTTGAAAATTACCGCTTTGATCTCATCGCTTAGCAATAAGCTCTCCGGAGATGCATTTGACCTTAATTGCTCTGCACCGTCATAAAACTCTGCTTCTTCAGCATCAACATCATTGGCAGGCGGCTTACGCCCCTGTGCCACCAGATAGTTCTTCGAGCAGTTAACCGCTATTCGGTACAGCCAGGTGTAAAACGCACTGTCGCCCCGAAAATTGGGTAAAGCCCGATATGCCTTAATGAAGGCCTCTTGTGCTACATCGGCCACGTCGCCCGAATTGGATACGTAGCGCGAGATCAATGCTGCAACTTTGTTCTGATATTTGGCAACCAACAAATTGAACGCATTTTTATCTCCTTGCTGAACACGCCGAACTATCTCTAAATCTAAATCCTGCTCGCTCATTCGAGCCGGTACTCCTCTTTGTTATTACTTGTTTTTCACACACATTGTCGCGCATTGTTGCCATCTTTTACAGCTACTCTGACTAAGTGCTGAATAAAAAGTTCTGTTTTTTTGATATTTTTTTTAAAATACCCCGTATTGTCACGTCATAAACGTATTCGGTGTTGGATATGTCAGCTAGCAGCCTTACTGGGCTAAGCATAGCAGAATTATCAAAACACGCAGAATAACAGGTTTAATTAGCTAAGACCCACTAACATGAAAGAACAAGTTCAACACCAAACAGATGTCATTATCGTCGGCAGCGGCGCAGCCGGATTAAGCCTGGCCTTATCGCTTGCAAACACATGCCGCGTCACGGTGCTCAGTAAAGGCGAACTGCGCGAAGGCTCAACTCTGTACGCACAAGGTGGCATAGCTGCGGTGTTTGATAAGAAGAATGACAGCATAGAATCACACGTTGATGACACGTTGGCCGCCGGTGCCGGCCTCTGTGACAGAGAAGCGGTACATTACACAGCCAGCAATGCCAAGCAATGCCTCAAGTGGTTAATTGAGCAAGGCGTACCGTTTGATATGGAGTTTGACAGTAAAGGACGGGAGCGTTTTCACCTTACCCGAGAAGGAGGACACAGTCACCGCCGTATATTGCATGCCGCCGATGCTACCGGCAAAGCAGTGCAATCGACTTTGATTGAGCGTGTTCAGGAACATCCGAATATTCTGCTACTAGAACAATACAACGCCATCGACTTGATCTCCCAGAGCACCTCAGATCAAAAGGTCGTTCATGGCTTGTACGTCTACAACCGCCGTGCCAACCGAGTCGAAACGGTCACTGCTAAATTTGTTGCCCTGGCAACAGGTGGCGCGAGTAAAGTGTATCTTTATACTTCTAACCCGGATGTATCCAGTGGTGATGGTATCGCGATGGCGTGGCGTGCCGGCTGTCGTGTGGCAAACATGGAATTCAATCAGTTTCACCCAACCAGCCTGTACCACCCCGAGCTTCAGAATTTTCTGATCACTGAAGCCATGCGAGGCGAAGGCGCTTTGCTGAGACGCCCGGATGGCACACGCTTTATGCCAGATTTTGATGATCGGGAAGAGTTAGCACCCCGTGATGTTGTCGCTCGCGCTATCGACTACGAGATGAAGCGTCTGGGTGCCAATTGTGTCTATCTGGATATTTCTCATAAAGACAAAGACTTCATCATAGAACATTTCCCGACTATCTATGCGAAATGCCTGAGTGTCGGCCTGGATATCACCAAAGAACCGATCCCGGTCGTCCCTGCGGCACATTATACCTGTGGTGGCGTCATGACAGACTTTAACGGTCTGACCGACATCAGCAATTTATACGCCATAGGCGAAGTGGCCTATACCGGGCTTCACGGTGCCAACCGCATGGCAAGTAATTCGCTACTCGAGTGTATTGTATTTGCGCATGCTGCGGCCAAAGACATCCTCGCAAAATTAGACACTCAGCCGCTTCCGCCTGAGTTACCTGAATGGGATGAAAGCCAGGTCAATGATTCAGATGAAGAAGTCGTGATCACCCACAACTGGCACGAGCTCAGATTATTTATGTGGGACTATGTCGGCATTGTACGCTCAACCAAGCGACTAGAGCGGGCACTTCGCCGGGTTGAGTTATTGCAACAGGAAATTCAGGAGTATTACTCTCACTTCAGGGTAAGCAATAACCTGCTAGAACTGCGTAATCTGGTACAGGTGGCTGAACTGATCATTCGCAGCGCGCTGGCCAGAAAGGAAAGCCGAGGGTTGCACTATACGCTGGACTTTCCGGACAGTGCTGAAACCACAGAGCCGACAGTGCTCAGCTCAGACGCGCCAAAACGCCAGTCTGATTGAGTAAATTACACTCCTCCGCTTAACCTGGAGAAGCCTCATACCATCGAAAATTGCCCTGGCAACAGGTGGCGCGAGTAAAGTGTATCTTTATACTTCTAACCCGGATGTATCCAGTGGTGATGGTATCGCGATGGCGTGGCGTGCCGGCTGTCGTGTGGCAAACATGGAATTCAATCAGTTTCACCCAACCAGCCTGTACCACCCCGAGCTTCAGAATTTTCTGATCACTGAAGCCATGCGAGGCGAAGGCGCTTTGCTGAGACGCCCGGATGGCACACGCTTTATGCCAGATTTTGATGATCGGGAAGAGTTAGCACCCCGTGATGTTGTCGCTCGCGCTATCGACTACGAGATGAAGCGTCTGGGTGCCAATTGTGTCTATCTGGATATTTCTCATAAAGACAAAGACTTCATCATAGAACATTTCCCGACTATCTATGCGAAATGCCTGAGTGTCGGCCTGGATATCACCAAAGAACCGATCCCGGTCGTCCCTGCGGCACATTATACCTGTGGTGGCGTCATGACAGACTTTAACGGTCTGACCGACATCAGCAATTTATACGCCATAGGCGAAGTGGCCTATACCGGGCTTCACGGTGCCAACCGCATGGCAAGTAATTCGCTACTCGAGTGTATTGTATTTGCGCATGCTGCGGCCAAAGACATCCTCGCAAAATTAGACACTCAGCCGCTTCCGCCTGAGTTACCTGAATGGGATGAAAGCCAGGTCAATGATTCAGATGAAGAAGTCGTGATCACCCACAACTGGCACGAGCTCAGATTATTTATGTGGGACTATGTCGGCATTGTACGCTCAACCAAGCGACTAGAGCGGGCACTTCGCCGGGTTGAGTTATTGCAACAGGAAATTCAGGAGTATTACTCTCACTTCAGGGTAAGCAATAACCTGCTAGAACTGCGTAATCTGGTACAGGTGGCTGAACTGATCATTCGCAGCGCGCTGGCCAGAAAGGAAAGCCGAGGGTTGCACTATACGCTGGACTTTCCGGACAGTGCTGAAACCACAGAGCCGACAGTGCTCAGCTCAGACGCGCCAAAACGCCAGTCTGATTGAGTAAATTACACTCCTCCGCTTAACCTGGAGAAGCCTCATACCATCGAAAATACCTGGCGGCATAATTGTCGCCAGTGTTCTTCTTGCATAGCGTGACGCATAATCCCGATATGCCGGGTTCCTTTATCTGTTTGCACAGTTAGTAACAGCGAATAATGAAAATATAGGCGCGCAGACTTGAGTTGCCCCTGCCAACGCTGCTGTCCGGCAGACACAATGAGTGTGCCTTGCTCTGGTAACATACCCAGTTGCCCTGACAAAACGAAATAGTGTTTCATCCTGTGTCTGGCAAAGCGATACCCCAAAAAGCACGTTGCCAAATGCCACCACCAAAGTGTTGGCGTCACGATAAGCAACGCTGACATCAGGCAACAAAAAAAGACCACAATAATTTTGTGGTCAGGTGTATTTTGCTGGAAATAAAAACTAAGCGCGGACCCGGTCAAGAACAAACTTTACCATAGTGTCCAGCTCAGGATATGGACACGCTTCATGGCCCATAAACCAGGCAAATAAATCGGGGTCTTCTACTTCCAGTAAACGTTGAAACACCAACTTATCCTGCTCAGATAACTGGTCGTACGCTTCATCAACGAAAGGCTCCAGCAAAATATCCAACTCCAGCATGCCACGGCGACATGCCCATTTTGTACGAGCCTTTGAATACAACTCAGCCATAATTTCCACATACCCTTAAATTTTATTGTGTCACCGTGATTATAACGTATCCTGCGGTGCGCGTTAACTGTGTGAAGAAACAATAATCGCGCCCTTCGCGCCTATCTCAGTCGCAAGATTTGCGGTAATATTAGGTAAATTCTTCAACAAGGATCAATAAGATGGCACAAGCAAATGCATATCCTCTTAGTTTACAATTGATCTCTGTAAGCGGCGCCGATAAGTTAAGTTACCTGCATGGCCAGGTCACCCAGGATCTTAATCTGCTAACGGATGATAACTTCCTTTGGGCCGGGCATTGCAGCCCGAAAGGTAAATTGTGGGCGACCCTCAGGCTCAGTAAATTAAACGATGCCTATCTGCTGCTCGGGTCTCAGGCCGAGACCGACGCTTCCTGCCGGGAGCTCAAAAAATATGGCGTATTTGCCAAGGTTGATATTGAAATAACGCATCATCAGGTGCTGGGCATACTGACGGATGACCTACCCCAAACGTGCGATCTGTTGGGGCTCAGCTTTGCTCAAGATGCCAACGCCTGTACATTTGGTGATAATAACAAAGCGCTGAAATTGGATGACCAGCGCCTTTTACTCATTGTCGAGCATGGCTACACACTGCCACAGGGTGTTGCGCTTCACACTGACCCAACACCGTTTGACAGTGCCACAATCCTGGCTGGAGAACCACAACTTGGTGAAACCAGTGTCGATGAATACGTGCCTCAAATGGTAAACCTACAGGCGCTGGGTGCGATCAGCTTCAAGAAAGGCTGCTATACTGGTCAGGAGACGGTGGCCCGGATGCGTTATTTGGGTAAAAATAAACGTGCGCTTTATATCGTAAAGGGCCAGGCCAGCGCGCATCCTCAGGAATCAGAGCTTGAAGTCCAACTGGAAGGCGACAACTGGCGCCGGGCAGGCAAAGTGATCCACCAGGCCTACGACAGCGCCAGTCAGGACTATTATGCACTGGCCGTGATGGCCAACGATTTGACTGATTCAGCAGTTTTGCGTTGCAAAACGCACCCGGAAGTTGAGCTGGCTATTCAGCCACTTCCCTACTCTTTAGAAGACAATTAAGCGGAAAGATTATGAAGATTGCCCCGAATACCGTTGTAAAAATGCACTACGCTGTGTTGGACAATGATGACAACAGCATAGACAACACCTTTGATGATGAACCGCTTGAGTTTATCGTAGGTACGGGTTATTTAATTTCAGGCCTGGAAGAGGCGCTGATGAGCAAACAGGCCGGCGACAAACTCAGCGTGTCTGTTGAACCACAAAATGGCTATGGCGAACGTCACGATAACTTAATGCAGGCTGTGCCTAAAAGCATGTTCGAAGACATGGAAGTAGAAGTCGGTATGCAGTTTCGCGCCACCACAGACGAAGGTGAGCAAACGGTGATTGTGATTGGCGTAGAAGGCGACGACGTCATCGTTGATGGCAACCATCCTCTTGCCGGTATCACGTTAAACTTTGATGTGGAAATTCTGGAAGTTCGTGAAGCAACAGCGGAAGAGTTGGCACATGGTCACGTCCACAGCGAGGGCGGATGTGCGCACTAGCACTCACGCACCCACACACTAAAAAAGCGCCTATTTGGCGCTTTTTTTGATCTCCTCAAGCGCTGCAAGCACGCCTTCCTGGTCGTTAGTACCAATACGGTACTGTGAGCCATCCTCAAGCACAAACTCAATGGCTTTGAAGCCATGCGCAGCATACACCCAGCCATCATGCGTGATCTTGACACCAATGCCATGGCGAAACGAGTTTGTCACGGCCGCGAACGACTGTAACTCTGTTATCTTAACCGATTTCTTCAGTATGCCCGGGCCAAACCACCAGCTCACTGTTTGCTGTACTTTATCTACCTGCACAGTGAGTCCGTAGAACAGGTAACCTATCAGCGCCAAAATACCAATGAAACCATACAGTAGTGCATTATGGCCCAACAAATAGATTGCCATGGCGACAAAAGTGGCAAACCAGCCTAAAAACGCCCAAATTATCCAAGACCATTGCGTCTTTTTATACATGCACTTACTACCTTAATTAAAACTATAAACAAGCGTCACACCGATTTCGCTATCGACTTTCTCTTTGCCTTCTTCAGGCTGAGAGTGATAACGATAGGTGTAGGCCACTTTCATGGAAACACCGCCCATGACCTGGCTGATCAAAGCTGTTTCTGAAAAAATACGTGCACCCAGACCCGATACAGATCTTTCATAACTGATATCCTGATTAAAACGCGTGCGCTTAGAAACGGTGCGTTCCCACTGTAATGCAGCACGCAACAGGTGACCGCGCTCAACCCTTTCCTGTTCAGGCTCTAACTCGGTCTCATCATCTCGCCTGTACATAGACAAACCCGGACCCACGTCTACATCAACGGTATTTTTGCGTCCTTCGAAGACACGTTTACCATAACCGATAACAAAAGTGGTGGTGTATTCACGACCATTGAACTTGTCCAGCTCATAGTCGCCATACAGGAACAAGGACGTATTCTTCTGTCCTATTTTATAGTTACCCTGTGCGGAAATGAAGTAACGGGACGCGGTTTCATCTTCAATGTTGGTGTCCGGGTCAACCTCGCGACGATAAGCCCCATCAAACTTAAACTGGTTACGCCAGTATTTAAAATCCTGATAGAGATTACTTTTAAGTTTAAACGCGGTATTGCTGGTATTGCCCCGATTGAGCAAAACACCAAACTCAACGTCACCGTATAAAAACTCTCCTTCATGAAGCGCATGGATCTCTTCTTCCGACAATTCCCCATATTCGTGGAAATCTTCAAACGGATCAACGGCCAGGGCCTGCGCACTAAGTAACAACCCAGCACAGACAAGGAAAAAGATGGCGTGTTTCACTGCACTGATTTCTCTTACTGCTTCCTGATCATAGGCAACCAAAGTATGCCAGCTGTCATCAGGTACACTGTCTTCAATAAAGCCAAATTCTTCACTTTGGCTGTCGAACAACTCAACGTCTTCAGCAGTCAGGTTATCACCGGCCAGCTCAAGGAAAATATCATAGGCTTGTTGCGTTGCTTCTTCGATAGAACTTAAACGTGCAGACATTACATCACCTCGTCTGTCAAAATTGAGGGGTATAGTAGCAAATTGCAAATTTACAAGGCTACGGCTTTTAGTTAGTTTTAACAAAAATGTCGCCCAAATGCATGAAAACAGTAAATTGACCTACTCACAGTACCACCCACAACGGTGGTAAGTTTAAAGTAAATACTCTATGCTGGCTCGACAAGAATAATGAAGATGCACTGCAAAAGGGGAAAGATATGGTCCAGTTAGAGACAACTGATGGCATCGCCTGGGTTACCCTCTCCCGGCCTGAAAAACAAAATGCGTTATCCTTTGAGATGTTCAGGCAGCTGGATCACATTATCCATACGCTCAAACGAGATCGTCAGTTGCGCGCTGTTGTGATCCAGGGTCAGGGTGCACATTTTTGCGCAGGTCTGGATGTCAGTGCGGTCATGAAAAAGCCCCGCAATATCTTATCATTGCTGGGGAAATGGCTACCGGGTAATGCCAATCTGGTACAGCGTGTTGCGCTGGGCTGGCGTGCTCTGCCCGTGCCTGTTTTCGCATTAGTCCGTGGTAATTGCCTGGGAGGGGGTTTACACATCGCCCTGGGCGCAGATTATCGTATTGTGTCACCCGATGCTCAGTTCGCCATTATGGAAGCGCGCTGGGGGCTGTGTCCAGACATGAGTACCAGTCTGATGTTGCCTGGTATCGTGCGTCATGATCAAGCGCTCTGGCTGGCTTCTAATCCACAACGTATCGATGCCCATAAAGCCTGTGAGCTGGGACTCGTTACACAAATCAGCGACGACCCACTGGACACGATAAAACAACGACTCGCTCAACTCGCACACATATCACCCGATGCGCTGGCGGCCATCAAACACCTTTACAATCATGCTTATCATCCGCCTCGGCGTAAACTATTGAGACAGGAAACCTGGTATCAGATTAAGTTGTTACTGTCGAAAAATACCCGCACTGCGATGCATAATGGCCGTCAAACGGAACAAGCCAAACCCTATCGCCCAAGAGGCAAATGGTAATAAGGTCGCATTGTGTGCGCCACAGATTGCATCCAGAATAACGCAAGGCTTAATCACGAACGTGTCTATTATGATGATTGCTCTTAGATTTATCGCATCCCTGGCTATTCTGATTGGGTGCCTCTGGGCTGCCAGACTCATCACTGCTAGCTTTGCACTGAACTTGCCTGCCCCTTTGCTGGGGCTGTTACTCCTGTTTGGACTGTTGCAGTCCGGCTTATTGAAGAGTGAGTATTTACTTCCTTCCTGTAATCCTATTTTAAAGTATATGGCACTGTTTTTTATACCTGCTGGCGTTGGATTGATAAATTATCTGACAATATTCAGCCAATATGCCTGGCTGCTGGCAAGCGTGATCATCCTGGTACCCGCACTGGGCTTACTACTGACGGGCAAACTGGCAAGTCAGGGCAGGTTTCATGATTAGTATGCTCATGGGCTGCGCGTTCACGCTAATCCTGTTTGCCATCATGCGACGCGTCAATCAACGCTGGCGCTCACCTATGCTCAACCCCGTATTGCTCTGCATTGTACTTATCAGTGTCGTTCTGCTGTTCGGCAATATTGACTATATAGACTACCGCAATGCCACCACACCGATCAGTTTCTTTCTGGAGATAGCTGTGGTTGCCCTCGCTTTGCCGTTATACCAACAGCTCCATGCGATACGACCTTACCTGCTGCTCATTAGCCTCAGCAGCTTTTTGGGGATCTCTTGTGCGACAATCACAGCCTTTATCCTCTGTCAGTGGTTTAGTGCACCTGAGCCCCTCATGGCGTCGTTAATGGCTTTGTCAGTCACCACACCTATTACACTGATCGTAACAGACACACTGAGCGGCCTGCCCGGTATTGCCGCCATTATGGTGATCCTGATTGGTGTGCTGGGCGGCGTATTTGGCTTATCACTACTTACTTTAGTCGGCGTGACACAGCCTCAGGCCAAAGGCGTCGCACTGGGTGTGGCCTGTCACGCGATCGGCACAGCCGCAGCGATGGAACATCATCCTGCCGCCGGTGCTTTTGCCTCCGCAGCAATGATAATCAGCGCCGTGATCACAGCGAGCTGGGTGCCAGTGCTTTTTACGCTATTACAGGGCATAATCAGCTAAACTAAAAGAAACCCCAATGTCATCAACCGATAAGCGCTCACACATATCATAACAGCAAGGCAGGAGCACAGCATGATAGAACAAGAAATTGCACAAATTGAACACTACTACGTGCTGATCCGAGACTACCTGGTTACCTACAGTATGCAATTATTTGGTGCCCTGGTGATCTTACTGTTCGGTCTGTGGCTGGCTAAAAAGCTGGCTAAAGCCACCGAACGCCTGATGCTCAAACACAATATTGATGTGACACTGACAAACTTCATCAGCAACGTAGTCAAAGTGCTGCTCATTATTATGTTCACCATCATTGCACTGGGCAAAATAGGGATCAGTGTGACCCCGTTTGTGGCCGCAATCGGTGCGGCCTCACTGGGGGCTGGTCTCGCAGTCCAGGGCATGTTATCCAACTACGGCTCTGGCTTAGCCATCATTGCGACCCGACCGTTTGTGGTGGGCGATACAATCGCTGTTAAAGGCGTGTGTGGTCAGGTAAAAAGCATTGAGCTGGGTCATACCATTTTGGTCAATGAGGAAAAGGTTGAAATCACCATCCCTAATAAGCATATCATTGGTGAAATTATGCAAAACTCCTTCGCCCACTCGCTGGTGAAAGGAGAAATTGGCATCGCGTATAGTGCCAACGCCGAGCAGGCAATTGCGATTATCAATGGTATTTTATCGAACCATGAAGCGGTCGCAGGCACCCCGCAAGCTCAGGTTGGTATAGAAGCGTTTGGCGACAGTGCCGTACTGATCAGCTACCGTTACTGGGTGCCGACCACTCAAATCATCGAGCATAAATTGACTATCAACGGTGCCATTTATGCCGCAATCCAGACCGCCAACATAGAAATCCCGTTTCCACAACGAGTTGTCACAATCAAAGAGAAGCATACGTCCGCAGATTGATCCTGGTTGTTTTTCACCCTATGCTGTCAATGTTTTGTCTACAAAACATACAACATGTAAAACGGAGTGATCTATGAACACAAGAAAGTTAATGAAGATATGCTGTGCCGCAGGCCTGCAAATGATTGCAGTACACAGCTGGGCTCAGGCCGATACCGCCAACTATGACTGCAGCGCGCTCGCCGAATGGTCCAGTTCAACGGTGTACCGCAAAGGCGATCAAGTGCGTGCTCAGGCTCAAGCTTATGAAGCAAAATGGTTCAATCAAAATGAGCGACCCGCGAACAATTCCGATACCTTTGACGTATGGCGACAACTTGGCCAGTGCATCAGCGGCAACGCCCCGGTGGTTACCCTGGTAAGCCCCCAGGATGGCGCTGTGCTGAACAAAAATGACAGCGCTGTTTTTGCTGCAAATGCCAGTGATCAGGATGGCGATCTCGCCCAGGTTGAGTTTTTTGTTAACGACATCAGTGTCGGTATACTCAGCCAGCCTCCTTATCAGCTTACCTGGTCTGCACAGCTGGGTATGCACACAGTGAGCGCAGTGGCAGTAGACGCCAAAGGAAACCTCAGTACACCTGCAACAGCTGGCATTACGGTGCGAGATGACAACGGCAATGTACCTCCCGCTCTCACCATTGATACACCGACAAACAACCAAGCATTTAAAGTTGGCGATACCGTTAGCCTTGCCGTGCAGGCCACTGACACAGATGGCCAGGTTGTGCAGGTCGAAATGTGGCGAGATGCTCAGCGCCTGACAACGCTCAATACCCCACCTTTTCGCCATGATTTTGTGACCGTGAGTCCCGGCAGCAAACAGCTCAGAGTCATTGCACAAGACGACAAAGGTGCAACCGCTGAAGCCAGTGTGACCATTGAGGTGAGCGCTGCAAGCTCAGGTGGCTGCGCAGGTCTGAGCACTTATCGAGCTGGTCAAAGCTATCAAAGTGGTGAGCTGGTAGCACACAATAATCGCAAATATCGCTGCGACATCGCTGGCTGGTGCAGCTCCAGTGCTGCATGGGCCTACGAGCCCGGCACAGGTCAACACTGGCAGGACGCCTGGAGCGATTTGGGGATCTGTGCGATCGCGCCCGAGATTAGCTTTAGTCAGCCTAACGATAATGCCACTTTGCTGCGTAACCAGCCGACACAAATTGCTGTCAGTGCCTCCGATGCCGACGGGACTATCTCGCAGTTAGAGTTATTTGCTGATCAAACCTTACTTGGCAGTACCGCACAAAATACACTGACTGTTGAGTGGACTCCAACCAACACCGGGCCGGTTATACTCAGTGCCGTTGCAACCGATAATGAGAGCAATCAGAGCCAACAATCTCTCCAGGTTACAGTTACAGATCAGCCACTGGTCGTTGATTTAACCGCCCCGACTTCGGGTACTCAATATGTATTGGGTAATACCATTTCTATCAAAGCCAATGCTCAGGCGCTCAGCGGTCAGATCTCGATGGTCGATTTTTATGCCAACGGGGTAAAAGTTAGCAGTGATACCCAGGCACCTTATGAGTTTAACTACGCACCAGCAACCGTTGGACAACACAGTATCTATGCAACTGCGACCAGCACATCGGGAGATACTGCAAGCAGCCCGGCCGCCACTGTCACTGTCATTACGCCGCCGGTTGGCAAAACCCATAAACTCATAGGCTACTGGCACAACTTTGTTAACCCGGCTGGCTGCCCTATTCCATTGGATCAGATCTCAGATGCCTGGGACATCATCGACATTGCCTTTGCGGAAAACGACCGCTCTTCTAATGGTACGGTTCACTTCAAGCCCTTTGAAAAGGACATCCGCTCTAACTGCCCACCCATCGATCCCGCTAAATTCAAAACCGATATGCAGGCACTACAGGCCCAGGGCAAAATTTTTGTGCTCAGCCTGGGTGGCGCTGAAGGCACCATTACGCTGAACACAGATGCTGATGAAGCGAATTTTGTCAGCAGCCTCACAGCCATTATTCAGGAATGGGGATTTGATGGCCTAGATATTGACCTTGAAAGTGGCTCAAACCTGTTACACGGCTCTCAGATACAGGCTCGTTTACCCAGGGCAATTAAACAGATAGAGCAGAATATGGGCGGAGACATGGTCTTAACCATGGCACCCGAGCACCCTTATGTACATGGGGGCATGATAGCCTACTCCGGCATTTGGGGCGCATACATTCCATTGATCAACGAACTCAGAGACACGCGATTTGGGGATCTGTGCGATCGCGCCCGAGATTAGCTTTAGTCAGCCTAACGATAATGCCACTTTGCTGCGTAACCAGCCGACACAAATTGCTGTCAGTGCCTCCGATGCCGACGGGACTATCTCGCAGTTAGAGTTATTTGCTGATCAAACCTTACTTGGCAGTACCGCACAAAATACACTGACTGTTGAGTGGACTCCAACCAACACCGGGCCGGTTATACTCAGTGCCGTTGCAACCGATAATGAGAGCAATCAGAGCCAACAATCTCTCCAGGTTACAGTTACAGATCAGCCACTGGTCGTTGATTTAACCGCCCCGACTTCGGGTACTCAATATGTATTGGGTAATACCATTTCTATCAAAGCCAATGCTCAGGCGCTCAGCGGTCAGATCTCGATGGTCGATTTTTATGCCAACGGGGTAAAAGTTAGCAGTGATACCCAGGCACCTTATGAGTTTAACTACGCACCAGCAACCGTTGGACAACACAGTATCTATGCAACTGCGACCAGCACATCGGGAGATACTGCAAGCAGCCCGGCCGCCACTGTCACTGTCATTACGCCGCCGGTTGGCAAAACCCATAAACTCATAGGCTACTGGCACAACTTTGTTAACCCGGCTGGCTGCCCTATTCCATTGGATCAGATCTCAGATGCCTGGGACATCATCGACATTGCCTTTGCGGAAAACGACCGCTCTTCTAATGGTACGGTTCACTTCAAGCCCTTTGAAAAGGACATCCGCTCTAACTGCCCACCCATCGATCCCGCTAAATTCAAAACCGATATGCAGGCACTACAGGCCCAGGGCAAAATTTTTGTGCTCAGCCTGGGTGGCGCTGAAGGCACCATTACGCTGAACACAGATGCTGATGAAGCGAATTTTGTCAGCAGCCTCACAGCCATTATTCAGGAATGGGGATTTGATGGCCTAGATATTGACCTTGAAAGTGGCTCAAACCTGTTACACGGCTCTCAGATACAGGCTCGTTTACCCAGGGCAATTAAACAGATAGAGCAGAATATGGGCGGAGACATGGTCTTAACCATGGCACCCGAGCACCCTTATGTACATGGGGGCATGATAGCCTACTCCGGCATTTGGGGCGCATACATTCCATTGATCAACGAACTCAGAGACACGCTGGATTTACTGCATGTGCAGCTCTACAACAATGGTGGACTGCCCAATCCATACGAGCCAGGCAGTGCGCCGGAAGGATCAGTTAACATGATGGTCGCCCACGCAAAAATGCTGATTGAAGGCTTTGATCTTGCCGATGGCAGTCGCTTTATGCCACTGAGAGATGATCAGGTTGCCATTGGACTACCCTCAGGTCCGCAGTCGGCCAACTCAGGTCAGGCACCTATTGCCAATATTATTGCGGCACTGGACTGTCTGACCAAAGGTACGCAATGCGGTACGATTACGCCCAGCCAGCCTTATCCCGCTTTTGGCGGTGTGATGACCTGGTCAATTAACTGGGACAAATTTGATGGTTATAACTTCTCTGTGCCTGTGGGCAATAAACTCACAGAAATGAATCAGGGACAATAAACGTTCCATAACGGGGTAACGGCGGTTCCCGCTCGTTACCCTCATTCCACCGTATATTGAAGCCAATTTAAGACTCTTTGCTACTGGCAGTTCGGTAAAATTAACGTTAAGGTGGAGTTAATCTGTTACCCCCCGATTTGAATCAAGGAGAACTTATGAGTAACAACACGTATACCCCACCCAAAGTGTGGACACACCAGCCTAGCAGCGACAACAAATGGGCCAATATCAATAGCCCGGAATCCGGTGCCCGCCATGAGCAAGCACTGCCCGTGGGCGCACACCCACTGCAACTCTATTCAATGGGCACACCAAATGGGCAAAAGGTTACCATTATGTTGGAAGAGCTTCTGGCGCTTGGAGTCAGTGAGGCCGAATATGATGCACACATGATCCACATTGGTGAGGGTATGCAGTTTTCTTCAGGCTTTGTAGGCGTCAACCCGAACTCGAAAATTCCTGCTTTGGTTGATAAAAGCGGCGAAAATGAAATCAATGTATTTGAATCTGCTTCCATCCTCGTTTACCTGGCCGAGAAATTTGAACAGCTATTGCCCGCATCAGGCACAGACAGAATAAACACCTTTAACTGGTTGTTCTGGGCACAAGGCTCGGCACCCTTCGTTGGTGGCGGGTTTGGCCACTTCTATGCCTATGCAGATGAAAAGCAAGAATATCCCATCAACCGCTTTGCCATGGAAGCAAAACGTCAGCTTGATGTACTGGATAAACACCTGGCAAATAATACCTATGTTGCCGGTGAGCAATACACCATTGCCGACATTGCCATCTGGCCCTGGTATGGCAGCCTTGCACTAGGCAGAATGTACGACGCCGGTGAGTTTTTACAGGTTCACCAATATGAGCATGTTGTACGCTGGGCAAAACAACTGGATGCACGCCCTGCCGTACAACGAGGCAGGATCGTCAACCGTACCTTCGGTGAGCCTTGGGAGCAATTGAGAGAGCGCCACAATGCTGCCGATATTGATGCTGTACTGGCATTAAAAGCTTAATGAGTAAGCGCGTGTCCTCCACGCGCTAATTTTCCGCTCTGTTACCGCCTTAGCCACCCAGCTTCTTAACTCCGCACCATTTCTGATACCCAATAATATGCAGCATACATTCAATTAAGATCAAATATAAATGACAATCATTCCCATTTATGTTTTCATATTCAAACTGTAACAATTGAGTGGTTCAAATCCGGTAACCCTTGACGAGGAGTCCTTATGCTGCAAACTAATTCAACGTCGAATAGCGCGGCAGAGCAGTTAGAGCATGCGTTAGCCCCCTGGCAAAAAGCCATCACCGCTGGGAACGATGCTTTTGAAAATCAATCATTCTATAGCGCAAGAGACCACTACCAGAGCGCACTGTATCTGGTGAGCAATTTAATTGCCCACTTTACTCATCAGTATGATCCGCAGCTCCAGGAAGATGCACTGATGCATTGTTGCCCGGCGCTAATTGTCGCCTCACACAACCTGGCTGATTGCTACCTGGCGCTGGGTTTACCGCACAAAGCATGTGAGCAGCTCATTGACGTCCATCAAAGTATGATCCAGCTATGCGACCATGCCAACCCGCAAGTTGGCTGGATTGCCATGCGCCATTGTATGCGAACACGAACTGAGTTAATGCACTTTATTACCGCCCATAAAGCCCATAAAAACCTGGTCAACTGGGCCACTCAGGCACTCAATACTCCCCAATCAGCACACCATTATCATTAATTTAAAGGAGAGAAGTATGGCATTTACACTGCCCGCGTTACCTTATGCCTATGATGCGTTAGAGCCGCATATTGACAGCAAAACCATGGAGATCCATCACACTCTGCATCACCAGACTTATGTCAACAAAGCCAATGCTGCGCTTGAAGGCAGCGAGTTTGAAGGTCAATCCACCATAGAATTGCTAACCAATATCCATGATCTCCCGGAGACATTGCGTGGTGCTGTACGCGATCACGTCGGTGGTCACAACAATCATTCTTTATTCTGGGAAGTCATGTCGCCACAAGGCGGGCAGCTGCATCAGGGAGAGCTGTCCGCAGCCATTGACAAGCACTTTGGCAATTACGACACATTTAAAACGCAATTTACCCAGGCTGCGGTAAGTCGTTTTGGAAGCGGCTGGGCGTGGCTGGTCGTGGATGATCAAAAGCGTCTGCAGGTCACCAGCTCACTCAATCAGGACAGTCCATTTATGGACGGTCTGACGCCTGTGTTAGGGCTCGATGTGTGGGAGCACGCCTACTATCTCAAGTATCAAAACCGCAGACCGGAGTATATTGAGGCTTTTTACAAGGTGGTTAACTGGCAGGAAGTAGAACGTCGTTTTCTTGAAGCGGTAAGCTAACCAAAAAAGCCAGCGGCATTGCGCTGGCTTTTTTTCTCCTGAGCGCCGTTAAGTGCGCTGCGCAGGGATAGGACCGTGGGATAACTCAACATGTGGATTCTGACCACGTTGTCTGAGTAAGTGGTCCATCAAAGTGATTGCCATCATAGCTTCTGCAATCGGTATCGCCCGGATCCCAACACACGGATCATGACGCCCTTTGGTGATCATCTCTACCGACTCATTTTGCGTATTGATACTCTGACCCGGGATCGTAATACTGGAAGTCGGTTTAAGTGCGATGGAAGCAATGATATCCTGGCCTGTCGAGATACCCGCCAGTACACCACCAGCATGATTACTGGTAAACCCTTCTGGCGTTAGCTCGTCGCGGTGCTCTGAGCCCTTTTGCTCAACCACCTCAAAGCCGTCACCGATCTCAACGCCTTTTACGGCATTGATACTCATCAGAGAGTGCGCCAGTTCAGCATCCAGTCTGTCGAATACCGGCTCGCCTAAGCCAACCGGAACCCCTTTTGCCACCACTTTGACTTTGGCGCCAACCGAATCACCTTGCTTTTTCAGATCCCGCATATATTCGTCCAGTGCGTCCAGTTTGGTTACATCGGGAAAGAAAAAGGGGTTCTGCTCAACCTGTTGCCAGTCAAACTGCTCAGCTTTAATCGGCCCGAGCTGGGACAAACAGGCATGGATCTCAACACCATGCACCTGCTTAAGGTATTTTTTAGCAATGCCACCCGCCGCAACACGAATGGCTGTCTCTCTGGCTGACGAGCGTCCGCCACCGCGGTAGTCGCGGTGTCCGTATTTGTGCCAATAACTGTAGTCACCGTGACCAGGGCGGAAAACGTCTTTGATTTTGCTGTAGTCTTTGGAGCGCTGATCGGTATTCTCGATTAACAAACCAATACTGGTGCCAGTTGTTTTCCCCTCGAACACCCCAGAGAGGATTTTAATTTCATCCCCCTCGCGGCGCTGAGTTGTATAGCGGCTTTGCCCAGGTTTGCGCCTGTCCAGGTCCACCTGAAGATCCGCTTCGTCCAATTCAAGCCCCGCCGGGACGCCATCTACTACACCGCCCAGTGCGAGACCATGGCTTTCACCAAAAGTCGATACCTTAAATAATTGGCCTATGCTGTTGCCTGCCATTGATTTTCCTCATTCCAAAAAAACACCATCGCGCTTCCCTGCCTGCAGGAAAACACTTAGTCGTTAAAGTAATCCAGTAACTGTTTTTTACTGATCACAAACACGCCCAGTCCGCCGCGTTCAAATTCCAGCCAGGTAAATGGCGCGCCTGGATAAAGCGCTTCCATATGTACCATAGAATTACCCACCTCGACAAATAACAAGCCCTCATCTGTAAGATGTCCGGCAGCCTCTTGCAATAAAGTCCGGGTCACATCCAGGCCATCTTCACCTGAGGCCAGGCCAAGTTCTGGTTCATGGTGGAACTCCTCAGGGAGATCCGCCATGTCTTCCGCATCAACATAAGGTGGGTTTGCTACGATCAAATCATATTGCTGCCCAGGTACACCGCTGAACACATCGGACTGAATCGCAAATACCTGCTCCTGTGCCTGATGATCATGAATATTCATTTCGGCCACCGCCAGGGCATCGAAAGAAATATCAACCGCATCCACCTGAGCCTGTTCAAAAGCTTTGGCCAGCGCGATTGCAATACACCCCGATCCCGTACACATATCTAATATACGCGTCACTTTTTCCGGTGACTTTAACCACGGCGTGAACTGCGTTTCGATTAACTCAGCAAAAGGCGAACGGGGCACTAGCACACGCTCATCCACATAAAACGGCAGCCCCGCAAACCAGGCCTGATTAGTCAGGTAAGCAACCGGAATACGCTCATCGATGCGCAATCTGAGGTACTCTACCAGCCTGACTTTCTCGCTGTGTGTCAGGCGCGCACTGATTAACTCTTTCGGCGCATCAACGGGCAAGTTAAGCAATGGCAGAACCAGGCTAACCGCCTCATCCCATGGGTTATCGGTGCCATGACCAAAAAATACACCATTGCCCGCAAACTGACTGGCAGTCCAGCGTAACCAATCCTGTATGGTGACTAAATCCTGATAGGCTTCTTCAGCCATCGCCTGAGAAATAACAGAGTCGCTCATGAGTTGCTCTCACTACTAAATGCATGGCGGCATTGTAACGGTTTTTACGCTAGGTTTTTACGCTTTTTTTCTTTAAAATGGCGCTATGAACACAGATAAACCAAACTCACAACTGCCAGCTGATGATTTCGCCTTGTTCCGCGAGGCAATATCGGGCACCAGTCAGTTCAAACAAGATACCGTGCAACAAGCCAGACGTCAGACGCGCTTTAAGGGTGAAGTGATCGCCGAGCAAAAAAAGCAGCATCAGGCTGAGTTCTATTTTTCAGACGAATATGTTCCGGACATAGACACTCATGGCACCGTCAATTATGTTCGCCCGGGTGCGGACAAGTATCTCGCCAAGCAACTGCGCCGCGGTGATTACGCGCCTGAGCTGATCCTCGACATGCATGGTATGAACAAAGAAACGGCCAAAGATGAGCTGGCTGCGTTGATCCATGCCTGCAAAAAACAGCATGTCGCTTGTGCCTGTGTTGTACATGGCATTGGCGAACGCGTGTTAAAGCACAAAGTGCCGCAATATCTGGTGCAACACCCGGATATATTAGCAATCCATCAGGCCCCATTAGAATATGGTGGCAAAGGTGCAGTCCTGATCCTGGTCGATTTACCACAAAATATGGAATTTCGTCGCTAATGACAAACCGGGCGTGTGCAATCAAAGTCGCATCGCCCTGTCGCGCCATCCAGGTTTACCCAATAGACAAACACCCCAACTTCGCCTATCGCCTCTCCCATCCCATTTTCGTGTAAGACCTTTTAACACTCTGCTCACCAAGCTAGCGACACGGTTGCAAATACGTTATATTGCTAGGTAATCTGACTATTTATTTTCAACATTTGCTGTCATACCATGAATGAACTTTTAAGCTCAGATCTGAGCATCCTACTTCTGGAACCGTCCCAGACACAAAGACGGATCATCAGCAACGAACTTCAGGAAGAAGGGATCCGCAATATCGAGAGCGTGGACACACTTGCTGCTGCCATCGAGAGCCTGAATAACAGCAAGCCCGATCTGGTGATCAGTGCACTGTATCTGCCTGACGGTGAAGCACTCACCTTATTGCAGCACATCCATACCGAGCTGGCGGATCACCAACTGCCCTTTATGCTGGTATCCAGTGAGACGCGTAGAATACAGCTGGAAGCGTTCAAGCAATCTGGTGTGGTTGCCATTCTGCCGAAACCCTTCAACAAAACGCACCTGGGTAAAGCCATCAACGCGACACTGGATATTCTCTCTCCGGAAGAGCTGGAGCTGGACTTGTATGATATCCAGGAGTTGCGGATCCTGGTCGTAGACGATTCACGCCTGGCGCGCAATCACATCCGCCGGGTACTGAACAACCTGGGTGCCACCCGGATCAGTGAAGCGGAGCATGGCGCAGAAGCACTCACAATATTAGAAGACACCATGTTTGATCTGATCATTACCGACTTCAATATGCCAGAAGTGAACGGCCAGGAGCTGGCTGAAGCCATTCGAAACTCCAACGAGCATAATCACGTGCCAATCCTTATGGTATCCTCTGAGGCCAATGAAACGCACCTGGCTAATATTGCACAATCTGGCGTGAACGCTTTATGTGATAAGCCTTTCGAACCTCAGGTCGTGAAACAATTGATCTATCAGCTACTTGAACAAAGTTAACCATTTATTGGTTAAAACCACCATCCAGACTGGTCAAAATACTCAATCTAGATTTTGACCAGCGAGTTCAAAAACTTAAAAAACAATATAATTCATATATTTATAATTTTTCTTTAAGCTGGCACAACCTTTGTAATAGTTAGAACGACTAACACAGTAAAGTCATCGTAACTAACGCAAAAGGAACCAGACAATGAAAACCGCAACCCAACTTAGCATTCTTATCCTGACTTTTGGTCTGAGCACCAGCGCTATCGCAGCAGGCAATACCAGTGTGACAGCCAGCGTCAATGCCACAACCGTCGCCAGCGTCAGCGCAATGTCAGCAATCAATAGCGGGACTACTTCTGCAACTCAGGAAATACTCACTGAAATGAAGTCTCACATCAGCCAGACCATCAAAGCAAATCTGGTTGAACTGAAAGAAAGCACCAAAGCTGCATTGATTAAGTCATTCACACCAGAGCAAGAAGAAGCGCAACAAACATCAGGCAAGGAACAGTAAGATGCTGAATGAAATGACACTTTTTAGCCTACTGGTCACGCCGGTTATCAGTTTAATGCTGGCGTATGGCTCGGTAGAGTTAATCAAACGTCTCAATCATAAGTGGTCGATAGGACGTGCATCATGACAAGGCAAAATCGGGGTATAAAAAAACCCGCACAAAGCGGGTTTTTCTCAGAACAACAAAGTCGAGCTTACAGGTCGCCTTCGTTTTCAGATAGGAACTTAGCAACACCTTCAGGGCTTGCATCCATACCTTTTTTGCCTTCAGTCCAACCAGCTGGACATACTTCACCGTGCTCTTCGTGGAACGCCAGCGCGTCAACCATGCGCAGCATTTCGTCGATGTTACGGCCCAGAGGCAGATCGTTTACTACCTGGTGACGTACATTACCTTCAGAGTCGATCAGGAATGAACCACGGAAAGCAACGCCAGCTTCTGGGTGCTCAACGTCATATGCCTGACAGATTTCGTGCTTCACGTCAGCAACCAGGTCATACTTAACCGGACCAATACCGCCTTCGTTTACAGGGGTGTTACGCCATGCGTTGTGAGAGAATTGAGAATCGATAGATACACCGATCACTTCAACACCACGCTTTTGGAATTCTTCGTAACGCTTGTCAAATGCGATTAGCTCAGAAGGACAAACGAAAGTGAAGTCTAGTGGGTAAAAGAAAATAACCGCTTTTTTACCTTTAATACGCTCATGTAGATTGTAACCATCTACGATTTCACCGTTACCTAAAACTGCTGCTGCTGTAAAGTCAGGTGCCTTGCGGCCTACTAATACACCCATTGTTATCTCCAAATAGTTAGTTTGAGTTCCAAAGTTCCACACTCACACAGAGTGACACGGCCAATAAGGCAATGTGTTTCTGTATCACTGTGAATTGTCACTTATTATTGAGGCGTTTTATAAAAAAACAACCCTTATACCAATTGGTATTATTTGGCGCTCAGTTTATGCTGTTCCTTCAAAAGGATACAATCGAATTATCCGATAGCAGCCATCTAATAAATTGATGGCACAGTGATTAACCAGGGTCACAACCATTTTAGGGTACAAAAAAAGCACCCTAAGGTGCTTTTTCACGCGGGTCGGTTAACCCTTAATCCATGATGTCGTCAGGCATATCACCACGTAGCTGCTGCCAAATCTCACCAGAGCGATGACCGTATTTACGCATCAGTGTAATGGCGCCGTCGTGCTCGCCTTTTTCTGCCAGCGCTGTCAAATCAGCATAAAACTCGCGAGCAAGTTCGCGGGTACGCGGATCTGAAAAGTAATGACAGCCAATCTTTGAATAGAGTCCTTTGAATCCGTTAAGGATTAGCACGTAAATTTTATTGTTGCCGGCACTGGCAAGCTGATGATGAACTCGGTAGTCATACTCAGCAAACGCTTCAGCCGTATCAGCGACTTCCGCATGCTTAGACAAAATGTCGACCACAGATTGAGGATTGAACTTAATAGCCGCACGCGTATAGATAGCGCTGATGTTGGTACGTGCAGACAACAATTGGTCAGTCAACTCAGGGACCTTGTCCTCGTCCAGCCGTGCCAGCGTCTCGAGAATATTCAGACCGGACGTTTCCCAGAAGTTGTTTACCCGCGTTGGCTTACCATGCTGGATAGTCAGCCAGCCATCACGCGCCAGGCGCTGTAATACTTCACGCAAGGTGGTGCGAGTAACACCAATAAGCTCTGACAGCTCACGCTCGGCTGGTAAAATGGAGCCGGGAGGAAATTCGCCATTCCAAATTGACTCGACAATATACTCCTCAGCAAAACCTGCTGGGCTCTTGGCTTTAAAGATTCTCATTTAACACCACTTTTGACAACATAAAGTACGTCGACAAGCCTGTGCTTCTGTGCGTAGCACACCGACAGGCTTCTGCAACTCAATAATCCACTGATTGTACCAGATGATTTAGAACTAACAAGGCATATCTGTACCACGGTGCTAGCTCAGGTAACATCATGAAGGAAAAGCGCGAATAAAGGAACACACCTGGCCAAGTCGCCATACTTTTTTACCGGAACATTAAGGTTTAACGCCGATCCCCTGAACCACAGCAGCCTGCCCTGTATGATATTGACCCTCTACAACTGGTCGCTCTAATTGTGCAAGATGCGCCCAATCCAGCCCTGATAATTCTTCAGCCAGCTGAGTCGCACTCAGCATGGTTTCCACATCATTTCCCCCCCCCGTTCCGAACTGGATCTGTTCAGGTGAATAAGCCTCGGTTAAGAACACCCCAGTGGGTTTAAGCGCCTTTACCACACGCTGGTGTAATTGCACACGCACAGGTTTTGCAAACGGTGCAAATATCGACACAATACTATCCCATTGCTCTATGCCCAGTTCAAACTCAGCTAAATCAGCATGAATAAACTGGACCCGCACATTCATCGCCTCGGCCAACAGCCGTGCTTTCTCTATCCCTTTAATGGAGGCATCGACAGCCGTTACCTCAAAACCCAGCTTTGCCAGATACACCGCGTTACGTCCCTCTCCTTCCGCCAGACTCAATACACGCTTGCCTTTAAGCTGCTGTACTTTTGCCTTTAAAAAATCATTCGGCTCTGTGCCATAAGCATAATCGGATGCGGCAAAGCGGACATCCCACATAGGATCAAAATTCATCATAGTCTCCTCTCGTCAAGTGATATAAACCATGCTACAACTTAAAGTCGACTTTAGGTCAAGCACTGATAGGCACACTTTGCCTGCGATTTCATATCAAAGAGGAACACATGGATATTGCTGATGTCGCCAAAGCCTCCGGGCTGAAACCTTCCACACTCAGGTATTACGAACAAAAAGGCCTGATCCACAGCGCTGGTCGACACGGGCTGCGCCGCTATTACGACGCCACAGTACTGGAGAAGCTCGCACTCATAAACCTGGGCCGTTTTGTCGGCTTATCTCTGGATGAAATCGGTCAGATGCTGCTGCCCAAAGGAGTAGACATAGACCGCGCCTTGCTGCGCCAAAAAACCGCGGAGCTGGATAAACAAATAGCTTCTATGCAAGCCATTAGAGACGGCCTCCATCATGCGGCACATTGCCCGGCGCCGAATCATCTGGCCTGTCCGACTTTTCAGCGACTCATGAAACTGGCAGGAAAGCGCCTAAAGCCACAAAAAAGTAAACTATAACCGCGTTTTTAAATACTATGTCCAATCAAGCTTTATAATTAACAGTATCAAATAGTTAAATTTTTTACTTGCATATTTTAAGTGTACATTGATGTCAATTCCGGCCAGATTAAGCAAGCCGACGTTCTGAGCATGTTAGCGTTCAGCATGATTTAAATTTTGCTGAACATTATGATGTACCAATCCAGACAAACGTTACTCGACGTCATCAGAGGCACCGCCGTGCTCGGTATTCTGTTAATGAATATTCGTCTTTTCTCTGAGCCCTATGCTGCTTATTTCTCTCCCCTGGCACACACAGATCAATCTATCAGTGGGCATCTGTGGTGGCAGATACAGTATCTTTTCGCCGACCAGAAATTTATGGCGATCTTTTCCATGCTGTTTGGGGCCAGTACAGCCCTTATTTGCGATAAACAACTGACTGTGGGCAAGTCACCCTATGGCTATTACCTGAGACGGTTAGCCATTCTGCTGCTCATTGGTCTGATCCATGCCTACCTGATCTGGCATGGTGACATTCTGGTCTATTATGCTCTGTGTGGTCTGCTCCCTTTGTTATTTGTCCGTGTGCCCGCTTTGCTTACGCTGCTGTTTGGATTACTGATACTGGCTGCTGGCAGTGCCAACAGCCTGATGACATTTAATGCACTCAAACACCTGCCAGACCCGGTGTTGTCCGAAGTCGTTGCACAACACTTTGCCCATGCCGTACTCGTCAATCAGGCCGAACTGGACGCTTTCACTGCCGGTTGGTTAGAGCAAGTCAGCATGCGCGTGCAGCTGGCAGCCGAGTTCCACCTCTCGACTTTTCCTGCCTGGGGGGGATTTCGGGTATCTGGTTTGATGTTAATTGGCCTTGCGCTCTATCGATTCGGGTTTATATCGGGTCACTTGTCTTGTCGCAGCTATCGCAATGTGGCACTGCTAGCTATTCCAACTGGTATGGCTTTATCTGTCACCGGGCTGTGGCTTAATCAGCACCAACATTGGCAATTCCCGGAGTTCTTTTTCAAAAATACGCTGTGGAACTACTGGGGCTCTGTACTTACCGCATGCGGCTATATAGCTCTACTGGCCTATATCAGTAAGCGCACCTGGCTGAAGCCCTGGCGGAATTATTTAGGTCTGGTAGGCCGCATGGCACTGAGCAATTATTTACTACAAAGCCTGCTCTGTACGTTCTGGTTTTATGGGCTAGGTTTCTATACCAATACCCAAGTATCGGGTGCTGTCATAACTATCATGGTCGTCTGGGCTATCCAGTTGTACGGCTCAAAACGATGGCTGGAGCGTTATTCTTCTGGACCCGTTGAATTACTCTGGCGCAAACTGTCGGGTCGCTGAGACTGAGTACGCCACTTTGCAGGGGTGAGGTGATGGTGTTTTTTAAAGGCAGCATAAAATGGAGCCCGGGTACCAAACCCAGAGCGAAAAGCAATCTCTTCCACCGAATAACCGGTGCTTGTGAGCAGCTCAGCCGCCTGTCGGACACGAAAGCCATTGATATAGTCGTGATAACCTGTGCCAACATGTTCGTTTAACAACTGCGATAAATTATGTGGATTGAGCCCGACTCGCTTTGCCAATGTACCTAAGGTGAGTTCACTGTCCAGAAACAGTTGCTCATCATTCATCAGGGTATCCAGTTTGCGCCCATAATAGGCTGACAGCGCAGGCGTCAAACCCGACTTTTGGTACTTTTTGCGCACTGCCAGACGTTGCTGTTCGGTATAGATCACCTCAGGTGAACGGAGCACCTGCCAGGCTATCAGCAGTAAAAACAACTGCAACGCGATATTGATGAACACTCTGCTATGCGTCACAGACAGCGCTCCGGTTGAGTATGAAATATGATAGATAATTTCAAACATCAAGATCAGCATATTGAGGTAACACAAAGAGTGAAGCCAACGCAGTTTGACTGGCTCAGAGGCGCCTGATGTCTCGCTGAACAAATGAGATGTTTGTTTTAACCTGAGACAGGCGGCAATGACATAGATTAGCTCAGCTGGTGCAACTAGCATCAGGGCTGTTTTATGCGCCATTAACGGCACTGTGAGCACTGACGTCTTGACCAGCACAATGTGCAACAAAAACAAGCCAGCAGGCAAGAAGAGTAAACACCGCTGTCGCTGACTGGCAGTCTGTTGAAGGGTCTGAGATCCCACGTATAAATAAAAAAACGGACCCAGCATCAGTGCCATTGGCACGATAAAAAGGTGTAAGGTGTCACGGGTATCACTGGCAATATCCAGCAGCTGCACCAGCCCAATTAACGCAAAATAGCTCAGCAGATAACGGCTGTTTTTACGTATTTTGTGATCCAAAGACAGCAATAAAAACGCAAATAACAGGCAGGTTGTCGCGCTACTTGCCAAAATAAGGTCTTGAAATGACACCTGTACCTCAGCGTGTTAACTCAGCCCAGTGGGGTTTTGAGCCAATAAATTCTGCAAAGATAAAAACAAGGGCTGCGGCAAAGTATCGGGTGAGAACCAGCGCCACTGCAAACATTTATCAGGCTCCAGTAACTGAGCTTCACCCTCTAAGCACTCTCCCAGCACAAATAAGGTGATGTAGTGCTTACCTTCGGATTCAAAAACATCATTGGTGTATTCCAATTGTGTGATCCGGGTCAGTTCAAGTCCGGTCTCTTCCAGTACTTCACGTCGCGCACACTGCTCTATCGTCTCTCCCACTTCAAGATGACCGCCTGGCGTCGCCCAGGTGTGGGCACCATGCGCACCAATGCGTTCACCCAGTAAGATTTGTCCCCGGCGTTTAATCACCACAGCCACACCAACTCGTACAACAGACTGCATTGCTCATTTTTCCTTATACTATTGAGTGGCACAGAAGATACCACATTTAATCTCTGAAACACCTCTGTCCCTGAAACTAATATTACATTCAGCAGTCAAACTGCACGACTAGTCTGAAACCAGTTGCCCGGATGCATTGACAAAGCCATAATAATGGGCAAAAAAAGGAACACTTATGTTAAACAAACTTGCTGAATTTTCTCGTACCCGGCTTGCATGGGGCTTACTGTTTTTTTCTGCTTTTGTGCTAGAAGCTATCGCCCTGTATTTCCAGTATGGAATGGGTCTTGAGCCCTGTATCATGTGTATTTATCAACGTACAGCCACATTGGGTATTGTCGCCGCGGGCTTGATTGGACTGGCTTCACCAGCGAGCCTGCCTGTAAGAGTCATTGCCTTGAGCTGCTGGGGCATATCGGCCATTTGGGGCTGGCTACTGGCAAAAGAGCACATCAGTATGCAAACTACCACAGATCCTTTTGCTTTTACCTGTGACTTTGTACCTAATTTTCCAAGTTTTATGCCCCTGCATGAATGGCTCCCGGCCTTCTTCGCGGCAACCGGCGATTGTGGTAATATAGATTGGTTTTTCGCAGGCTTGTCGATGCCTGGCTGGATGGAAGTCATATTTGCACTTTACAGCCTCTGTTTTATCGCCTTTGCCGCTGTATTTATTGCTAAAAGATGAGAAGTAAATGGTTTTCAGACTCAGTAAACTTGCCGAATTAAATGACTTTGCACTGCGCGATAAACAACGTATCAAAGCACTGGCTTTGGCCCAGCTGTCAGCATCGCACAAGATTCTGCTTAATATCGCCAAGCTTTTGCTACTGACGCCACTGTTTATGGCACTGGCGTTTATAGAGGGCTGGCTACTGTTACCTGTGCTACTTGTGTGTGGACTGGCGTACCCTCTGCTCACCGTACCACTGGAAATACAGTTCGCCCGGCCTCATTTGCACCATGCGATTTCAGAGTTCCGTAAAACACACTCCTAAAAAAGTGGTGCACCGCACCACTTAACTACTCGTCAGCCTCTGGCGCTATGCGCGGCACTCAGGTCCTTTACTCAACTCTTCACACCACACCGTCCAAGGCTTAGTCGTGTATCCACCTCCCACCTGAGGTGTATTGACCTGGTCCAATTGTTTATGTTGTTTATTCAGACGCTTTAGTTTGCTGGTTTTCAACTGTAGTTTCATGGTTTAGCTTCCTTCTCGGTTATTGTTTCATAACCATAAAATCACAAAAATCCGGATAGCAACAAGTACAAAAAACACTCAAATGTTACAAATTAATGCATTCGACACACCCCATCACATTATTGAGATTTACTGATCACTCTGCTGACGCTCTGCTGCCTGGCTGAGTTAAGACACTAGCCCTGCGGGCCACAATTTAGCTGCTATACTCAATGGCAACGATCCGATAGATGGGGTCATTAGAGCTGGATTATTCTCCAGGGAGTAGGAATAATTGTCATTAATAAGGTACTGAATGAACAATAAACTCCCCAGCATCGCGCGCTTATGCGCAAGTTGTGTGCTGTTTAGCTCAATTTCCTGGGCCGATATACAGCCCGATAGTGACAACGACGTATTTGCTTTATCTATTGATGAGCTGATGGAAGTCACCGTTGAGGCACGTAAAGTCAAAGAGAATGCATTGGCTATCCCCGTCTCAATTTCTGTTATGTCTGAACAATTTCTGCGCGAACGCAACGCCAATACTTTGCTGGAGGCCGCGTACTTTATCCCCAATATAGATATCACCACAGTTGGCGAAAATTCTGGCTGTACACACTGCGCCAACATAACCATCCGTGGCATTGGACAGGTTGACCCACTGCCCACGGTTGACCCTAGTGTAGGGCTCTACCTCGACGGGGTCTACTATGCTCGTTCCCCGGGGGGGATTTTTGACCTGTACGATGTGCGTCAGGTAGAAGTACTGCGAGGCCCACAGGGCGCCATTTTCGGTAAAAATACCATAGGTGGTGCAGTCACAATCTACACGCACGACCCCATCGCGGATACTTTTGCAGATGGCGAAATCACGCTGGGCGCTTTTGAACGCCGAGATGCCCGTATGCGCGCCAACCTTGAACTCAGCGACTCACTCAGTAGCCGCCTGACATTCACTCACCTCAATCGGGATGGTTTTGTCAGGCGTGATAATGGTGAGTTTGAGGGCGGGCAAGATGAATGGGCTGTCACCGCCAAATTTCGTTATCAGATAACACCAAATTTAACGGCGCAGTTGTCTCTGGATCAGCGCAGAATTAATTCAGGGTCCGCACCGTCTATCCTTGCAGCAAAAAACGATCAGGCCGACTTGCTGGTGCTGTACAACGATCTGGTCACACAAAGTGGCGTTGCTGACCCTTATCCGCCGTTGCAGATCTTCGGCTCATCACACCAAAGTGCTTCGCTCGGTACCAACTTTAACACACTGGATCAATCCGGGGCTTTACTCTCTGTCGAATGGCAAACCCCGCAACAGTGGCAAGTAAAGTCATTAACTGCCTATCGGGAGTTCTACGCAACCTATGGCCGGGATTTCGATAATAATCCCGCTGTGATTGGTGATACACAGGACTTTCAGCGCCAGTTTCAGTTCAGTCAGGAGCTGAATATCAGCGGCAGTGCCCTGGATGATCAACTCAGTTGGTTAGTCGGCTTATTCCACTTTGATGAACACATCAATCATCTCACTGATCTGGTCTTTATTGGTGGACTATATCAGGCATTGGAAAATGTACCAGGGCCGTTAGATGGCTCGCCACTGAGCAACCCCACCAGCATAGGCGGGCCTGGTAACCCGCTCAATATTGGTCTGGACATAGACAGTGGTTTTGATAATGAAGTAGACATTAACAGTACCGCTATATATACCCATGCCAAATACGCACTGACACGCCACTGGTCTTTTCACCTTGGAGGGCGCCTCACATTCGAAGATAAGATGCAACAGGTGCAAAGTGACGCTGACAATGCCGGGGTCATTTTGATTGACAGAACGCTGCAAACTCAGGGGCAAAAAAACGGCGGTCCTATTGAACGAAGCTGGCGCGTGTTTTCTCCGCAAGGCGGAATAGAGTATCACTTCAGCGACAAACACTTTGTCTATTTGAGTGCATCACGGGGCTTTAAATCAGGCGGGTTTAACGGCATTCCGAATTCACCAACTTCAGCTCAGCCATTTGACCCCGAATACCTGACAGCTTATGAACTGGGCTATAAGACCAAATTGCTGGCAGACACCCTTCAGCTCAGCGTAGCGGCTTTTGATATGCAACACAAAGCCATGCAGCTAAGGGGCGGCCAATCGACAGAAGCCGGCCTTGAGATCTTTATCGACAATGTCGGAGAAACCAGTATTCGGGGTATTGAAGCCAGTTTTGAGGCCATACCTACACACGACTGGCACCTTTCCGGTAACCTGTCGTATACCGATGCCCAATTTGATTCAGTCGGTACAGCCACGCAGGTAACAACAGACAGTACAGTAATGCGTTCACCGCGCTGGACTGCAGCATTAGGATTACGTTACCACTGGCCGATTGCACAGCGGCACCCGGTAAAGCTATCACTTAACTGGGGCTTTCGCAGCAAAACGTATAACGATGTTTATAATACTGAACTTGGTGCGCAAGGCAGTTTTGCTTTGTTAAATGCACGTATCAGCCATGCCATCACAGCCCAAATGGAAGTTGCACTCTTTGTACGCAACCTCACAGATAAACGGGTATTGATTGGTGGTAATGACTTTACCGAAGTATTCGGGGTCGCGGAGCATTACCTGGCTCCTCCCAGAGAGTGGGGTGTCTCCCTGTCTTACCAATTTTAAAGATGTACATTATGATGACAATCACGCAGTCTGTTTTACTCATAATCATGATGGTTTTACATAGCTGGATTGCATTTTCAGCAAGTGCTCAGGTCCAGCTACTTAGCGATGACCCGCTCGACATCGAGATGGTTTTTTCACAACAGCCTCTGGATATATCCACAGACTCAAACAACCTGGTGCTGAATTACATCTTAAAAACTGCCCCTTCATTTTTCCGCCCGCCTTTGCTGCTTGCGCCGGGTACACGCATCGATCAGCTGCTCCAAAGTAACCTACCCTTTTGCGCCCTAAACCGGATAAAAACTCGCCAGCGAGCAAAACAATATTTATTCAGTTTGCCTGTGCACCTTTATCCCAGCCACAGGTTGTACTTTTTACCACTGAATATTGAACTTGCCCCTTTTCTCAATGAACAGGGGCAACTGACTGACCTTATTGCCCTACTCCAGGCACACCCCAGAACCACCTTGCTCACGGAGGCACAGCGCTCATACGGCGATTACCTGGATACACAGCTGGCCAGGGTTGATAAAACTCAGTTAATCAGGCGTCCTGGCGGTGACAGCTATAAAGCAACCATCACCATGTTCGAGCGAGGCCGGGTGAGTTTTATTCTGACTTACCCCACAACGATTCAACGCTATGCGAGCAAGTTGACACTTGAGCAGGTACATAGCATCGAAATCGCAAACAACCCGCCTTTTGTTCTTGGCCACATTGCCTGCTCTGATACCCCCGAAACCCGGCAATTTCTTAAAGTTGTCAACACCGCACTGCGGCACTTATACCAAACAGCGCGTTTTTATGAGCTGCATCTACGCTACCTTCCTGAGTCAGAGCGTGATTACTTTAAGTTACAACTCGAACAACAAATCACCAAAGCACAATTGAATAATCAAGACATGTACCCGGCAAGATAATAAAAAGAGCAGCCTAAGCTGCTCCTGGAGATGACCAGACTAAACTGGAACAACGCTAAAATGATACCCTGCCTTTAAGTTTGGCAAGAATGTTCACACCTATTCCGTTTACCCGTAACAAAGCATCCATATCCTGAAAGTCTCCCGCTTCTTCGCGAGAGCGAACAATCGCCTGTGCTTTTTTCATGCCAATACCAGGTAAACGGGTTAGCTCTTCTGCACTGGCGTGGTTTACATTCACCACGGCATCAGCAACTTGCTGGGTTGTAGCAGATGCTTGCTCGGGTTGAGCCATAATTGGCAGTGCCGCAGACAGCGCCAATGTCGCTAAAAGTGTTTTGATATTCATCGTGAGATCCCTCAATTAAAATGTCCATTTTTAAAGTATGCATTGCAATGTGCATGCACAGTTAAAATAAAGTAAACACAGAGAAATATGTCAAAATTATGTCTGCTTTTTCTGTTGCTAATTTTTCATCTCACTCTGTTATGCTAATTTTTAGAAACTATGCTAAAGGCAACCTGACACCATCCAATGAGAGCAAACAGACTATCAATATCAATTTGTTTTTATTGATAAAGTCGACATTAGATACGTGCTCATTATGTATATCAATGACACCTGGTTCCGCGGTATCGGTACATAACAGCACTTTATCAGTTGTAATTCTTGACAAATCAAGCTACTGTACATAAAAACAGTGTTCGTGGAGAGTGATCATGGCGGTTATCGTTAAGTATGTGGTAGAAAGAAATGGAGTAGAGCGTATGACGTTTACCAGCAAAAAAGAGGCTGATGCTTATGATAAAATGCTGGATGTTGCAGAAGCGCTTGAAGGCATGTTAGAAAAAGTGGATGTTCCACTCAGTGAGCAACAAGTTGAGTCGCTCGCATTGGAAATTGCCAAACAAAAAGACGATTTTGTGGCCATCCTGAAAGGCGGAAAAGTGTCAACAAAGAAAGACACTGAGGAAAAACCCGCTAACAAGAAAGGGGATGACGATAAAGTCACGGCCATTAAACAGGCCTAATGTCTCAGACCATACCTACAAAAAAGCCAGCTCTTTCGAAGGAGCTGGCTTTTTTAGTAGAAATAAGCTTATTTCAGAACAGTCGCAACTGCATCCGCAAAGTAATTGATGTTGTCTTTGCTCACACCTGCCACGTTTACACGGCTGGAACCCACAATATAGATTGAGTATTCCTCACGTAATCTGTCGATTTGTGCCTTGTTTATGCCCAAGAATGAGAACATCCCGTTCTGACTTTCAATGAAAGAGAAGTCCTGCCCTGTGCCTTTAGCGTTCAAGTTGTCTTTAAGCAGGCTACGCAGACCATTAATACGATCACGCATTTCAGCCAGCTCCTGATGCCACTCCTGAGTCAGCTCCTCGCTACCCAGAATCGTGTTAACAATGTCCGCACCGTGTGCCGGTGGCATTGAATAAATGCTGCGTACAACGCTAAGTAGCACTGAGTTGGCAACATCCGCCACAGCAGCATCCTTAGCAATGAATGAGCATGCCCCGATGCGTTCACGGTAAAGCCCAAAGTTCTTAGAGCATGAAGAACAGATCAGCATCTCGTCGACCGTTGAAGCCAACAAACGCAGGCCCTGAGCGTCTTCTTCCAGGCCGCTTCCAAAACCCTGATAAGCAATGTCAACAAGTGGTGTAAAGCCCACATCTTTCGCTAACTCAGCAACGATTTGCCATTGCTCTGCGTTTAAATCCATACCGCTTGGATTATGACAACATGCGTGGAGCAACACGATATCGCCTTTTGGTACCTGCTTCAGCGCTTCGATCATTTCATCGAACAACAGGCCTTTGTTTTCATAGTCATAGTATGGGTATTCTTTGACTGTCAAACCAGCAGCTTCAAACAGGCTGATGTGGTTCGCCCAAGTTGGTGTAGTAACCCATACAGTGGCATCTGTATTACAGCGCTTAATAAATTCCGCTGCAACACGCAAGGCACCTGTACCACCTGGCGCTTGAGCTGTTCTGGTGCGGTTAGCCAGTAAGGCCGGGTGCTCATTACCCAGCAGCAGCTTTTCCATCTTGTCGCAGTAATCCAGGTTACCCGCTAAACCAATGTAAGATTTGGTTGTTTCATTTTCCAGACGAAACGCTTCAGCCTTTTTTACCGCCTTCAGAACCGGGGTATGACCCTGCTCGTCTTTATACACCCCAACCCCTAGGTCAATCTTATTTGGGTTAGTATCTTTTTTATAGGCGGCCATCAGGCCCAGGATTGGATCCGTCGGAAGTGGTTTTAGTTCTGAAAACATGGTTCTCTCTTTTCCTAATTAACGTAAACGAGGTTTTCTGACTCGTTTGTCACGGGGTTAACTCTGAGCTCATATTAACATAAGTTGTCGCGAAGACGAGCCCGCTTAACTTGGAAGATACTCAATCGCACGAATGCAAGCGGCAACTAAAACTGCCAGCTTGTATTCATCAAAGCACTCCTGCTCGAAAGCTTCAGCATCAATAATCCCGAGGCACTCACCCTGCTGATTTAACAGTGGCAGACACACCTCAGCTTGTACCTTTGGATCACAGGTATAATATTCCCCGCCCTGAGCCACATAATCAGGGATGTTATTGATCACACGTGCCTGCTCAGACATATACGTCTGAATATTGTTTGATGTAGCGGCAAACGCCTCGGTAATCGGAAACAGAGGACGACTGGGTGCACCATAATAAGCCAGCTTCAGCAACTGTTGTATGCCTTCGGCCGGGCGCGCCTGATAAATACCAAACCAGTCAACGCCCGTGGCAGTTTTAACGTATTCAGCAATCGTTTGTAAACGCGACAACTGCCGTTCACTTTCACTGTTACGACTAACAAAATCACTCAGCAAAAAGGGCGCTTCCTGTAAATTGCCGAACAGACTGCAACTGCCCCCCTCGCCCAGTTCTGGAATTTGGTATGACCACGTGGCACTGAGGCTATGGGTATCAAGATACGCATCCAACTCGGCGAGCTGACCCGCCACTACGGCTTCGCTAATAGATAAATTACAATGAGAAAGATAGGTAGAAATCATTTGGCCATCCAAACATCTAAATATCCATCAAATTTAACATGGACGAATGGGGTATGCCAGCGTGTTATGAGAATTTTTTATTTTCAGCAAGAGTGGCAACAGAGAAAAGTCTCGTTATCGCAGCGAATACACCAGCTCAACCTCGTTACCGACCTGATTGTACGTCACACTTTTTGCAATTTCAGAGAGTAACTCGACGCCCCTGCCATGCTCCTGCTGTGACTGATGAAGTGCCGTTGAACTGTGGTCGAAGCCATTTCCAGAGTCGCAGATATTAAAAACCAGACAAAATTCATCCGGACAAAAACGCACATTGATGATGATCAGTGCATCTTTGAGACTTTCCAGCGCGCGTGCTCTTTGCTGATAATACTCAATAAAACCATCGTCCTGATTTTTCAAATCCGACTGTAATCCCAGCACCCCATGGTCCAGTGAGTTGTTATATGCCTCGGACAGTAATAGGAACACATTTGATCTGTGTGCGTGCAGACCTTCTACTTGCGACAGGATATCAACCAACTCCAGTACCGGATCGGTATATCGCATCTGTTGTGCATTTAGCGAAATACTAATGTTAAAAGGTAAAGTTGAATACTCAGGGGGTAAGGCCTCAGTAGAAGTATCGGGCAGGCAGTTAATAATTGCGATGCTCAAATCGTCCTGCTGCTCTTTGTGTCCGCTGTATTCGCGCACTTGCTGGATAATATCTTTTGTCGAGATATCGACTTTGCAACTCAATACATCGATCAAACGCTGCTCACCAAACAATTCACCGTCCGGCGCTTCACTCTCAATAATACCATCTGTTGCCATCACAATACGGGTGCCTACATCCACTTCAAAATGCAGCGTATTGCGCTCAAATTCATCCTCATCGAGGATCCCAAGGGACATGTGCTGAGACTCAATGGTTTTAAGTATTTGCCCCTGGCCATCTATTAGATAGATGTCCGGGAATCCACCTAACCAGGCAGACAAATTTCTCCCGGAACTGCTGATTTCTATAATGGCTGCGGCACAAAACATATGCCCAGGTAGCAGCGTATTCAATGAACTATTGAGCTCTGCTGCGATATCATTCACCGCCATCCCTTTTTGCACCATAGTGTAAAAAATTTTAGATGCAGGTAACGCCCCCACTGCGGCCGCTAAGCCGTGCCCGGTAAAATCACCTAACAAGCAATAAAAGCCGCCAATCGGGCTTTTCGCCATCAGGAACATATCCCCGTTGAACATTGAGGCGGGTGACAAGTGATAGTCACATAAATCCGCAAAATCTTGCTGCCCGGACAAAGCATTACGGAAAATATGTTCGACGATTTCATGTTCTCGTTCGATTTGATTGTAGTGGTACTCTAGCTGTTTCTTTTGCTCGTGGGCTTCTTTACTGAGCTTTCTTGTCCGAGCATGTGCACGGATTTTTGCTGACAGCACAATCCTGTCAAACGGTTTATGTATGAAGTCGTCTCCCCCAACATGGAGGCACTTCTCGAAACTGGCGTGATCTTCCAGCGCGGTGATGAATATCACAGGCAAGTATACATCACCCGCGTGCTCTTTAATCTTGGGCGCAGTTTCAAAGCCATCCATGACGGGCATCATTACGTCCAACAGAACGATATCCACATCATGCTCGTAGAGCAAATTCAACGCTTCCTGACCATTATTTGCCACCAGCACGTCATAGTGTTGGTGCTCAAGCATAGTTTGTAGCAATCGACAATTGAGTGGCTGATCATCCACAACCAAAATTAACATGCACGAGTCCCTCGTGAATTAGTCAATATCGAATTTTTTATCGAAGCGTGAAATTTGTAAGATCTTCTTCAGCTGGGGTCTGCAATTACTGATCTGTATACTTGATACCGAATCACCCAGGGTCTTCTTCATATTGAGCAACATACCTAATGCGGAGCTATCCATGTAGTCAGTGTCGCGAAGATCAACGACCACTTTCTCCGTTTGATTACCTACGTCGGCATAGGCCTGACGAAAAGACTGGACCAAGTTGAAATCAAATTTCCCTTTGATTTGAATCGTTAGAGTTTTTCCATCCGCTGAAGCATTTTTGCTCAGGCTCATCGCAAGCTCCTACTTTGGTTAAATTTTGGTATCCATGATGTTGTTTTAAATATAAACCGATAAGTCAAATTAGCCAAAAAATTATCTCGCTTCAAACCGCTTTTTGTTACCATAAGGGTATTAAGATTTATACAGGAGAGGCAAAATGTCAGAAAGTCGTTTGGTGTACTCCACCGAGTCTGGCCGGATCAAACATACCGAAAGCCAGCCAGAACCAGAAGTGAAATTATTTAAAGATGGCGCTGTACGAATAGAGCGACAGACAAAAGGCCGCAAAGGAAAAGGCGTCATGCTGGTCGTGGGTATCGACCCGACGGAGCATGACCTGAAGAAACTGGCCAAAACCCTGAAAAGTAAAATGGGCCAGGGCGGCGCACTCAAAGACAACATCATTGAGATCCAGGGCGATGATCGCAACAAGCTCAAAGCCTTGCTGGAAGCGCAGGGCTTTAAGGTTAAAATAGCCGGCGGCTAACCTGAAGGCAGTGCGAAGTCTGTCCCGGGCTGACTTCTCAGACCAATTTAATGCGCCTGTTTACCCTGACCAATGTCTGGATGCTGACTTTGCATTAAGATTTCATGTTCAGTCAAAGGGGCGCTGTAATAATAACCTTGCACGATAAAGCAGTTATTTCTTTGTAAGAAAGCCACTTGCTCCTGCGTCTCCACCCCCTCTGCAATCACTTTCATACTGAGCTTTTGTGCCATTGCGATGATTGCCGCGGTGATTTCCATATCATTAGAATCCTCGGGGATATCCTTCACAAATGAGCGGTCCACTTTGAGTACATCAACCGGAAAACGCTTTAAATAACTCAGTGACGAGTAACCAGTGCCAAAATCATCAATGGACAAAGACACACCGAGCTTTTTCATTTCCAGGAGCTGCTCAATGGCGGCTTCAACGTCTCCCATTAGCATACTCTCTGTGAGCTCCAGATGCAGCATTTGAGGTGACAGGCCAGTCTCTTTTAGTGTCATTGCAATGTTGTCAATCAGCTCAGCATCTTTAAACTGACGAGCTGACAGGTTGATGGAAATATCTGCGGTACGGCCACTGCGGCGTAACCTGGCCGAAAACTGGCAGGCTTCACGCAATACCCAGGCGCCAAGCTCCACTATCATACCGGTTGCCTCGGCAATGGGTATAAATTTTGTGGGTGCAATAAAGCCTTTCTCAGGGTGATACCAACGCACCAGGGCTTCGTAACCAACCACTTGCTCCGTTATGCTGTCAATCTGCGGTTGATAGCGCAAACTGAACTGTCCTTCCTTAATGGCCTGGCGCAGTTCATTTTCAATATACAAACGCTCATTGGCCGCAGCGTCCAGCTCCTGAGAGTAAAAATGGAATGTATTTCGTCCCTTCGCTTTGGCCTCATACATGGCCAAGTCTGCGTGTTTCAGTAGCTGCTCTTCTTCTTTACTATCAAAAGGAGCCAGTGTTATCCCAATACTGGCGCTGACAATCACTTCATTATTGCCAAGCCGGATTGGCTTTGCCAATGTTCGCTGTATGGTATGTGCTACATCCATGGCATTTTCACGACTTTCAATCCCACTGAGCAAAACAGCAAATTCATCACCACCGAGACGTGCAATCGTGTCCTCTGCGCGTAACCTCTGTTTTAGCCTGTCAGCCACTTCGACCAACAACCGGTCTCCAGCGTCGTGGCCCAGCGTATCATTGATGCGTTTAAATTCATCAAGATCAAAGTAAAACAGTGCAAAGGCATAATGCCCGCGCTCTGCCAGTGCCATCGACTTACGCAGTTGCATGCGGAAAAAAGTGCGATTTGCCAGCCCGGTCAATGTGTCAAAATAAGCCAACTCTTCCATTTTCCGCTGGCTTTCTTTAACGAAGGAAATATCCTGAGCCGACGCCACATAGCTGGAAATGCGCCCATTCTCCTCTCTGATTGGGGAAATACTCAAGCTCACCCAGATCGGCTCATCAGAGACGCCTTGTAGCAGTGTATCACCTCGCCAATAATTACGACTGCGAAGATCAAAGTCTATGTCATCGACAATGATTGCCATCTCTTTAGAGACAATACCGAGCAAAGGCGCACCGGTGAAATGTGCTTCATTAAAGCCGGTCATTTCCATCATTTTGGGATTGACATATTCAATCTTGAATCTGTCATTGGTGATCAACACCCCGGTACCCGAGAACTCAACCGCCTTACCTAGCCGGTTTGCTTGCTTTTGCGCGGACTCCCTTTCTGACACCCGGGTATTCAGCCCATGGATCAATTTACGGGTTTCATCGCTCATATCGTTGATTGAAGCATTCAACATACCCAGCTCATCATTGGCATCTGGCAGTTCGGGATGGTCAAGCTGCCCCTTACCAAACGACACCAACGCATCCACAGACTGATTAATGCGTCTGAGGATCAAGTGATAGATCACCTGATGCAGTAACAGAGACACAAACAGCCCATAAATGATAAACAATCCTGAGAACTTCCACTTTAAATCATGCAAGGCAAACAAAGCCGAATCTCGTTTTTTATAATAACCGATATACCAGTCCAGCTCGGTCAGGTGAACGACATTCGCCAAATAAGACTCCTGCTGATACCCGAATTCACTTTGCAAACTAGGTAAGTTAACGCGCAACGTATTATCTATCATCTCCTGAAAAGCTGCGGGTAAGGAGTCCTTATTTGCCAGTTGATTATTATGCGCAATGATGCCCATATTGGGTGCAGATAACACCCGCCCTTGCTTATCAAACACTATATATGCAGACTCTTCGGTGGCTTTCGGCAGCCGTCTAAGCAACACATCGAGCTCCAGATCACTGCCCGTGAACCCTCGATAAACATCGTCAACATACAATGGTACGAGTACACTAACGACCCATTTGCTCCAGACTGCATCATAATGAATCCCAGACCACAGTGCCTGACGAGTGGGATTTAGTTCTTCACGCAACAGCGGCAATGCATGAATACTGAAATGACTGCTCCCTTTGCCGTCCACAAGCAACGAGTTTGGCGGCGAAATACGCACAAAATCATCTGTGGTGTGAAGATAAAAATTAAAGAAGTCCTGTAATAACAAAGGAGACAGAGAGTTCCAGACAAACTCTGATTCGGTAAGCAAAGCCTGAGTCTGTTCGTTCAGGTTTTTTACTGGCAAGTAAGCCGCAGAAATACCATTTGCCGCGATACTATTGATGCGCTCATCGTTGCGATTAATTTGTACCTGCTGTTCAGATGAGGTTTGCCCGGATTGCTCCGAAAACAAAGATTTGCTCACCACCATGTTGGCTTGCTGAGCGAGCTTTTTCTTTAACGTGAGAAACTCGGAAAAGTGCATCAGGGTTTGTTCGCTTTGCACTCTCAACTCATGAAATTCTTCATAAACAAGTTGCTTTTCTTCGGTTTTCAACATTAAGGCAGCAGCAATTGCCCCGGCAATCAAACACACAGCGGCAGTTAACACCGGAAGTTTGACACTGAGCGAGTTAAAACCAAAGCGAGACACAGGTCGTCGATAGCCCACGATAAACCTTTTAGCTAGTTATAGTTTTTTCAAGATAAGTGCGCAGAATATACCAGATCATGGGGAACCTCGCCAAACACTTTGCCAGATATGTCTCAATTCGGACTTGTATAGTTAAAATGATCTGTGCTAATAATAGCGTTAATTAAATTAAGCACCAAAATTTAGACAGATTTATGACTTTAACAACACGCAACTATTTTTTCTTTTTTAGCTTCTTTAGGTGAAGAGGCTTAACTGTTTGCGTGTAAAAGTTCAGATAGCTAAGCCTCCCACACCGGGAGGCTTTTTTTTGGCACAATGGGAGTGAGGACCTATGACACAAGATACTTTGGATGCTCTGCGTAAAGACATCAACGAAATTGACTCTGAGCTGCTTATCCTGCTGGCAAAACGCCGCAGACTAAGCCACAGCGTATTGGAATATAAGATCACCAATAACAAACCAATCCGAGACGAAGCCCGCGAGCTCGCGCTACTGGAAAAGCTCATCAACTATGGTAAATCACTAGGCCTGGACCCTTTTTATATCAACAATGTTTTTCAGGTTATCCTGGAAGATTCAGTATTGAATCAACAAGCGATGCTACAAAAAAGCCTGAACCCGGAGTCGTTAAGCGATACACATAAAGTGGCTTACCTTGGCGGACAAGGATCATACAGCCAGCTTGCCTGCCATAAATATTTTAGCCGCCGCCCGGGTACCCTGGTCGAACTTGGATGCCAGACATTTTTAGATATCACCCAGTCTGTCGAAAAAGGTCAGGCTGATTACGGTATTTTACCCATTGAAAACACCAGCTCTGGCAGTATCAATGAAGTCTTTGATTTACTCCAGCACGCTCAGGTTTCGATTATTGGCGAGGTGACGCACAGTGTAGAGCATTGTTTGTTGGCGCAAGAAGGCACAACCCTCAAAGACATCAACAAAATCTTTGCACATCACCAACCCTTCGCGCAATGCAGTCGCTTCCTGGAAGGGCTTGGCGACCTGACGCAAGAAGCCTGCGACTCCACCTCCAGTGCGCTTAAACTGGCAGCCGATACCCCGAATAGTGCCGCGATTGGCTCAGCTCAGGCCGGGAAAGGGTTCGGTCTTGAAGTGTTGAAAACGGGCCTCGCGAACCAGGCTGAGAATCACAGCCGCTTTATTGTCGTTGCACGTCAGCCACTGCAAGTATCGACACAGATCCCGACCAAAACCAGCCTGATCATGGCAACCAAGCAAAAAGTCGGCTCACTTGCCGACGCCCTGATGGTATTCAAAGAGCACAACATTAATATGACTAAGCTGGAATCGCGTCCAGTGCCGGGTAACCCCTGGGAAGAAGTGTTTTACGTTGACCTACAGGCCAATGTCGCTGATAAGCTGGTGCAAAGCGCCCTTGAATCGCTAAAAGAGCATACTCAGTTTGTGCGTATTCTGGGCTGTTATCAAAGTGAATCTTTGCAGGCTGTCGAAGTTGTATAAGGTATCCAGAGCGAGGTCTGCCTCGCTCTGATCTGAAGCAATTATGAAATGACCTTAGCGTCGTTAGCCTTGTTCAGCAAACCACGGCTTTGGCGCAAAAAGGTTTGGGCACTGTCCGAAAAATATCCCTTCGCTTCTTCAAACGCGGCCATTAAGGCGGCTTTATCCCCGGCCTGAAGCCTGGTCAGGGTCTGCTCAAACGTATCCTGATAGCTCGCGAGCAACCCTTCTACCTCGTCAAATTGAGCCAGCATAATGTCGGTATAGAGCTCTCCCGATTGCGCGAACAAACGACCGACCATCATGAGTTCTAACTGATAAATTGGCGATGAGCAGCTTCTTAGCTCTTCCAGTGTATGACATTGCCGGGCCAAAAACTGGCCATATACAAAGGTTGTCAGGTGGCGCATAACCTGAATGATCTGCATCGCCTGATCGTGTTTTTTAGCCGCCATGTTCGCCAAATGACAGCCCCAGATCTGTAATTGCTCAAGCAGCCCCTGGTAAACTTCACTACCTCGCCCGTCGCACACTACGACCGTCTGTTTAACCCAATGTGAAATGTCCGGACCAAACATAGGGTGTAATCCGACCACAGGCCCGGAGTGCTTTTTCATCATTGCCTGTAGCGGGGCTTGTTTAACCGATGTAATATCAGCGAGTATACATTCATCAGGCAGTGGTGGCAGGCCCTGGATCACTTGCTCTAAGGCATTAATGGGCACGCTTAACAATACCAATCTGGCGTCTGCTAGAATGCTTGCCTGATCGGCCTGCTGTGCCTTATCGAGCACCCGTACTTCATACCCAGAGCGTTGCAACTGGCGAGCAAAAAGTTGGCCCATCGCACCCGCGCCACCCACAATCACCACAGGGGACAATTGCGGTGCTGCACATGCCAATTCACTTTGCTGATTTTCATAAGCCTCGCGCATCATACGACGCAGAATATCTTCAACCAGATCCGGGTTTACCCCTTTGCGCTCAGCCTGTGCTCGCCGGGCCTCAATCAGACTCGCTTCTCGTTGCGGCACATGCAGTGGTGCCCCGGAGGCTTGTTTAATTTTCCCCACCTGTTCAGTTAACTCACGCCGCTGCGCGAGCAGGTCAACTAACGCGCTGTCACACGCGTCAATTTTCTCCCTGAGCAAGGATAGTTCAGATGTTTGACTCATTCCCATAGCGTAAACTATTATTTACTTCAGTAAACTAAAAGATACAGCCAGTCTAACAGGAAGAAATAGGATTAGAAAGCGGATTGATATTATAGGATACAAAAACCAAAACGGGCCACTCAAAGAGTGGCCCGTTTTTAAGCATTGGTATATGCAACGTATTAGTTAAGTTTTTCTTTAATACGTGCAGACTTACCAGAACGCTCACGCAGATAGTAGATCTTCGCGCGACGTACTGCACCACGACGCTTCACAGCAATGCTGCTGATAAGAGGGCTGTGCGTTTGGAATACACGCTCTACACCTTCACCGTTCGAGATTTTACGAACTGTGAATGCAGAGTGAAGACCACGGTTACGCTTAGCGATTACAACACCTTCAAAGGCCTGTAGACGCTCTTTGTTACCTTCTTTTACACGAACCTGAACAACAACTGTATCGCCTGGGGCGAATGCAGGTACGTCTTTTTTAAGCTGCTCTTCTTCAAGCGCTTTAATAATATTTTGGTTTACTTTTGCCATTTTATTTCTCACATTCCTAGGAGTAACTGTCTTCTAGCCACAAGCTTCATGTTCTTGCTGAAATTCAGCAAGCAAACGTACTTGCTCCTCAGTCAGAGCTAGGTTACGCAACAAGTCTGGACGGCGTAACCAAGTTCTTCCCAGTGACTGCTTTAAGCGCCACTCGGCTATCGCTTGGTGGTTTCCACTGAGTAATACAGCAGGCACCTGTTTTCCATCCAACGTTTCTGGCCGAGTATAGTGTGGACAATCTAATAAGCCGTCTGAAAACGAATCTTGTTCTGCAGACTGGTTGTGTCCCAGCACACCAGGCACCAATCGCGCAACTGCGTCGATCAATGTCATGGCAGGCAGTTCACCCCCACTTAAAATAAAATCCCCGATAGACCATTCTTCGTCGACATACGACTCGATGATCCGCTCGTCTATACCTTCGTAGCGACCAGCGACTAAAATCAACTTTTCGGATTGAGCCAGCTCGGCCGCACCTTGTTGATCTAACTTCCGCCCTTGTGGAGACATATAAATTACTTTAGCGCCCTCCCCTGCTGCCTGTTTGGCGTCAAGGATAGCTTGCTTGAGAGGCTCGACCATCATCAACATCCCCGGACCACCACCATAAGGTCGGTCATCAACGGTTCTGTGCTTATCTAGCGCATAGTCTCTCGGGTTCCAGCAGTGAAAGTCGATCAGCCCATTTTTTACGGCCCGACCGGTTACACCTTGCTGAGTTACCGCGTCAAACATTTCAGGAAAGAGTGAAATCACTCCAACCCATAGTTTTTGCTGTTCACTCATTAAAATGCCGGATCCCAGTCTACAGTAATTTCTCTTTCTTCGTGTTTAACCTCAATCACAACAGAATCTGTCAGGAATGGAATTAAACGCTCAGCCTTGGTATATGCAACGTATTAGTTAAGTTTTTCTTTAATACGTGCAGACTTACCAGAACGCTCACGCAGATAGTAGATCTTCGCGCGACGTACTGCACCACGACGCTTCACAGCAATGCTGCTGATAAGAGGGCTGTGCGTTTGGAATACACGCTCTACACCTTCACCGTTCGAGATTTTACGAACTGTGAATGCAGAGTGAAGACCACGGTTACGCTTAGCGATTACAACACCTTCAAAGGCCTGTAGACGCTCTTTGTTACCTTCTTTTACACGAACCTGAACAACAACTGTATCGCCTGGGGCGAATGCAGGTACGTCTTTTTTAAGCTGCTCTTCTTCAAGCGCTTTAATAATATTTTGGTTTACTTTTGCCATTTTATTTCTCACATTCCTAGGAGTAACTGTCTTCTAGCCACAAGCTTCATGTTCTTGCTGAAATTCAGCAAGCAAACGTACTTGCTCCTCAGTCAGAGCTAGGTTACGCAACAAGTCTGGACGGCGTAACCAAGTTCTTCCCAGTGACTGCTTTAAGCGCCACTCGGCTATCGCTTGGTGGTTTCCACTGAGTAATACAGCAGGCACCTGTTTTCCATCCAACGTTTCTGGCCGAGTATAGTGTGGACAATCTAATAAGCCGTCTGAAAACGAATCTTGTTCTGCAGACTGGTTGTGTCCCAGCACACCAGGCACCAATCGCGCAACTGCGTCGATCAATGTCATGGCAGGCAGTTCACCCCCACTTAAAATAAAATCCCCGATAGACCATTCTTCGTCGACATACGACTCGATGATCCGCTCGTCTATACCTTCGTAGCGACCAGCGACTAAAATCAACTTTTCGGATTGAGCCAGCTCGGCCGCACCTTGTTGATCTAACTTCCGCCCTTGTGGAGACATATAAATTACTTTAGCGCCCTCCCCTGCTGCCTGTTTGGCGTCAAGGATAGCTTGCTTGAGAGGCTCGACCATCATCAACATCCCCGGACCACCACCATAAGGTCGGTCATCAACGGTTCTGTGCTTATCTAGCGCATAGTCTCTCGGGTTCCAGCAGTGAAAGTCGATCAGCCCATTTTTTACGGCCCGACCGGTTACACCTTGCTGAGTTACCGCGTCAAACATTTCAGGAAAGAGTGAAATCACTCCAACCCATAGTTTTTGCTGTTCACTCATTAAAATGCCGGATCCCAGTCTACAGTAATTTCTCTTTCTTCGTGTTTAACCTCAATCACAACAGAATCTGTCAGGAATGGAATTAAACGCTCAGCCTGACCAAATGCATCTTTTTTGTTTGCTTTCACAACCAAAACGTCATTTGACCCTGTCTCCATCAAGTCATCAACATGACCCAGGTTATACCCTTTTGTCGTAACGACTGTCATACCGATGAGATCTCGCCAATAAAACTCCCCTTCTGGTAATTCGGGAAGCTGCTCTACATCCACTGAGATTTCTGCATTGGTCAATGCCATTGCTTCGTCTCTGTCGTTGATGTTTGCAAACTTAGCGATAAAGCCCTTGCTATGTCGACGCCAGTCGCTCACTTCAAGGGTTTGCCATTTACCTTGTTGACCTATCAACCATGGGCTGAAATCGAAGATCCCTTGGGGATCATCAGTAAATGAATGCACCTTAAGCCAACCTTTGATGCCATAAGGAGCACCAAGTTTACCAACAACGATTGTCGAGGTTTTTTCTTGACTCATGGTTACACTTACGCCTATTAAGCCGCTTTACGAGCGTCTTTAACCAGTTTAGCTACGCGATCAGAAAGACCAGCGCCCTGACCTACCCAGTGATCAACACGGGCAAGGTCTAGACGAAGCTTTTCTTCTTGACCAGCAGCGATTGGGTTAAAGAAACCTACTTTCTCGATGAAACGACCGTCACGCGAGAAACGGCTATCCGCAACCACGATTTGATAGAATGGACGCTTTTTAGCGCCGCCACGTTGCAAACGAATAGTTACCATACCGTCCTCTACATAGATTGACTGTTTTCATTAATAAGATTTGCTTCCCACTTTGGGAAGCTGGGGAATTGTACGTCTTTTTTCACGCATTGCAAGTGTGAAATCCATTTTATTACCAAATGATGAAGACCTAGTGCCGTTGGCCGGGAGTAACGCCTTAGTGGGTATGTATTTACAGAGCCATACCCACTCACTTAGGCCTACGTAAGACTACCTGTCAGGTACAAAGAAGAGTTTTACACACAACCCCCTTCTTTATAAAGATAAGGTAATAAAAGCATGCAGATCAGAAAGTCACTTTTACCTTGGCCGCCAGATGTCGCCCAGGCATGGTGTACTGAGACAAGTCCGTGTCTAAGGCACTGCCCGCAACACGCTCGTACTGCACATATTCTTTGTCCAGCAAGTTAAACACGCCCATATTCACTTTCCAGTTGTGCCATTGATAGTCAGCAAACACATCTACAGTCGCCCAACCTGATGTTTTAATGTTCGTATCGGAAGGGACTTTGTCCATGTTGCTCGCAGCACGCAGCGCAGTGGTTAACGACCAGTTGTCAGAGTCGTACCGCGCTTTAACAAACCCGTTGAGCGGGCTCAAAGACTCTATATATTCATCGGTTTGTGCGTTTTTCCCATGCAGATAAGTCAGGCCACTGTCTAAGGCAATCTGATCATCCAGCCACAGAGTCATGCTGGCTTCAATCCCTTTGATTTTAACTTCCTCAATATTTTGATACTGGAATACCTGCTTACTGACGTTTGGAATAAAGGTGGGCTCAGTGCGGATCAGCTGATTGGCAATAAAATCATCGAAAGTCGAGTGAAATACAGCCACTGAAAACTGGCTGTTATCAAAGTGCCCCTTTAAGCCAAGCTCAAGGCTGTCACTGGATTCCGGATCCAGGTCTGAATTAGGCATGATCTGGTAAAATGGCTCAACGCCATGGTTCTGGTAAGCCTGGTCATGTGGCGGGATCTTAAAGCCCCTTGCATATTGGCCAATCAGATTCAGCTGCTCCGTGATGCTGTACACAACCCCCAGCTTAGGCGACAACGCGGTTTCATTGATTTTTCCAAATGCGCCTTCTGTGTATAGTACATTGTCTTTTGGCGTCATCCGGTAGCTGTCGAGACGCAGCCCGGCATTCACCGTCAGTGTATCGGGGATCAACGCTACATTATCCTGCACAAATATCCCCAGCAGCGTTGTATCAGCACCGGGAAAAGCTTTTTGCGCTTCGCGATCTTTCACCAGGTCGCCTTGCAACGTGCGCCGTGATTTATAACGAGGACGCTGCGTTTCATAACGATCAACATCGAAGCCATACACCAGCTGATGCTGTACATTGCTCAGGTTAAGCTGCTTGTCGAGTACCAGGCGGGTGCCAATAATGGTTTGCTCAAACCGGTAGTCATTGTTATCCACGTAGGGCCCGGTGCGATCTGCACCTGTGCGGACTTGATCACTTGTTTGTTCATAATCACTGAGGTAAACCTGCGCTTCAAGACTATCGAACAGCTTAGTTGCTGCACTGCTTTTATATAGCGCCGACACCGCCAGGCTATCATTAATCTCAGCCGTTTCATTGCGTTGTATTGCCAGCACCTGATCGGTTTTCTGTTTATAGTAGTCCAGCGTGACCAATAAACTGGACTGCGTATCCAGCGCGAGCTCACCTTTGAGCACCGCAGCAGTCGCAGTGTAGTCGTAGTTCGGAAGAGATTCGTCATAGTTTTGTGTCTGCTCGCCCTCACGGCGGGTTAATTGGGCTGAAATCGCATGTTCACCCAGACGCGTTGCGAATACACCACTGAGACTCTGCTCGTCACTGGCACCATGATAGCCAGCGCTCAGGTGCGCATAACGTGTGCTGCCTGCCAGGTAGTCGGTGGGCGACTTAGTGGATATGACAACAATGCCACCCAGTGCGTCGGAGCCATATAATGAAGAGGCAGCCCCTTTGGCGATTTCAATTTGTCTGACACCTTCTACATCCAGATAGCCACGCCCAATCAACAGCCCCTGACCCCCTTGGTATGCATCATTGAGACGACGACCATCTTTAATATATACGATCCGATTACCGCCAACTCCGCGTACAGTGATTGCCTGAGCACTACCGGCATTGCCTTGCGTGGTCATGCCGGTCTGATACCGAAGCGCCGTTGCCAGGTCAATACTGACTTCCTGATCCAGAGCCTGCTCTGTCACCACGCTGACGCTGCCAGTCACATCCGATAGCTTTTGCGCGATCCGCGAACCACTAACGACAATCACCTCAGCGGACTTTTCAAATTCATCGGCCTTTACATCGGTTGTACCAAGAAGCGCCGCCACTATACCAAGCGCAATACTGCTGTGCTTTAGAGTCATAGAAACCTCATTCAGAGAATTGATTAGAACTATTTTGCTGTGCACTATAATGTCCCGATAACCCAATTGCAAATGATAATGGTTTGCATTTTTATATTTATGTAGATTAAATCGAATTCATTCAGTAGAATCAAACCCTCGCGAGGGAGATACCTCTTTAGCAACGGTTGCCCTTGCATTAAGAAAGTGTGACTAAGGCGACACTTTCGTTTAAAACCATTGAGATTAACGGGATAAACAATGCGTAAATGTGTATTTTTAATCTTGGTACTGACAATCAGTCAGCCACTGCTTGCCGCGCAACGGATCGTCGTCGCTGGCGGTTCATTGACGGACATCGTATTTGCTTTGGGGGCCGGAGAGAACGTCGTAGCTGTTGACACCTCCAGCACGTCACCAGTTGATGCAACTAAATTACCTAAAGTTGGTTATTACCGGGATCTGGCCGCTGAGGGCGTGCTGTCACAGCACCCGGAACTGATCCTGGCATTAGAAGGCAGTGGCCGACCCGAAGTATTAACCCAGTTACGCAGCACCGGGGTACAGCTGAACCTGTATGACAAACCGAAAACTATCAGCGAACTGTTCAACCTGATAGGTCAGCTTGGCCGAGATCTGAACCGCCAAAGTCAGGCACAACGGCTAATCACCGGCCTCAAAAAAACCTTACCAGTCAAAGCACCAGCCACATCACTCAGTGCCCTGTTTATCCTGTCTGCCGGCGATCGGGGTGTGACCGTGGCAGGCCCAGAAACAGTACCCGACCTCTTATTTGGCTATACAGGGATACGTAACCTGGCAACAGCACCCGGATATAAGCCCTTTAATCGCGAAGCGATGCTGGTCAGCGCCCCTGATTTTCTGGTTGCACCCAGTCATGTTGTCTACAGCCTCGGTGGACCCGAGCAATTTTGTCAGCAAAGTGCGCTGGCATTGTTACCAGCCGCACAGCAATGCAAACTGTTAGTCATGGACTCACTGATGTCGATGGGCATGACGACGCGTCTGCCTGAGGCGATTGCACAACTTGCGACATATCGTGAAAACTCAGCGCTATGAGTCAGACTTTTGCGATTTTAACTGCGCGTCATCACGCTGTCTGGCTGTGGTTATGCGGCGCCACACTTATTGCACTGGCCTGGCTGTCTCTGAGTAGTGGGCCGGTTGGCTGGGACTGGCGCATCCCGCTGGCGGTCTTCCTCCCTGACTCGGCAATAGAAGGGATCAGTGAATTACACATGACCGTCGTTACCCAAATCCGTCTGCCAAGGTTACTGCTGGCATTGCTGGTAGGGTGTGTCCTGGCCTGTAGTGGTGCAGCCAGTCAGGCGTTATGCCGCAATCCCCTGGCAGATCCGAGTTTGATGGGAGTCACCGGCGGTGCGGCTGTTGCTGCTATAGCAGTCATTGCACTATCACCCAAGGTTGCTTTTATCAACGAAGCCATGGTCGCACCGGCTGCCTTTCTGGGCGCCCTGGCTATCACTTCTTTGTTGTATCGTATAGCCAGTCATAATGGTCAGATCCAGATCACTGTATTACTGCTTGCCGGGGTGGCAATCAATGCCGTTGCCATGGCCCTGATAGGATTGTTCAGTTTTTTTGCCGATGACACGTCTTTGCGCCTGATGACATACTGGCAGATGGGTGCTCTGGCGGGAGCAAGCTGGTCTGCCATGCAATATGGTGCGCCCCTTATCCTTATTTGCGTCGTGATGCTGTTCATGCGTCGCAAGCAGATCAATGCCCTGATGCTGGGAGAGCGGGATGCAAGACATCTTGGCGTGAATGTCCGTCGGTTAAAAAACGAAGTGATTTTTCTGATGGCACTGGGCGTTGGTGGCGCCGTTGCCATGTCCGGCATGATTGGCTTCATTGGATTGCTGGTACCTCACCTGGCACGCCTGCTGGTCGGCCCGGACCTGCGGCGTATGCTGCCTTTGAGCATGTTACTGGGTTGTGTAGTATTACTCATCGCAGACTGGCTGGCCCGCCTGGTTGTTGCACCTTCAGAGCTACCAATTGGCGTGATCACCGCCCTGTTTGGCAGTCCATTTTTTGTGTATTTACTGATACAACAAAAGCGAGGTGCCCATGCTTGAATGTCTTAACCTGACAGTTACCCGTGGCGGCAAGCCGGTACTAACTGACTTGTCACTAACGCTTGAAACAGGCCAGTTCATTGTGCTGCTGGGAGAAAATGGCGCCGGAAAATCGACTTTGCTCAGTGCAATTTGTGATGATATTTCTTACCAGGGCACGATCTTATGGCACGGCGAACCGCTCAACAGGCGCGATGCACTCACTCTGGCCACTGAGCGCGCAGTCTTGTTGCAACATAACCGGGTCAATTTTGCTTTTAATACTACCGAGCTTATCGCCATGGGCCGCTACCCTTATCAGGAAAGCACTGCGGAACAGGCTCGGGTCGTTGATGAACTCATCACACAACTGGCACTAGAAAAGCTCGCCGGACGCGACGTGACCCAATTGTCCGGTGGCGAATTTCAACGCGCCCAGTTTGCCCGCTGTCTGGCCCAACTGAATGCGCATGACCCGGCCACCCAAAACAAGCTGATGCTGCTGGATGAGCCCACTTCCGCACTCGATTTACACCATCAACACCGAGTGCTGAGTACCGCACAACGCTTTGCCCGGCAGGGCAATACCGTGATTGCGGTATTGCATGATTTAAACCTGGCTTCGTTGTATGCTGACCGGATACTCTTGTTAGATCAAGGCCAGATCCGCAGTGACGGCACACCACAAGACGTACTCAGGCTGGATGTATTACAACCCATTTACCAAACAGGCATGCAGATTAACCTGCATCCCGGATATAATATACCTATGATATTCTCAGAACCGCTAACAGGAGCTCCCAATGCGTGAACAAGCTGTTTTTGAAGCGCGCCAGCTACTCAGACATTCTACCGTCTGTGTCATGTCAACACTGTCTAAAAACCTGGCGGGCTACCCTTTTGGCTCGGTCACGCCATTTATGAGTGACGATCAGGGTCGGCTGATTTTTTACATTGCTGGCATTGCACAGCATTCTCGAAACCTGACAGAAGACAGCCGAGTCTGCGCGACAATTTTTGATGCTGCACAAAGTGGCGATCAAAATGAACATGCTCGTGTCACTATCGTCGGCGACGCAACCCCGGTTCCGGATGAGGAAGCAGCCGAGCTACTGCTACGCTATGAGCGCCACTTTCCCGAAGCCATCAGCTACCGACAGGCACACGATTTCAAATTGTGGCGCATGGAAATTAAACGCGTGCGTTATATCGCTGGCTTTGGGCAGATTTTCTGGTTAGAGGCAGAAGAATGGGCACAGCCTGCTGCGAATTGGGATCTGGCCAGTGAAGCACACATGGTCAAGCACATGAATGACGATCATCAGGATGCCAATCAGTTGATCCTCAAGCTGGTGCATAATATTGATGCCGCAGAGGTGACTATGACGACGATCCTCAATGAAGGCTGCTATTTCAGAGCAAATGACAAGTCTTATTACGTCCCTTTCGAAGCGCGCTGTGAAGACGCCACGGCAGTGCGTAAAGCGCTGGTGCGCCTTACCAAAGCCGCCCGCGCACAATTTGATGAAGCCGTAGAAAGCTGAACATTAAAAAAGGACAGAGTGATTTGAATCAGTCTGTCCTTTTCTCAGTTTGGGTCTGAATTAAAACTTCGGACCCCCACCACCGAACATGCCAGGTGGCATCATGCCTTTCATGTTCTTCATCATTTTCATCATGCCGCCTTTACCCTTCATTTTTTTCATCATTTTCTGCATCTGGGTAAACTGCTTAAGCAACTTGTTGATATCCTGAACCTGAGTACCAGAACCGGCCGCAATCCGCTTTTTACGTGAGCCTTTAATCACTTCCGGACGCGCGCGCTCATGTGGTGTCATAGAGTTAATGATGGCTTCCATCTGATTAAAGGTCTTATCGTTCACCTGGCCTTTCACGGCATCCGGTAAGTTAGACATGCCAGGGAGCTTATCCAGCATCGACATCATACCGCCCATGTTTTTCATCTGGCGCAGCTGCTCAGCAAAGTCTTCAAGCGTAAAGCCATCGCCTTTAAAGACTTTCTCAGCGACCTTAGCCGCTTTGTCTTTATCAACCTTAGACTCAACTTCTTCGATCAAGGACAATACATCACCCATGCCGAGAATACGTGACGCAACACGATCCGGGTGGAAGGGTTCCAGTGCATCCGTACGCTCACCAACACCGATGAACTTAATAGGTTTGCCCGTGATATGACGAATAGATAAAGCCGCACCACCACGCGCATCACCATCGGTCTTGGTCAGGATCACACCTGTTAATGGCAAAGCTTCATCGAAGGCCTTTGCGGTATTTGCGGCATCCTGACCTGTCATGGAGTCCACAACGAACAGGGTTTCAATCGGAGAGATAGCTGCGTGTAGATCTTTGATCTCGCCCATCATCTCATTGTCGACGTGCAAACGACCGGCAGTATCCACCAGCACCACGTCAATGAATTTTTTCTTCGCATGCGAAATTGCATTCGTCGCGATGTCCACCGGCTTTTGTGAAATATCACTGGGGAAGAATTCAACGTCTACTTCCTGAGCCAGCGTTTCAAGCTGTTTGATTGCCGCAGGACGGTATACGTCAGCACTGACTACCAGCACAGATTTTTTCTTACGCTCTTTTAAAAACTTAGCCAGTTTACCAACACTGGTGGTTTTACCCGCACCTTGCAGGCCAGCCATCATGACGACCGCAGGTGGCTGCGCAGCCAGGTTCAGCTCCTCGTTGGCCTCACCCATGGCTTTTTCGAGTTCTTCACGAACGATCTTGATGAAAACCTGGCCCGGGCTCAGGCTCTTAGTCACTTCAACACCAACCGCACGCTCTTTGACCTGCTTCACAAAGTCTCTGACCACAGGCAAAGCTACGTCTGCTTCAAGCAGTGCCATACGCACTTCACGGAGCGTTTCTTTAATATTGTCTTCGGTTAGTCGGCCACGGCCGCTGATGTTTTTAAGCGTTTTTCCTAAGCGTTCTTGGAGGTTCTCAAACATTTATCGCTTCCAGTATGTCGTAATTGCCCAGCATTATACTGATATGCGCGTCACTAATACAGTATTCAAGTCAGTTAAGAAACTTTTTCCCTGCCTCTATGCAAGAACCCGAGCTTAAAATACAATAGCCTACAAAAGGAGCATGTAAGTAGAAAGCCATTCATGTTGATCATCAGTTTATCGTTGTTTGCCAGTCTGTTTTATGTACTTGCCACAGGGCATGTATTGTCGCGCCTATTCCATAAGGAAGGCCCTAGCCAAAAGCTGACCATTATCTTCAGCACAGTGGCGATCCTCAGCCACATGCTGGTGCTGGTAAACTCCGTGTTTACGCAAGATGGACAAGACCTCAGTACCATCAACGTTGCCCTACTCACCTGCTGGGTCATTGTGGTATCGGTAACGACTGTCTCCTTGAAGTTCCCAGCGACCTTATTGCTACCCGTTGTCTACGGGTTCGCCGCGATACTCCTCGTTGCCAGTTTGTTTGTACCCCACCACATAGTGATGAAGTCACTGGAAGTCGACATTGGCCTGGTGGTGCATATTTCTCTGTCGTTACTGGCATATTGTGTACTCATCATCGCCACACTATACGCTGTACAGTTTTATTTCATTGACCGTCGCCTGAAAGAAAAAGATCTGGCTATTATGCATAGCCACCTGCCACCCTTAATGCAGGTTGAGTCGCAGCTTTATCAACTGCTTACTGTAGGCACAGCTCTGTTAACCCTGGCACTGTTATCCGGCTTTGTGTTCCTTGAAGGCATGTTTGCCAAAGAGTTTTTGCACAAAACCGTACTGTCACTCATCGCCTGGTGTATGTTCAGTGCAGTAACCATTGGCCACCACCAGTTTGGCTGGCGGGGTAAATCCGTCGTATTCGCCGTATTAGGGGCCTCAGGTATCGTTACGTTGGCCTATTTTGGTAGTCGATTTGTTCAAGAAGTGATCTTAGGTAAGTTTTAATCTAAGTTTTAACTTAAGTTCATGCTTTTTGACTTGACTCTGAATACTGGCTAACGCTTAATACTCCTTCGTAAGCAAAAAAGGGATCCTCTGTTGGACGACATATCAACCAGCGCCTTGTTTATTATTCTTGGCGTGCTTGTTCTGCTCTCGGGTTATTTTTCCAGTTCGGAAACCGGGATCATGTCTATTAACCGCTACCGACTACGCCACTTGGTAAAAGAAAAACACAAGTCGGCACAGCGTGTAGACGAACTTCTGAAGCGCCCGGACCGCTTAATCGGTCTGATCCTGATCGGTAATAACCTTGTTAACATCGCCGCTTCTGCAGTAGCCACTGTGTTAGGTATGCGCCTGCTGGGTGACGCTGGTATTGTCGTTGCCACCTTTGCACTGACCCTGGTTATCCTGATCTTCGCCGAAGTCACGCCTAAAACGCTGGCAGCGCTATACCCAGAGAAGATCGCATTCCCAAGCTCTGTGATCCTGAAAATACTACTCAAAATACTCTTCCCAGTGGTTGTGACAGTCAACTGGATCACCAATGGTATGTTAAAGCTCATTGGCGTATCACCGGAGCAAATAGAAGAACATAGTCTGAGTAAAGAAGAACTCAAAACAGTATTAAATGAGTCTGGTGCCATGTTACCCACTAATCACCAGGACATGATGACTTCTATTCTGGACTTAGATCACGTTACGGTTGAAGACATTATGATCCCACGCAGTGAGATCAATGCCATCGACATTAATGACGACTGGAAAGACATTTCTAAACAGCTGACCAATGCGCAACACACTCGGGTTCTGCTATATCGGGATCAAATTGATGATGCCGTTGGTTTTATTCACTCACGTGATGCATTACGCCTGTTGACCAAAGAGCAGTTTGATAAACCATCATTGTTACGTGCTGTACGAGAGATCTACTACATCCCGGAAAGTACTTCTCTGAATACTCAACTTTTGAAGTTCCAGCAAAATAAAGAGCGTATCGGCCTGGTGGTTGACGAGTACGGAGATATCCAGGGCCTGGTGACACTGGAAGACATCCTGGAGGAAGTGGTGGGTGACTTTACCACGACTAAAACACCTGCCCCGAGTGATGAAGTCGATGTACAGAACGATGGCTCAGTTGTGGTCGACGGTGGTGCAAACGTACGTGACCTCAATAAAGAAATGCATTGGCATCTGCCAACAGAAGGGCCTAAAACACTCAGCGGCCTGATTGTTGAACACCTCGAGGATATTCCTCAGACTCAGCTAGGCCTGAAAATAGCTGGCTACCCAATGGAGGTAGTTGAGATAAAGGAAAACATGATCAAGGTGGTCAAGGTTTACCCTCACAAGAAGAGTAAATCTGCCATTGCTGAATAATAAAAAAAGCCGCTAACGCGGCTTTTTTTATGTACTATTTTTCTTTGCGAAGGCAAGGCGTTACTAAGAAAACAAACGTTCAAACCAGTTCTTGTCTAAGTCTGCTTCGCAGCGCTTGAGCTGAGCGCCATAACGCGAAGCCCGATGCTTAACTTTATTCGCTACTTGCATCAGCCACTTTTTCTTTTTATACGTACCACGGCGGTAACCGCCCCACCCTTCATGGTAGTTGAGATACTGTGCATAAGCATCCCACTTCGAAACGCCATTAATTTTATGCGTTTTATAAACAAACCAGCCCATGAAGTCGATGGCGTCTTCGAAGTCATCACGATCTGCACCTGAGTTGCCAGTTTCACGAATATAGTCACTCCAGGTCAGTGTTTTTGCCTGAGAATAGCCATAAGCGCTGCTGGCACGACCGATAGGGATCACCCATAGAAAGTATTCCATTGGCGGTGCAGCATCATGTCTGAAAGAACTTTCCTGATACATCATGCTCATCAACACATGTTTGGGCGATCCCCACTTTTCTTGTGCGTCTTTTGCATCAAAATACCAGTCGTCTTTTTCCTCAAAAATCTTACAAATATCATTCGGCTGCTTCGGAGGTGCCGTCGCACAGCCGGTTAGTGCAGCCAACAAAGGTAATAAAATTATTTTTTTTCTCATTTTTTTATGAACTCGTTGAACTTTTCTAAATTGTGCCGGTCTTATTCTCTGAATGCAGCAGTTTAGCATTGTTTCATCCCTGAAATTTATTTACGCAGCCTCTCGGCTGCGTTTTTTTATGCCCGGGAAAAATAATCCCGCAAAAACGCATTAAATGACACGCTATCGGCAGTAACTACGTCTTGTTCATCCAAAAATGACTGAGCACTCATGGTATCCAGCTTCTCAGCCCCAAAGGTCTGATAGTCATCTGCTGCATGGCTATTTTTGTATCGCTCTGCCAGCAACAACGCTAGTTCACCGCTGTCCTGATCCTGCTCAACCAGGCTCGCGATAAGGCGCCCTGATAAGGTCAATTCTGGCTGGGCAACCCAGGTATGCAACTTTGCAATGATCGGTGCATAGCGCGGTGATCCGTGCGCTTCATCCATCAAAGCAGCCACTGCACTTAATTGCGCGAAAATATCCTCACCCCATTGCTGTAGTGAGCGTGCCTCACCATTTTGCTGTAACATAACCTGCGGATTTCGCCCTTCATTAATCACTTGCTGTAAGTTTGCGTCACAGGTTTGCTGTTCGTCCCAACCCAACTCAGGAGAATCTTTGAGTAAACAGTAACTGAGAAAGACATCCAGGAATAAAATCTGGTCAAGATCTATGCCCGTTTCACTGAATGGATTTACATCCAACGCTCGGATCTCAACATATTCGATCCCGCCGCGGCTTAATGCCTGAGTTGGCGTTTCACCGGAGCGTCCGTTACGCTTTGGTCGGATGGGAGAGTAGAATTCGTTCTCAATCTGTAAAATATTCTTGTTGAGTTGCTTCGGGGTCTCATGCTGATAATCCGGAATATGATCATATAAATCAGAGCGACAGCGGATCGCTTTTTGCAAACCGGTAATATACTCATCCAGACTATTATAAGTGACACGCAGCGAGGACTGAGCACTGTTGGTATAGCCCAAATCGCCGAGCCTCAGCGCTGTGCCATACTCCAGATACAAGGTACCTCGCCCTAACTCCTTGAAAGGCAACTGACTGTTTTTCCCCTGCAAAAACGAGCTGCATAAGGCTGGAGATGCACCAAATAAATAGCTAATAAGCCATAACTCACGCTTAAAGTTACGGATCAGGCCAAGGTATTGAGCCGATATGAAATCCTGTAAAGAACCTGAATCGCCTTCCAACTGTTGCAAACTCTGCCACAAGCTATCCGGGAAGGAAATATTGAAATGCACACCTGCAATGGCCTGCATCATACTTCCATAACGGTTTTTAAGACCTTCCCGGTACAAGGTTTTCATTCTGCCAATATTAGAGTGACCAAACTGAGCCAACACGATGTCGTCTTCTTGTTTGATATAACATGGCATACTCATTGGCCATAATAACTCGTCACCCATATGACTCAGGGTGTACTTTTGCAGATCTTTTAACTGAGCGAGTGTTTCTTCGGGAGATTCACTCACAGGCGTTATGAATTCTAATAAAGACTCGGAAAAATCGGTTGTGATTGCACCATGGGTCAATGCATGACCCGCTCCCTTTGGATGGGGCGTTTTTGCTATCTCTCCGGATGACTTAATTCTCAGCGCTTCCCGTTCAATCCCGCGCTTAATACCACGCAAAGAGTTCAGATGTGCCGGTGTCGCAAGCGCTTTTAACTTGCCTTGTAAATTTAACTTGTTCAAAAACTAATACCTCGAAGCCCGGTGCTCAGTAATTCAATGCTACTGTCAATTGGGGCAAATTACGAATACTCAAGCGGTGATGATCACTTTGCCACAATGAATACCTTGTTCTGCGTACTCATGCGCCTGCTGAATGTCGTGTAATTCATAACTCTGATCAACGACAACCTTTATCTGGCCAGCTTGCACAGCATTATACAACTGGGTCAGTTGCGCCTGATTTGCTTCAACCAATATTCCGCGCCCTGCAACCTGTTGCCCCCGGGCGGTTTCTAATACCTGCTCTTTGGTTACCGTTGGCACAGTGACTAATTCAGAACCCGCCCGCAGGTTTTTGGTCATACTCTGGCCAAACTCTCCCCCCACCAGATCTATCAGAATCCCTTCCCGGGGCTTTGCCAAATAATCTGCGGGCGTGATGGCATGTATATCCAACTCAGCAAACAGTGCATGATCAATACGGCGGCTCACCGCAATCACCTCAAAACCGCGTAATCTGGCGACTTGTAGCACAAGATGGCCAACACCACCCGTTGCGGCATTGACATACACAGGCCGACTGTCAGGTTCGAATTCAGCCAGAGCCTGCCATGCAGTCAGCCCTGCCAAACACAGACCGGCTAAACTCACATCCGCTTTCTGTTCGACCTTAATTAACTCACTGGCCTTGGCATAAGTATAGGTTGCATAGCATCCAGGGTGTGCAGCGAAGCCAACCATACCAATTACCCTGTCACCCGGGTGCAGGCCGGTCACATCGTCGCCAATTTGCACGACTTCACCCAGCACATCGTAGCCCAGGGGTAAGAAGGCGTCAGCAGGTTTTCCGGCTGCAACATAGCCCAGGCCACTACGGGTTTTGATATCGATAGGATTAACAGACGTTGAAATTACTTTGAGTAGCACCTGCTGATTATCAGGTGATGTCAGCGGTAGCTCCTGAGCACACAGTTCAGTGCTGCCACCAAATTGAAAGATGCCATACTGGCGAAAGTACTTTTCCATGGAAAATGCAGGTTTAGGTGCTGATAAGGCACTCTAACATATCGCAGGAAAACCCCCAACCTCAGCACGTTGAAATTGGGAAACGCACGGGCAGCCAACTGCTGCCCGTGCGTGTTTGCTAACGCGTAAACACGATGTCGTCTGCGTTTACATCCACTTTAATCACATCGCCTGCCTCAAAATCCCCTTGCAATAGCTGCTGCGCAAGCGGATTCTCAATATAGTGCTGCACTGCTCGTTTAAGGGGGCGCGCACCGTATACAGGGTCAAAGCCACTGGCTGCTATTTTATCCAGTGCGGCGTCAGTCAATTCAAAACCAAACCCTTTATCATGTAAACGTTGGCGTAATTTCGCCAGCTGGATATCAGCAATTTGCTTGATATGTTCATTAATCAACGGGTGGAACACCACAGTTTCATCAATCCGGTTTATAAACTCAGGCCTGAACTGAGTGACCAGCACATCCATCACACGTTTTTTCAGTGTTGCATAATCATTGCTGCCTGCCTGCTCCTGGATCACATCTGAGCCCAGGTTAGAGGTCATAATGATCACCGCATTTTTAAAATCAACGGTGCGACCCTGGCCATCTGTCAAACGCCCATCGTCCAGCACCTGAAGCAAAATGTTAAAGACATCCGGGTGCGCCTTTTCCACTTCATCAAGCAAAATCACAGAGTAAGGGCGACGGCGAACCGCTTCAGTCAGATAACCGCCCTCTTCATACCCGACATATCCTGGGGGTGCCCCCACCAGCCGTGCGACGGAGTGTTTCTCCATGAACTCAGACATGTCAATGCGCACCATGGCATCTTCGGTATCAAACATAAAGCCTGCCAGTGCTTTGGTCAGCTCAGTCTTACCTACGCCGGTCGGACCCAGGAATAAGAATGACCCAATCGGTCGATTCGGATCGGCCAGCCCCGCACGAGAACGGCGAATGGCATTGGCCACAGCGCTCACGGCTTCATCCTGACCAATGACCTTTTTATGCAGTTCATCTTCCATCTGTAATAACTTATCGCGCTCTCCCTGTAGCATCTTAGCCACCGGAATGCCGGTCCAGCGCGATAAAATTTCTGCAATTTCGTCTTCTCCGACTTGGTTTTTCAGCAGGCTCATTTCCTGCATTTCTGCCTGAGATGCCAGATCTAGTTTGCGCTCCAGTTCCGGAATACGACCATACTGAAGCTCAGACATGCGTTGTAAATCACTGGCTCGACGAGCGACCTCCAGGTCAAGCCTTGCCTGCTCAAGTTCAGCTTTAATCACTTGTGTGCCCTGCAACGACGCTTTTTCCGCATTCCAGACTTCATCCAGCTCGCGGTATTCCGTTTCGAGTTGCTGGATCAGTGTCTGCATTTCGCTGCGGCGTTTCTGGCTGGCCTCGTCTTTTTCTTTTGCCAGCGCATTGTCTTCCAGCTTTAACTGGATAATACGACGCTCCAGCTTATCCAGCTGCTCTGGCTTTGAATCAATCTGCAAGCGAATCGACGAACCTGCTTCATCTATCAAATCTATGGCTTTGTCTGGCAATTGTCTGTCACTGATGTAACGATGCGACAACTGAGCAGCGGCCACAATCGCCGGATCGGTAATATCCACAGAATGATGCAGTTCATAGCGTTCTTTTAAGCCACGTAAAATGGCAATGGTGTCTTCCACGCTGGGCTCTGCGACAAACACTTTTTGGAAACGGCGCTCCAACGCCGCGTCTTTTTCAATATACTGACGATACTCGTCCAGCGTTGTGGCACCGACACAGTGTAATTCACCTCGTGCCAGTGCGGGTTTAAGCATATTGCCCGCATCCATAGCGCCATCGGTTTTACCTGCCCCTACCATGGTGTGGATCTCGTCAATAAACAAAATCACCCGGCCTTCTTCTTTGCCCAGCTCATTAAGAACCGATTTTAGACGCTCTTCAAATTCGCCACGGTACTTAGCACCGGCGACCAGTGCCCCGAGGTCCAGCGAAAGCACACGCTTGTCTTTGAGCCCCTCAGGCACCTCACCATTGATAATACGTTGGGCCAGACCTTCGACGATCGCGGTTTTACCGACACCCGGTTCCCCGATCAACACAGGGTTATTTTTGGTACGGCGCTGCAATACCTGTACCGTGCGGCGGATCTCATCATCACGGCCAATCACCGGGTCAAGCTTACCCTGCTCCGCTCGCTCAGTCAGATCTATGGTGTACTTTTCCAGCGCCTGGCGGGTATCTTCCGCATTCGGGTCATCCACTTTCTGCCCACCGCGAATGGCCTTGATGGCCTTTTCGATTTTTTCCTGGGTGATATTCAGTGAACGAAAGATCTCACCCAATGGCCCTTTGTCTTCACATGCAGCAAATACAAACAGCTCACTGGAGATGTACTTGTCCTTACGCTTTTGAGCATATTTATCACACAGGTTAATTAATGAGATGAGGTTATTCGACAGCTGCACGTCGCCACCAACGCCCTCTACCTTGAACAATTTTTCAATGGCCTGAGAGAGTTTAGTGTTGAGTTCATCTGCGCTCACACCGGCCTGCGCAAACAGCGCCCGGACACTGGAGCCAGTTTGCTGTAATAATGCGTACATTAAATGTACGGGTTCAATAAATTGATGGTCACGACCTAATGCGAGAGACTGCGCATCAGACAGCGCCGCTTGAAATTTACTGGTAAATCTATCAATTCGCATACACGAAATAACCTTATAAATAACTTAGTTATCTATAAAATGGGTATCAGAGGGAGTTTGATCAAGGTGCAGATGGTAAAAGAGCGGGATTTATACCAATTTGCTTAATTAAGTGTTCTATTTTGAGGCGAGAAAATATATTCGATAACTAGGCAAAAATTTTGATATTTAGTTGTTCTAAATGAGAAATTTTTAACACAGTTAGCGTCATCTTTGCTCCGTCAAATTGAACAGGTATTAAGTGAAATTGGTATTACTTGCGCCAAATCAAACTGGCCATGCGACCACACCCTCCATCACGACGATAAGAAAAGAAATGTTCAGGGTTGGACACTGTACATTGCGCATGCACAGATACGGATTGCACGCCAAGCTGCGTCAATTGTTGTGTTGCCAGAGTATAAATATTAGCCAGATAGCGACCATTTGCTTGTGCTTTAAAGGCACTCAAATGCGCCTGATGTCGGGCAACAAACTGCTCACGCACTTCTTCGCCCACTTCAAAAGCCCGAGGACCAATTGCCGGACCTAACCAGGCATGTATTCGGGACCTAGGTGCGCTGAAGAGTGCTATTGTCTCAGCAAGAATATCCGCCGCCAAAGGGCGCCAGCCGCAATGGACCGCGGCGACCTCCTGGCCATCGTCGCTGGCCAGCAGCACAGGCAGACAGTCGGCAGTCATAATTGCCAAAGCAATTTGACCAGAGCGGGTAAAGATTGCATCTGCCTGCGGCGTATGCGTGATATCGTATTGATCATCTGCCAGGATCACGGTATTGCCGTGTACCTGCTCAAGCCATACGATAGGCACCGGGACCTGAGCCTGCAACTGTGCTCTGTTGTGTGCAACAGCGTGCGGTTCGTCTCCAACATGACAAGCCAGATTGAAACCATCAAAAGGGGCCGCCGAAACGCCCCCCTGACGCGTTGTCGACAAGGCGCCGACAACCTCTTTTAATGGCCAATCCGGGCGCAGCATATTAGTAATCTATCTGTGGATTAAGCTTAAAGTCTTCACGCAATGCAGCTGTCAGTTGCTGCATATCTTCCGGGATAGGTGCTTCCCAGGTCATGATTTCGCCGCTCACCGGGTGCGCTATGCGCAGCTTGACGGCGTGCAGTGCCTGGCGCTTAAAGCCACGCAAGGTGTCGAGGAATTCCGGCGACGCATTGCGTGGTGGGCAAGGACGACCGCCGTAAAGCTGATCACCAATCAGCGGGTGCTTAAGATACGCCATGTGAACACGGATCTGGTGGGTACGACCCGTTTCAAGGCGTAAACGCAAGCGAGTATGCGCACGGAACTTTTCGGCCACACGATAATGGGTTATCGCGGGTTTACCCATTTCATGGATAGCCATGTGTGTACGCTTTGTCGCGTGACGACCAATGGGCTTCTCTATCATACCACCGGCAGTCATGGTGCCGTTACAGATGGCTTCATATTCACGGGTAAAGTTTTCACGTGCCTGCAAGTTTTTCACTAAGTGGGTTTGCGCCACAATAGTTTTAGCCACCACCATTAATCCTGTGGTGTCTTTATCAAGACGGTGGACAATACCCGCACGCGGCACATTGATGATCTCAGGGTGGTGGTGTAACAGCGCATTCAGCACAGTCCCATTTGGGTTACCCGCTCCAGGGTGCACCACCAGGCCCATCGGCTTATTAATTACCAGGATGTCATCATCTTCATAAACGATGTCCAACGCGATGTCCTGCGCTTCGTATTCCCGCTCTGCCTCAATTTGTGTTTCCACCGCAACGACTTCACCGCCCAGCAACTTTTCCTTAGGGATCGCCAGTACGTCACCATTGACGGTGACTTTTTCATCAAGGATCCAGGTTTTTATTCGAGAACGTGAAAAATCGGGGAACAATTGCGCCAAAATCTGGTCTAGACGTTTACCGCCCAGTTCCACTGGCACATCGGCTTGTAGAGAAATTTGCTCAGACATGTGTAACTTTACCTAAAATACCAGTGCAAGCCATGCTCGACTGGGTTAGAATCGCATAAATGCATAGTTTACTCGGTTTTGCCGACTTGGCCTAGCCTGATAACGAAGGTAGTAAAATAAAATGATAAAGACGTTGGGAAAACGCGCTTTTGCAATAGTACTGAGCGCATCTGTATTAGGGTTAGCCGCTTGCTCATCCGCCCCAGAACAAGAAGAAATCGAACGCGTACCAAATAAATCTGTGCAGGCATTGTACGAAGACGCCAAGCAAACACTCGACTCAGGCCTGTATGCACGTGCCATTGAGCTCTTAAGCGCCATTAACTCTCGTTACCCCTTTGGTCCATACTCTCATCAAGTACAAATGGACCTGGTCTATGCTTTTTATCAAACAGGCAACACCGAGCAAGCTCTGGCGACAGTTGACCGCTTTTTACGCCTGAACCCCAATCATAAAAACCTCGATTACATGTATTACATGCGGGGCTTAATTAATATTAAAGCGGATGAGAACGGCTTTCAGGAATATTTCGGTATCGATCGCGCAGATCGAGACCCGAACCGTACACGTGTTGCTTTTCAGGACTTATCAACCCTGGTTAAAAACTACCCGCAAAGCGCCTATGTACCGGAAGCCAAAAAACGCCTGGCCTGGTTGCTTAACAAAATGGCCCGTTATGAGCTGAAAGTGGCCAACTATTACTTTGAACGTGAAGCCTACCTGGCGGCAGCCAATCGGGGTAAGTATGTGGTTGAGCATTTCTCACAGAGCAGCTATCTGGTGCCAGCACTTGAAATGATGGAAAAGAGTTACGCTATGTTAGGCCTTGATGAACTGAGCGACAATGCGCGCAAAGCAAAAGAGTTAAATCAACAGCGCTAACTGTGAAACATCAGGACTGAATACAATAACGCCGGATGACATCAAGCATCCGGCGTTTTTTATTCTGCGAATAAACATCAAGAGATTAGATCGCTTCTTCGTCTTCTTCTCCGGTACGAATACGGACAACCCGCTCCACTTCAGTGACAAAGATTTTACCGTCACCAATCTTACCGGTTTGCGCTGTTTTCAAAATAACGTCGATAGCCCGATCTACGTCTTCTTCAGCAAGCACAATATCCAGCTTCACTTTTGGCAAAAAGTCGACCATATACTCTGCGCCACGATACAGCTCGGTGTGCCCTTTTTGTCGACCAAACCCCTTGACTTCACACACGGTCATGCCGGTAATACCTATGTCGGACAGCGCCTCGCGAACGTCATCCAGCTTAAATGGTTTAATGATGGCTTCTATCTTTTTCATGGTTGATTGTTATCCCTTTGGTAATGCGTCGATTTTAGACAATCCCACAAAACAAGGCAAACAAAGCGATTGAATAAATAAACAAAAAGACGCACTATATTAGATAGTAGTTATTCCTGTCCTTGGCTGTATACCATGAAAAAAAATACAGGCTTTACACTGTTTGAGTTAGTTATCACTATTGCTATTTTAGGTGTACTGGCCACGCTGGCCTTTTCGTTCAGCGGCAGCCTGACTACCTCAACCCGCGCTGAATCTTACCTGAGAGAATTAAAACGCACAGTGACCTTTGCCCGAGCGCAAGCAACGGCGACGGATGAGATCATCATTCTGTGCCCGGCCACTGCAACACTGGTTGAAACCAACAGTAGCTTCGTCTGCCAGGACAATTGGCAGGCTAACCGCGTTACCGTTTTTCTCGATAGGGACAATAATGGTAACTACAATACAGGCACCGATGACTTGCTCCGTGTCATGGAGCGAGTCCCGAGTAATGATGGCCTGACCTTCCCGGCATCCAGCTTACGCTTTGACTCAAGTGGCCGTACTGCGATGCTCCAGGCCAGCAGCTTTGTTTATTGCCCTGCCGCCACGGACTTTCCAAATCAACAACTGGAGGTAAGCGTTGTTGGCTCTGCACTATATCGGGGTGATACAACCCTGACTTGCGACTAAAGAACGTCCCCTATAAAGAAATATCTCAGATATACCGACTATTGCGTCTGCAGAACCAAAAATGAGTAAGCCAGATTACACAAGCAGGTTATTGAAGTGATATTTATTCATAAACCTTGCTGTTCAAACTTTGGCAGCTAGGCTAACCCTATGACTCATGCACGGATGCATACTCATGAAAATAGGGAAGCAACAAGGGTTTACTCTGTTTGAATTACTCGTTTGCATGGCACTTTTTAGCGTGCTTTTGCTACTGGCGGCTCCCGCTGTACACTCTATTACCGAATTAGACAGAGCCAAACAAGCACTAGTCGCACTCGACAGACACCTGACTTTAACACGACTGCACGCGGTGACCCACCAGGCGCCAGTGACCATTTGCCCCCTGGTCAATAACCAATGTACGCATCTTTGGCATCAGGAGTTGACGGTCTTCATGGACCGCCACGAACGCGCTGCGTTTGACAAACAGGATGTGAAACTCATGGTGCTCTCGGGGATCCGTGACAGCGATACCCTGGATTATCCCAGATCGGCTATCACGTTTAAGCACACTGGTACACTGAAAGGATTTGGCAACGGCACGTTTGTGTATTGTACACAGCGACTTTCTGGTGCCCCTATCGGGCTGGCTTTGTCGGTCAGTGTGGTTGGCAGAAGCCGACTCAGAGAGACCAAAAAATGTATCTGAACTACTGCGCTCACACAGGACGCATTAATACGTCCTGAAGGCGCTGGGGTTTAACGGCCCCAACAACGATCGGCAGCGAAACTGCCTGTACTACCGCGAATATTGAGGTTATTTATGGTCAGTGTAGTGCACTCAGTGTCATCCTCTAACGGTCCACCAGAAGCTGATGCTCTGATCACAAAGGTGTTTAAATCATCGCCTAGCTCAATTTCCAGCGAAAAGTAGTCATTTTCCGTAGTTGTTGGTAATCCGAGCGCAGCCAGAGAACTGGCATACTCGCGGTTATCGACAAAATATTGCTCTTGCTTATTGGCTGCATCCAGCAAGGTTGCCGCAGCCTCCGCTCTGGCCGCTCGCCTGACATACTCCGAATAACTGGGGTAGGCAATGCTGGCCAGGATCCCCAGGATCGCGATAGTGATCATCATCTCAACCAGGGTAAACCCCAGCACAGTGCTACTAGTTCTTTTCATCATGCTCTTCTTTTTTGTATATGTACAATAACCGCGTTTGCATTTTGATTTCGACTTCATTCTCAGCTTTTACGCCGCCAGTAGAGCCATCTGCGTTTTCGTAGGGCGCTGCAGCAGGTGGTTCTTTTAACGTCACTTTGCCATCAACCACATCTCCTCCTGAGCTTCCATCGTCCGACAAAGAAACGATCGGACTGATAAGCTGTGCTTTGATTGTGGTACTACCGTCTTCATTAGTGTGCTCACTGTAATGAACTCTGGGTGTATCCGGCACTTCAGCGGTGGTCTGGTAGCTGCGCTGATCTAACATCTGCATACCATAATTTAAGTGCAAGACATACAGCCTGCCCTTACCCGCAGTGATTGAGCACTCGTTCACCTCCACACTTGCCGGCGTAAAGGTCGTGTAATAGGCAACACCCGCTACAACCGTCGCAGCAGCCATAGACTTCTCTCCGTCGCCCAGTTTTAACTTCCAGCCTTTCGCCGAGCCTAACTCCACCTCTTTTTCAACAAATCTATCGAAGTCATCAAGACGAGAATAGAAAGGGTCACTTGTCACATTCAGTAAATCTGAGGCGCGAATAACATCTGGTGCCGTCTCACTATCAAACGAACGGGTTTTGGTATTTTCATCCCGAACCATATACAGAAAATCCTGCACTGAAGTTGACGTGGGCTTAGCCCGGTTACCACTGCCGATCAACAGGCCCTCGTATGGAATATCCCGACGTATAGTAATGGTCTGCCCGTTCACCGTTTCGGTTGACACCTTAGAAAAGTAGGTACGCGCCACCACGGGGCGATAGAAAAAGCGCCGTTTGTTGTTGTCAGTGCCGCCACTGAGATTAGCTAGCCGGAAATGCGTCCAGGGGTTTTCTCTGTCATTCGGATTGGTACCTGGCATATCAAACCGCCACACACCGCCTCCGGTATCTGTAGCATAAATACGATCCACATAGCCATCATAGTCAGAGTCAACCGTGCTCAGATCGGAAGCTATACTGTGTTTACCCTTAAAGCCATTCTCAGCTGTTAAACTCCAAAACGGCTTTCCGGTTTCAATGTCAACAATGTATATGCCACGACCGATACTGTCATTTGAAAACAAAGCATTGTCTTTATTTGTGTCATAACCTGCACCAAATATCATCACTGGCATATCCGGTTTGGCCTTAATAAAAGTGACCTGAGGCTTGGACCAACTCTGTGCTAACTGCTCATAAGGTGCCACACCACCACGGATGGGGCCGCCCCATAGCAGCCGGGGACTATCCGGCGAGGTAATATCAAAACCGTAGTATTCGTTGCCACCACGACGTAAACCCACAATCAGCCAAACGCGCTCACCACTGCCAACCTTACCATTATCGTCTTTATCCCAAAAATACACGGTAATGGGGCCATCGACGCCATAGAGCTTAGTGTCATCCAGCCGATCCATTTGCGGTTTGAGGACATCCAATAGGGACCCTGGTACAAATGCCCAACTTTCACTCACTGTCTCACCATGGTCTTTGAACATGTGCAAAAAGCCAGCATTGGTCCCCACAATCACGCGCAGGTCACCATTGCCATAATCTATGGTTACCGGTCTGGAATGCAACGGATCACCAAAAATGGTTTCGCGTCTGTCCTGTCTCGAGTTATTGCTATTTTCATCATTTACATCAATCCCTCTGGCCCAGCTAATCACATTAGGCACGACACCTGCATTGTCCACAGAAAACAAGGTGCTGAGTTTTGACAAATCTCCGCCCGCGGCGATTAGTGCAGTAGCATAATCAAACGACATTAAGGTGCCTTTGCCATAATCCGAGTAGATTTTGCGAGTTGTCTGTCTGGAGAGCTGATAGTTAACACCACCAACGCCGACCTTAGAACCGTCTTTTGAACCAGGCTGAGACCAGTACGTCGTCACATTGTCAGCGATGGTGCCTTCTTCACTGATAGCATGGCTGCTGCTGCCCATACCATGGATCACGGACCCTTTAACTTTGAGCTTCTTCAGATTGCCACGCCAACGAGTGTGGGTTTCCGGGTAAAACATAGTGTAATAGATAGAATCACCACTGCGGCTCAAATCTGAGCTGCTGGTCGACACGGACGGTGACGAAAAACTATCGCTTTTCTCACGAATATTGGTGATTGTGGCTTTCAATGCCTCAGATAACTGAGAAGCTGTGTTTGCATGCTTGTATTCACCCCCACCATCCAGCGCAGTTTGCTCCAACAAAGCTTTACCCGCATTCGACATCCCGGTGCCAAATCCGATGGTATAGGTACGGGCAAAGTCTTGTTCCTGAGGTGTGTTAGGGTACAGATCAACCTGAGTTTCTGGCGTACCTCTCATCACCTTCGCCAGTGAATTCAAATAATTATTTGATACTCTGCTCGGCGCAGAGCCAAATGTAGACACATATTTGTTGTAGATATCTGTGTTACGCGACGAGTCACTCGTGGGGTCCCCGTCCGTCATTAAGATAATATTGGTGGAGGTATCACAGCGTTTAGGGGCAAGCGGGTCCGGCTTAAACGGCGAAATATATACCCCATTGCTTTCAATGCTGCGGTCCCGGTCACTCTTATTCTGACCATATAGAACTTTTTTGCCTGTCAAATAGAGGTATGCTTCCCATAAAGTCTCTGAAAGCGGTGTATTACCACTGGCGGGCAGGTTGGCAATTTTACTTTTCAAAGTCGTTTTATCTGCCCCAAGGCCATTCAATACATATCCGCCTGAGCTTGAATAAAGCCGCATCAGGCCAATATCAAAGTCGTCGTTATCCTCCACTAGCTTGGTAATGGCATCCTGTGCAACTTTTAAACGGCTATCACCACAGTTTGATTCCCGATACCAGCCATTACGCACCTTATAACATCGTTTGCTGGTTTGCGATGAATCAAAGCAGTTGATACTGCGGAACCGACCACTACGATACTCGTAGCATCGCTGGCCATCTTTAACATCCCACGCCATGCTGCCCGAGGTGTCAAACACCACCAGGACCCGGGATTTTTCCGAATTCGAAATATCATGCTTTACAAATAACTCAATGTCTTCGGCCTGTGTGCTGAATACCAGTAAACTACTCAGGGCCAGTATGATTCTATACCACATTATTGATTCCCCAGATTACCAATGACTTCCTGCGCAACGCCGATCACCACAGTCACCTGATGTCGGGACTGGTCGCCATACTGGACACTGCTCTCCACTTCAGTAATGACACAGCTGAGCCCCTCAGTAAAATTAAAAACGCGCGGACATTCTAGCAATAACTGACCACTGTTGAGGTTTGCCTGCATACTTTCAAGCTCAAGGTCCTCATCAATGTGGATGGTCCTTCTCACCAACTCACCCTCATCATTTGTGAACTCGCCATTACGTGACTGAAATACACTTTCATTCACACGTGCCTTCTCCTGAGAGATGATCCGCTGCACCTCGCCCATGAGTAAGGCCTCCGCCGCTTCTCGTTCCTGCGCCGCGTTAGTCACTTTAATGTCTATGGTGCTGCTGCTCATTAACGTCACAGCAACGCTCATTACTGCCACGATCAGTACCATAGAAACGATCAACACCATGCCGCGCTGTTTGTGTGCCATTACCATGTCGAGATCCCCATGTTATAAAGCTGGATGGTGGTCGAAAACACTGTACGCCGATAGTTATCATTAAAAGTCAAAGTACGCCTGTCCGGGTCGTTACCAAGCGTATAGGTTTGGCTCTTTCTTGAATAAAGCCGCATCAGGCCAATATCAAAGTCGTCGTTATCCTCCACTAGCTTGGTAATGGCATCCTGTGCAACTTTTAAACGGCTATCACCACAGTTTGATTCCCGATACCAGCCATTACGCACCTTATAACATCGTTTGCTGGTTTGCGATGAATCAAAGCAGTTGATACTGCGGAACCGACCACTACGATACTCGTAGCATCGCTGGCCATCTTTAACATCCCACGCCATGCTGCCCGAGGTGTCAAACACCACCAGGACCCGGGATTTTTCCGAATTCGAAATATCATGCTTTACAAATAACTCAATGTCTTCGGCCTGTGTGCTGAATACCAGTAAACTACTCAGGGCCAGTATGATTCTATACCACATTATTGATTCCCCAGATTACCAATGACTTCCTGCGCAACGCCGATCACCACAGTCACCTGATGTCGGGACTGGTCGCCATACTGGACACTGCTCTCCACTTCAGTAATGACACAGCTGAGCCCCTCAGTAAAATTAAAAACGCGCGGACATTCTAGCAATAACTGACCACTGTTGAGGTTTGCCTGCATACTTTCAAGCTCAAGGTCCTCATCAATGTGGATGGTCCTTCTCACCAACTCACCCTCATCATTTGTGAACTCGCCATTACGTGACTGAAATACACTTTCATTCACACGTGCCTTCTCCTGAGAGATGATCCGCTGCACCTCGCCCATGAGTAAGGCCTCCGCCGCTTCTCGTTCCTGCGCCGCGTTAGTCACTTTAATGTCTATGGTGCTGCTGCTCATTAACGTCACAGCAACGCTCATTACTGCCACGATCAGTACCATAGAAACGATCAACACCATGCCGCGCTGTTTGTGTGCCATTACCATGTCGAGATCCCCATGTTATAAAGCTGGATGGTGGTCGAAAACACTGTACGCCGATAGTTATCATTAAAAGTCAAAGTACGCCTGTCCGGGTCGTTACCAAGCGTATAGGTTTGGCTCTTTAACTCCAGACCGGCATCGGCTTCCAGTACCCGAACCAAAGCGATGATCTGAACCGTCAAAATGCCACCCGAGCGCTCCCAGTCACTTGCTGTCATATCCTGGGTACTGCGATAGGTGTCAACCCGACTATCACCATTGGTGTCCAAACCAAACAAATAGCGGATATCCTCAACTCCCTCAATCACCGCCTCTGTGGTCATGCCACCACTGACTGTCAAACGCCGACGCATTAAAATTGGGGTCGTGATGGTTTGGCTATTAATCCGAATAGGTTGCTCTTCAATATAATAAGCATGGTGGCTGTATGGCCATAAAGTCGAGTTATTAGTCGGCTGCCCGCCATAACTATTCCCCGCCACAAACGTGCCCTGTTCCTGCTGGGCAATAAAATAGTAACGATTATTTTCTACATCGTTATCGTCTGTGATCTGCCGCCCTTCAAGAAACTTAAGTTGTAATACTTCTGTATTGTTTTTAGCACCTGAGATGCAACTCAAAGCAGCGCCACTGGTCTTTTCGGCGTAAATAGAACGAAAATTGGTTTGCACTGCATTCGGGAAACTACCATTGTTTAAACCACCAAAGCAGTCATTGCTCGGGTTTGCTGGACTCACTGAATTGGCTGACGTTAGGCCCTTATCATAAAATGTGCCCCAAAACCCCACCTGTTCAAGATCGCGTCGTAGTAAAGTAAGCGTTAAACGCCCAACTTCCTGAAGCTCGCCAATGGCCATAGTATCTCGGGTGGTGACTTTCATGCTGACGTATGCTGTTACGACACCGCCAAGTAACAATGCGCCAATAAACATGGAGATCAGTAACTCGACCAAGGTGAAACCGGAGCGCATCATCTCAATCCCTCACCAAAATATAGCTATTAATACTAACAACACGCCGATAGTCATTGTTCTCACCACAGTTGATGGCTTGGTTAGTATCATTCATTTCGAAAGCCTGGCGGCCAGCCCATGCCACACTTACGGTCACATTGAACCCTCGGCCCTGCGTGCCTGCAACCGAAGCGGTGGTAATACACACCGTTGTGTCATCGAGTGAACCGGTATTTTCTTTGGCCTGGATGGCCATGATCCATTGCTCCAGATCCATTGCTGCAATGTCAGCATTGCTGCATATATTACTAAAACAGCTATTGTTACCATTCACCGTTGCTGTGCTGCTAAACACTTGTTGGTACTGATTATCAAGATTCAGGGTATCGTTACTGCGGATCCGCTGCATGATATCACCAGCCAGAGCGACTGCTGCTGCGCGTTGCATAGAATCGAAACTGGCTTGCTTGGCTTTTGCCTGAAGTGCTACAGCACCGAGCAGGCCAAAGCTCAGCACCATAAACGCGATGAGCGATTCTAAAAGGGTAAATCCACGATTAGTGTTAATGCACACAGTGTTTGCCATCATTTTTCAAAGTCAGTTTGCTCCACTACATAATATAATGAATCACTTCGTCATGAACCTGGTCGTGGGCTCAACGGTCAATCAGTCGGGTTTAATGGTCAGAATAGTGATTTGAAGTTAGCTGCAGCACGTCGGCTCACTGTAATGGGTTCAGCAAAGCCATCCAGCCTGACTCTGTGGGTTCCTTCAACAGATTCCAGACTCAGCACAGCCTGTTTCTTTACCAGAGTGTTTCTGTGCACCTGCACAAAGTGTCGTGGATAAGTGGCCATAAGTTTCTTCAAAGGAATATCAATCAGCGCTTCACCATCCTTAAAATAAATGTGTGTGTAGCGTTCGTCACTCCTGGCAACCAAAATATCCGATACGGCGACCCAACGTGTGTCATGGCCAACCTGATATTGCAAGCGCTGCATTTGTTCACCGTATATGTGCTCCAGTAAGGCGACCAGACGCTCTTTATCTATGGGTTTGACCAGGTAGCCTTCAGCAAGCAAATCAAATGCCTGCAAAGCATGCTCTGCAAAGGCAGTCACAAACACGATCTTGCATTCAGGCATTTGCTGTCTGAGCACACCAGCAACTTCAAGCCCATCGATACCAGGCATCGCAATATCTAAAAATACCAGTTCTGGTGCAGTGCGCTCGCACAGCGCTATTGCCTGTGTGCCATCAGCGGCTTCCGCCACGCAATTGAAATGATCAAACTCCGACATCAAGCGCCGTAATCGCCGTCTGGCGATCGGCTCATCATCCAAAATCAGATAATTCATAAGCTCCGGTGTCAGGTAAAAGGATGGTTGCTACGAATTTATCATTATCTCGCGCAATCCTCAAACTAGCCCGGCGCTGATAATACAGAGACAGCCGTTTATCTATGTTTTTAGTTGCAATCCCATTGCCGCTGGAATGATGTGTGGAGTGAGGCAACGGGTTAGTGACACATAATGAAATGGTATCGCCGATCTGCTCAATTTGGATAGTGATAGTTCCACCCTGGACACGTTTTTCTATACCATGCAATACCGCGTTCTCGACCAAAGGCTGGAGCGTCAATGTTGGGATCGGCACGGTCAATAAAGCGTCGTCCATTATCCATTGCACCTGTAACCTTTGCTCAAAACGAAAGCGCTCCAGGTTGAGGTAATCTTTTGTTAATGCCACTTCATCCGCAATGGTGTGCCATTTTTTCTCGGCCAGCGACACGCGCATCAGGCGTGCCAATAACAAAGCCGCCTGCTCCGCGTCTTGTGGGTTTTCGTGTGTCAACTCGGCAAGAGTGTTGAGCGTGTTGTGCAAAAAGTGCGGTCTGATCCTGGCGTGTAATGCGTCGATTTCTGCTCGCGCGGCCAGTTCAAGTGCATTCACATTATCAATATAGATAGACATAAAATACAGCAGGATAACCACGACAAAGCAGCAAATTGCACTATGACTAAACACTGGTCCCCAGTCTATCGGCACGTGAGAAGTGAGAGGAGTAAACTGGATCCCAATACTCAAGCCAATACACACACTGATGAAAACCACGAAGACGATGCTCAGCTCAAGCACCCCATTGTGCTGGGGTTTAGATACATTTAACACACTGATAAGTGAGATGATGGCCAAAGATATTAGGGCATTGCTGTGGGTAAACAAACTCACCAGGCCCAGGGTCAGCCAGAAGTCATCATAATCGGCGAGTGTATAAATAAAAGAAAGAGACTGCGAGGCGATCAGCATGGCCAATACACCTCGCTCAGACACCATGGCTTTTAACAGTCCCAGGCCTATTGCCTCCGACTTATCCATGGTGATGAGGTATTACCTAAGCTCAACAGGAACAGCGAAAACCACGTTTTCTTCCTGGCCTGGGTTTTCTACAACGGTTTCCCCACCCAAGGCTTTAAGGCGAGCAATCACTTGTTGTACCAACACTTCAGGCGCTGATGCGCCAGCAGTCACACCTACTTTGTTGACCTCTTCAAACCAACTTGCTTCCAGACACTGGTCGTCGTCAATCAAGAAGGCGCGAGTACCCATCTTGTCAGCAAGCTCACGCAAGCGATTTGAATTGGAGCTGTTTTTTGCCCCGACTACAAGCAGCAAATCGACCTTGTTCGCCAAATCTCTGACTGCATCCTGACGATTTTGCGTGGCATAGCAAATATCATCTTTGCGTGGGCCATGGATCTGAGGAAACTTCTCTCGCAGTGCTTCAATCACATCAGAGGTATCATCCACTGACAGTGTTGTCTGACTGCAATAAAACAGGTTACTGGGGTCTTTTACTTCAAGCGTTGCGACGTCTTCTGGTGTTTCAACCAGATAAATTCCGCCCGCCGAGTTATTGTACTGACCCATAGTGCCTTCAACTTCCGGGTGCCCATGATGTCCGATGAGGATACATTCAGTGCCTTTTCGGCTCGCACGTGTCACTTCCATATGTACTTTGGTTACCAAAGGACACGTGGCATCGAACACTTTCAGCTCACGACGTTTGGCTTCCTGACGCACTTGTTGTGACACACCATGCGCACTAAAGATAACGATACTGTCGTCAGGCACCTGGTCCAGCTCTTCCACAAACACTGCCCCACGAGCGCGCAATCCATCAACCACATACTTGTTGTGTACAACTTCATGACGAACATAAATCGGTTTTTCAAAGATATCGAGTGCACGCTCAACAATACTAATAGCGCGATCAACCCCGGCACAAAAGCCACGCGGATTGGCGAGTAAGATCTCCATTAGTTTTTTACCTCTAAAATATCGACTTCAAAGGTCACTTTTTGTCCGGCCAGTGGATGGTTAAAGTCAACGGTCACTGAATCGCCGGCAACTTCACGTACCAGACCTGGCAGTTCAGTGCCATCAGGCTGAGTAAACGCAATAATACTACCCACTTCCGCGGGCGTATCGGCGCCAAACTTGCTGCGATCGACATAATAAATATTGTCCGGGTTTGGCATCCCAAAGGCATCTTGTGGCTCAAGTTCAAATGATTTGCTGTCACCCGCTTGCAGTCCTAATAAGCACTTTTCAAAGTTCTCCGTCAGGCTGCCATCGCCCATAAAGAGCTTTGCGGGCTTGTCATGCACTTTCGTTGAGTCCGCTGCAGATCCGTCAGCCAGTTTTATCGAAAAATGAAATAAAACTTCAGATTGTGGGCCTATTAGCTGCTCACTCATGCCTTTTTCTCCTGCGAATCTACGTTGTCACCAAAAATGGCGTCAAATAACAATAAACCAGCACCGCCAACAATGGCCATATCTGCGACATTAAATGCCGGGTAGTGCCAGTCCTGATAGTAAAAGTGTAAGAAGTCCACTACGTAGCCTAGTGTAACCCGGTCATACAGGTTGCCTAAGGCACCAGACAGGACGAGCGCATACGCACTACACAGCAACCAGTTATTAGCAGGTAACTTCTTCAACCAATACACAAGCAAGCCACTGATGGCCACGGCAATTGCACTTAAAAACCAACGTTGCCAACCGCCCGCTTCACTTAAAAAGCTAAACGCCGCGCCATAGTTGTGCATATAGGTAAAATTAAAAAATGGCAGTAACTCAATAGACTCATAGAGCCGCATGTTTTCGACTACCAGTGCTTTCGTGCCGAAGTCTACTGCAAAAAGCAGTAGACTCAGCCACAACCACACCAGACCACTTCGCTCGGTCGATTTGGTCATGTAATACTCCTAGATTAAGCGAACTGACGCTGTTCACCAGCGCCGTCAACATTGGTCACACAACGGCCGCACAACTCTGGATGTGCATCGTGCTGACCGACATCCTCACAATGGTGCCAACAACGGTCACACTTAGGTGCCTGTGTTGCTTTTACTGAGATAAACAAGCCGTCAATCTCTGTTGAAACCGTGCCTTCTGGCTTAGCATTCACCACTTCCACCTGAGCTTTCGATGTCAGCAATACAAATCGCAGTTCATCTTGCAGGGTTTGTAGTTTCTCTGCCAGGTCGCCGCCTGTGTACAGCGTCACTTCCGCCTGTAAAGTTGCGCCAATGGTCTCTTCTTTACGCGCACTTTCCAGCACCTTGTTTACTTCGTCACGGACAGCCAACAGCTCTTGCCAGAAATCATTACTCAACTGACCTTCACTCACCTGTGTCAGACCGTCGTACCAGACATCTGTAAAGACAAACTCGCCACGCTCACCTGGCAATACTTCCCAAATTTCTTGCGCAGTAAAGCTCATGATAGGTGCCATCCAGCGTGTCATCGCTTCTGCAATATGATACAGCGCACTTTGACAAGAACGGCGCGCATGGCTGTCACTCTTAGCTGTGTATTGGCGGTCTTTAATAACGTCAAGATAGAACGAACCGAGTTCACCGGTACAGAAGTTCATGAGCTTCTGTGTCACAACCAGCATTTGGTAGTTATCGTACGCTTCTACGATCTCTTGCTGTAATTGGGCGGCACGACTGACAATCCAGCGGTCCAGTTCAATCATATCTTCAACAGCCACCAAGTCCGTTGCCGGATTAAAACCACTCAGGTTCGACAGCAAGTAACGGCTGGTGTTACGGATACGGCGATATCGGTCTGCGGCACGTTTGAAAATCTGATCTGAGACGGTCATTTCAGCGGTGTAATCAGTTGAAGCGACCCACAAGCGCAGAATATCAGCACCCAGCTTATTCATGATGTCCTGTGGCGAAATCACGTTGCCCAGAGACTTTGACATTTTGTGGCCTTTCTCATCCACGGTGAAACCGTGTGTCAAAACCTGACGGTAAGGCGCATGGCCGTTAATGGCGACTGATGTCATCATCGACGACATAAACCAACCACGGTGCTGGTCCGATCCTTCCAGATAAAGGTCAGCAGGACCGCTCAGCTCTTCGCGCGCATCAACAACGCAGGCGTGTGTTACACCCGAGTCGAACCACACGTCCAGCGTATCTTGTACTTTGACATACTGTTGCGCATCGGCCTCATTCAGTAAAGTGGCAGGCTCAAGGTCATACCAGGCTTGAATGCCTTTTTGTTCAACCAGCTTTGCGACTTCTTCAATCAAGGTTTCAGTTTGCGGATGCAGTGCGCCTGTATCTTTGTCGACGAACAGCGCGATTGGAACACCCCAGGTACGCTGACGCGAGATACACCAGTCCGGACGTCCTTCAACCATGTTTGCAATACGGTTTTCACCCCACTCTGGGATCCACTGAGTTTTGCCAATTTCTGCCATAGAATCCTGACGCAGGTTCGCCTGATCCATACTCACGAACCATTGTGGTGTCGCGCGGAAGATAATCGGCGTTTTATGACGCCAACAGTGTGGGTAGCTGTGAGTCATCGCATGATGATGAACTAAAGCACCCTTTTCTTTTAAATGCTCAATAATGGCTTCATTTGCCTTAAACACATGCTGACCTGCGAACACCGGTGTGTCTGGCAGGAATACACCATTTGCACCCACTGGATTTGCCACTTCCAGATCATAAGCCTGACCAGCTGCGAAATCCTCCGGACCATGGCCAGGTGCTGTGTGAACAATACCCGTACCTGAATCAGTTGTAACGTGCTCGCCCAGGATCACTGGTACATCAAAGTCATAGAAAGGATGCGCAACACGCAGGTTTTCCAGTACCGCACCTTTGGCATAGCCCAGCACGTGGTAGCGATTAAAACCAAATCGGTCCATCGCATCTTTAACCAGTTCAGAACCCAGCACCATACGCTGCTCTTGGCCTTCATCTTCGATTTGCACCAGCGCGTACTCCAGACCGCCATGGACAGCAACTGCACGGTTAGCAGGCAGAGTCCAAGGCGTGGTTGTCCAGATCACAGTGCTGACAGCACCCTTACCCTGATGTTCGTCAGCCAATGCAAACGCGCTCACCAGCGCCTGCTCATCAACAAAGTCGAACTTTACGTCAATCGCAGGAGACTGTTTGTCCTGATACTCTACTTCCGCTTCCGCCAATGCCGAGCCACAGTCTGTACACCAATGAACTGGCTTAGCCCCTTTATGCAGATGACCATTTTTAATGATGCGACCTAATACACGTAGTGCATTGGCTTCAAAATCGAAGTTCATTGTCAGGTAGGGGCGATCCCAGTCACCCAAAACGCCCAGACGTTTAAAGTCTGTCTTTTGTCCGTCTACCTGTTTGCGCGCGTAGTCACGACACTTTTCACGAAACTCAGCAACAGATACTTTTTTACCTGGTTTGCCAACTTTCTTCTCAACCTGTAGCTCAATCGGTAATCCATGACAATCCCAGCCCGGTACATACGGTGCATCGAAGTCGGAAAGTGTCTTTGACTTAATAATGATATCTTTAAGGATTTTATTTACAGAGTGACCTAAGTGAATATTACCGTTCGCGTAAGGAGGACCATCGTGCAAAATAAATGGCTTTTTACCTTTTTTGGCATTGCGGATCTGACCATACAGATCTTGTTCGTACCATTTTTTAAGCATTTTGGGCTCGCGTTGTGCCAAATTGCCACGCATTGGAAACTCAGTTTCCGGTAGATTTAACGTATGCTTGTAGTCGCTCATTTACTTTACTTTCCGTATCGGCTACTTAAAATTATTGAAAAAAGTGTTTTGCAGCAATGACGTCCTGAGCAATTTGCTCAGTTAACTGCTGCAATGACTCAAATTTTTGTTCATCACGGAGCTTATGGAGCAGCTCCACTTTTATAAATTGACCATAAATGTCCTGGTCAAAGTCGAAAATATGTACCTCTAGTAAGGCTCGCTTACCATTCAAGGTGGGCTTTGTACCAACGTTTGCAACACCGCAGTAGTCAGTATCGTGCACCCTGGCACGCACTGCAAACACGCCCTGAACGGGACTGACCTGGCGTTTAAGCGCCACATTGGCAGTTTTAAATCCCAACTCACGACCTTTCTTCCAGCCATGGATCACCCGTCCTGAAATCGCATAAGTGTGGCCAAGCATTTCATGGGCCAACCCAACATCACCTTCGGCCAGTGCAGCACGGATCAATGTGCTACTGACCCGGCTATTCCTTTGTCTGAAACTCTGCGTGTCCGTCACTTCCATGTTCAGCTCGCGACCCAGTCGCTGCAACATCGAAAAGTCCCCGACCCGGCCTTTACCAAAGCGGAAATCATCACCAACGGTCAGGGCCCTGACTCCCAGTTTTGCACTCAGCACTTCACGGACAAAGTCTTCGGCCTGAAAGTTAGCAAATCGCGCGTTAAAACTGACACAAATCACACGTTCAATGCCAATGTCTGCCAATAACGCGAGTTTATCTCGCAATCGGGTCAATCTAGCTGGTGCTTGCTGCTTAGCAAAAAACTCTTGTGGTTGTGGCTCAAACAGCATAACCGTGCTTGGCAAGTTATGCACCCGAGCATCTTCCACTAAGCCCTTTAGTACTTCGGTGTGCCCCAGGTGTACGCCATCAAAGTTCCCTATCGTCAACACGCAGCCATAGTGGTGGGGTCGAATATTGTGGATCCCTCTGATCAATTGCATACAACTAACACCTGTGATTACTAAAGCAGTATAAAAGCCCGATTATACCCAAGTTCCCGGCAAATGCGAATAATGCCTATGCAGTGCTTGCAGGAACTGCTGAACTGTCCCGAATCGTGCTGAGCCGAACCCCTGTCAAGTACATAACAACGAAGTACGTTAGTATTGCGGTCACCAATTGTAGACCCAATATGCCGACTTGTTCCATGAACGCTCGCCCCTGCCACGGCAACATCCGATCCAACCACATCAGCACACCCGACATCACAAGGCTTGCAAGCAAACATTTGGCAGCAAATGTCAGAGTAAAGCCTGACACCCGATATACACCGGCCTGATTGAGGGAGCGATATAATAAAGCGGCATTGCAGGTGGCTGATAATGCCGTTGCCAGCGCTAGTCCAATATAGCCAATAAAAGGCGCGAGCATCAGGTTAAACAGCATATTGAGTGACATTGCAATGATACCGATTTTCACGGGTGTTTTGGTGTCCTGGCGAGCAAAAAAACCGGGGGCCAGTACTTTTATTAACATGAAACTGACCAGACCGACCGAGTAAGCCGTAACGGCACCACTTACAGCGCCAATGTTATCCTGCCCGCTCTCAACAAACGCACCGTGACCAAACAAAACAGAAATAATGATCGGACTGATGAGCACCAACCCCGCCATCGCAGGGATCCCCAAAAAGATGACAAACCGCACACCCCAGTCTAGTGTTTGCTGAAACTCCTGAATACTATCTTTTGCATGGAGCTTAGATAATGCGGGTAAAATCACAGTGGCAATACCAATGCCGAACAATCCGAGTGGAAACTCAATGAGCCTGTCTGCATAGTACAACCAGGCAATAGAGCCAGTTGCCAACGCCGCCGCTATAATAGTGTCAAGCAACAAGTTGATCTGGCTGACCGATACTCCAAACATTGCCGGGAGCATCAGTTTACGTACTTTCACTACCTCGGGCGCATGCCAGGCAAATGTGGGCCACGACAACATCCCGAGCCGGGCTAGGAATGGCAGTTGAAATAAAAATTGCACCAGCCCACCCAAAAACACCCCAATGGCCAAAGCATAAGCGCCCTGCTCAAACTGGTCATGTAGCAAAAGTGCACTGGCAATGATAGAAATATTCAATAACACAGGTGTAAATGCTGCCACAGAAAAGCGGTTATACACATTCAGTACTGCACCACTCAGTGCAACCAGAGAAATAAAGAATAAATAGGGAAAGGTCAGCTTTAACAAAGCACTGGCCAATACAAACTTCTCTGCATTTTCTCCCCCCTGCCACCAATCAATAAACCAGCTTGTGCCAAACAGCCCGGCTATGACAGGTGAACCAATGACACCAATTAAGGTCACCAGCATGAGAATAGTACCCAAGGTACCTGCGGCTTGCGCAACAAACAGCCGAACCTTGTCATCCCCATGTTGTTCTTTTATCTCGGCGAGTACAGGCACAAATGCCTGGGCAAAAGCACCTTCGGCAAAAAGGCGACGCATAAAATTCGGAATACGATTAGCAAATAAAAATACATCGGCCGCAAGCCCGGCCCCCAACAAATTTGCCACTACAGCGTCTCTGACCAGTCCCATCACCCGGGATATCATGGTCATGGCACTCACTATCATGCCCGATTTAAACAACCCCTTTGCCACTCGATTTCCTCACAGTATTCTTTGCGCGGGATTATGCCATAAGCCAGTCCAGATAAATACTCATACACCTGTTAGACATAGCTAACTTTAATCCCCCAGGATAGACATAGATATGGGTCTGATAAGCGATGCCAACGCAAGCCGCTCTGAAGGAACAACACAAACACTCTAGTAGAGCGGTAGGGGATTTGCTACAATGTCGGCAGTGTGCCAAGTGGTGTGCCCTGACAGGTGCTAACTTGGTATAAGATCTGAGATTGCGGTTGCCCCAATCGTTTCAGACTCGCTGTCGTGCAACCCAACTAGCCACTTATGGCTGCGAGGGGCTAGGGACAAGCACGATATGCAAACAAATTGACCAGCCGAGGGTAATTTTTATTGACTTTAAAGAATAAAAAGGGCATATTCCTCGGCCTTTAAACTAAGCTTATTTTAAGATTGTTAGGAGCATACCTTGGCTAACATCAAGTCTGCAAAAAAACGCGCTATCACTAGCGAAAAACGTCGTCAGCACAACGCAAGCCGTCGTTCAATGATGCGTACTTACTTCAAAAAAGTAATCGCTGCAATTGAAGCTGGTGACAAAGAAGCTGCACAGCAAGCTTTCGCTGTTGCTACACCTATCCTGGACCGTTACGCAACTAAAGGTCTTATCCACAAAAACAAAGCTGCTCGTCATAAGAGCCGCCTAGCTGCTAAAATCAAAGCACTATAATTGTGGATTTGGATATGAAAAAGCCGACGTAAGTCGGTTTTTTTATGCCTGAGTGTCAGGGCTTGAAGTAGATGAAAGCTCAAATGCAGTCACGCCGCCCATCGGCAGCGTCACAGGGTGAATGATGCACACTACCCTGTAACAATACAGGTTAAGCTAATTCAAGCTTGGGATAGAACTTTTTCAACATTGCGGCAATTTTCTTGGGTGAAAATGGTTTAACCACAAACCCTTTGGCCCCGCGCTCGATCGCATCTTTCACGTTATCAACCGTTGAGTGTGCCGACACCATCACTACATTAATATCCGGATTAATTTCAGCCAGCTCTGCGATCAGCTCTTTACCATCTCCATCCGGGAGTTCAATATCCAAAAACACGATATCGAAGTGCTGCTCTTCACAGGCAGTAATACATTGCTTCGCCGTTGACGCTTCTTTTACGTTATCGATGCCCAAGTGCATCAGAGTCTGATGCAAGAAACTGCGAACAGTGCCTACGTCATCAACAATTAATATAGAGATTTGTTGTTCCATATCCTTTCCCGTGGGCTAGTCAATTGAAATGCGCTATTATTAGCATAGAACTATTATAGAGTCCTGCAAACAAAAGGCTATAGCAAAGCATGGCACAAAGACCAAAAAAACAGGCATTGCTCAATCAGGTAGATGCCAGGTCCAAAAACAAACGACCTACACAAAAAAAACGCTTATCACCTCAACAACAAAGAGCATTACAACAACAGCAACTTCAACAACAAGCACAACTTGCCGCAGCACAACAAGAAGAGGCCAAACCAAACAAAACCCGCTGGATAATCACCGCTGTGGTCTTACTCCTTCTAATTGTTTTTCCCAAGCCTAAACTTATTACCTATGAAAAGCTCGGACTGGTCGCGCAAAGTGTCTATTGGCCCGGCTTACCGGGGGTCGACCCCGTTTTATTCGACTCAAACCTGCACATCCGGCCAGCCCTGGAAAGAAACACACTTTATCTGTGTCAGGATGAGCGCGACCCGGATTCTTGTCAGAAATACCAAATCATCGAACAGCAAGGTTTTATCTCTGCCCTCATGAAGCTGATTTTTGATTAGAAAAACTAATCCGAAAAATATAAAAATACTCGTTTGAATAGGCGCAGGTTGGGGCGCATAATGGCGCCCCTTTATTGAACAACCTGGAGTACTTTGACGATCATGCCGAACGAATTTGACTGGCTACTTAATTTATTACTGCTAGTGCTAGGATTTGGTGCCTTTTTTATTAACCATAAAACCTTGCTGCGTGGCGCGGCATTGGCGACCTGTAGCATCCTGTTTATTTTGTTCAGCCTCGATCTGATGAACACGTCGGTGATCTCAAACCTGGGTTTGATTCTGATTAATTCATTTTATCTGTTTAAGCTCTTTACCCACGAGCAGTATAATACGCCTTAGTGTAGGCAGTCCTGCCGCATCATTTTGACGGCAGGACGTAAACTGAGCAACGAAGCTTAAAGATATTTTCTAATTTCTGAGCCTGCGCTACAATCTGGCCACACCCATTGGTTTTGGAGACGCAGTATGGCCATGACAGATGAAGAACTTTTTCTCGCCTCAATGGGGGACGTCGTCCCCTTAGCACAAGACAAAAAAGCAGAGCTCAAACGTCAACAAAACGAGCCCACACTGGCACAACTTGCACGTAGAGAAGCCGCTGAACAGGAACAAGATTTCGACCCGAATTTTCTCTCCACTGAGTATGTAGACTTGCTTGATCCCCATGACCTCCTTAGTTACAAAAAAGATGGGGTGCAACAAGGTGTATTCAAAAATCTCAGGTTGGGTAAGTATCAAATTGACGCTACTCTGGATTTACACGGCAAACCTTTCCGTGAAGCCAGAAAGTCGCTCTTTGATTTCATCATCGACTGCCACCAACGCAGCATTCGGGTTTTGTTGATAAGACATGGGATTGGTCTGAAGAGTAAACCCTTTCCGGCTATCCTAAAAAGCTACTGCAATAAATGGCTACAGGAAATGCCGCAAACACTCGCCTTTCATTCAGCGCTGAGTTGCCATGGGGGAAATGGCGCCACCTACGTGCTGCTGAAAAAAAGCGAAGAGAAAAAAGTAGAAAACAGAGAACGACATGCAAAACGATGATAGCAGCCCGTGCTGCTATCCTTTGTTAGCTTTCTGAGGGCGTTATTACTGTTTCTTCATTATCTTGGTGAGCCGTTTCAGGAGACTCCGCTTTGGCCTGATTAAACCACGCCATGACACCCAATATAATAACTGTAAACAGAACAACGGAGAGCTTAACGCCACCTTGATTACCATTCATGAAAAGCGACTCTTTATTATTATTTTTTCATAACTTACTGAATGTAATTAGATGTCACAAGATGTTTTTTTATACAGTATTTTGTAGCTCGCCAATCCAGCGTCAAATGACCCGGAAAATGATCCCCTCACGCTCCGGGTTACGCAATCATTAACGCCTCAACGGGCTCAGAGCAACACTCACTTGCTTTTATGAGTATGCACAATGGCCAGCTCAATAGCCCAGGCCAATATCCACACAATGCGACAATGGCGCCCCTTTTTGCATCGCTTGCATGTTCGACACGATTTGTGCCGTGGCCGTTTTCAGACTTGTTAACGCCGCCACATGGGGCGTCATCGTGATTTTCGGATGCTGCCAAAACGCATGCTCCGGTTCGACTGGCTCTGATACAAAGACATCCAGCGTAGCCGCTGCTATTTGCTCAGTATCCAGCGCATGGAGCAGATCGGCTTCATTGAGATGCGCGCCTCTGGCCACATTTATCAGCACACCATGCGATGGCATCGCCTCAAACAGCGAGCCATCTAAAATCCCGCGGGTTTGAGCCGTCAGGGGCAACAAACAGATCAGGTAATCACACTGCGAGGCAAATCGAGTCAACTGCGTCTGCCCCCAAAACGTGGTGATACCCGAGATTTTTTTTTCACTCCTTGACCAACCCAGTACCTCAAAGCCATTTTGCTTCAACTTTGTAGCGGCCACTTGTCCAAGTTGCCCAAGCCCCAGTATACCCACACGACGGCCACTGCAGGCCCGCTTAGGACGCCAGACCTGATGCTGCTGTTGTTGATAATACAGACTCAAACGTAGCTTATGCGCGAGCACATGCCCCAACACATACTCAGCCATATCATCCGCAAGCGCAGGATCCACAATTCGACACACCTGGACCCCTGCAGGCAACGCAGCTAACGGTATGCCATCTACACCCGCCCCAAACGATTGAACCACTTTCAAATTGGGCAGCTGTTGCCACAAAGACTCAGGCGCATTCCAGGCCAACACAAACTCAATCTCTGCCAGATCACCCGTTTGTGGCCACTCTCTGATATCTGTATCAGGCATACTTTCCTGTAATCCAGCGATCAGTCTACTGTTGTCTCTGCCTGTTACACAGACTAATAATGCCATGCGATCCCCTTTGTTCTGTTTTTATCTGACATCACTGTATCAAAATTCTCGCCTATACGTGTACTTACGCGATGGCCATCAAACTGACATACAGTTGCAACTTGCTTGTCATAGAGAGTTCTTAATCTTGACGGAAAGCGGTTATAGAACTTGAGAATGAATATATGATCAGTGTTGATAAGGTCATTGAAGCAAACCTGCCTCAATTAGAGAACTCACCGAAAGTAAAAGGCCTGGTAAAGAAAGGCCTGGGCTACCTGCTCCATGAACAGGAATTTGTAGCATTTGCTGATACCTACCCACACCTGCAAGGGATTGAATTTGTCGAGCAGGTGCTGGAAGAGCTGGATTTCGACGCCCGTTTCAAGCCCAAACAAATAGAACATATCCCCAGCGAAGGCAGTGTAGTGATTGTCGCTAATCATCCCATCGGCTCACTGGATGCACTGGCACTGATCAAGGTATTGGCTCAGGTACGTCCTGATCTGAAAGTCGTTGCCAACAGAATGTTGATGTCCCTCACGCCCATGCACTCCTTGCTGTTACCCGTGGACAACCTGTCTGGCGCAAGTCGCAAGCAGGAGCTGGCCAATATTCATCATCACCTCAAACAAGAGGGTGCCTTGCTGATTTTTCCTGCCGGAGAGGTGTCCCGGCTTGGACCAACCGGTATCAAAGATTGTAAGTGGAATTCGGGCTTTTTGCGCATGGCCAAAAAAGCCAACTGCCCTATTCTGCCTATTTTCATTAAAGCGAAAAACAGTCCGCTGTTTTACGGTACGTCAATGATCTACAAGCCCTTAGCCAGCCTGTTGCTGGTTAAGGAGATGTTTAAACAACGTCAAAAGTCGCTGGAATTTGAGATTGGCGCCAGCATCCCACCGGCTTCCTATTTACTAGAAAACCTCAAAGACAAAGAAATCGTCGCACTGATCCGCAAACAGCTGTACCGGCTGGCTTCGAAAAAGTCTTTACCACTGAAAACCCAGTCGCCCATTGCCGTGCCTGAATGTAAAAAAGAGCTGAAACAAGCGATTGAAATGTGTGAGCGACTCGGTGAAACCCAGGATGGCATGCAAATCTACCTCTATCAATATCAGGGCAGTTCGCCCATTTTTCGCGAGCTGGGTCGGCTCAGAGAAATTGCCTTTCGTGCTGTAGGAGAAGGCAGTGGTAAGCGCCGTGATATCGACAAGTACGACATGTACTATCAACATCTGGTGTTGTGGGATGCAAAACACCTGGAGCTCGTCGGCGCTTACCGACTGGCCAGCGCACAATCTGTCATCAATGAACAGGGCACTGAAGGTTTATACACCACCAGTTTGTTCAATTATGCTGAGCACATGCAACCCTACTTCGAGCATGGTCTTGAATTGGGACGCAGCTTTGTACAGCCTAAATACTGGGGACGCAAGAGTCTCGATTACCTCTGGTATGGGATTGGTGCTTTTGTAAAACGCTACCCACAGCATCGCTACCTTTTTGGCGCTGTCAGTTTATCCAATGCACTGCCAGATAAAGCCAAAGCTATGCTGATTTACCATTACCAGCATTACTTCTCCAATCTGGCATCTCTGGCAACCCCCAAAAACGAATTTAAGTTTACGCCGACGCAGCAACAAGACTTTGCCCAGCTATTTTGTGGTAATGATATTAAAGAAGACTTTGCAGAGCTCAAGCATATCATGGCCAATATGGGTGCCCAGGTTCCGACTTTGTTTAAACAATATACCGAGTTGTGCGAACCTGACGGGGTGAACTTCCTGAGCTTCAGCATAGATCCAGACTTCAACAACTGTATCGATGGTCTGGTGCTGGTTGATCTGACCCGGATCAAGCCACAAAAAGCCAAACGATATCTGGGAGAGAATATCTACGACTGATTGTGTTGTTGCTGTTTTTTTATTTATACTCGCGCTCGGAGATTAAAATTTGCGAGCGCGCATGATAAAAACTATTCTACAACTCATTATTTTTGCCATTGTTTTTTTGGCTATCACTGCCTACCAGGAACTGGGCATGCTGGCTGACGATGGCAAAGCCCCTGCTCCTTATTTCTCTTTACCTCTACTCGAACAACCCACACAGCGAGTCACCATCAAGTCTCTGCAAGGGCAGCAATCTGTAGTGTACTTTTTCGCCCCCTGGTGCAGTATTTGCCGCTACAGTATGCCTAACCTCAATAAATTACATGAGCAAGGCAAAGTCAACGCCGTCGCCATTGCACTGGATTTTGACAATCCAGATGCGGTCAGCAGCTTTGTTGAAGATTTATCACTGAGCATGCCTGTACTGCTCGGCAACAGTCATACCGCTTCAGATTATAAGGTTAAGGCTTACCCCACCTATTATGTGTTATCTGATGACCTGAAAGTAGTCGAACGCTCTGTCGGTTACTCCAGTGAGCTGGGAATACGTGCCAGACTTTAACATCCTCAAACTACGAAGCTAAGTGTAAGAAAGTGTAGGGGTAATCGACAATTTCTTACCCTTAGGTAAAACAAAGGTACGATTTATTCTCATACACTAGTCCCATTCATATTCAGCTTAGATTCAATAAGGGACTACCATGACGCGCTCGTCATTCAACAAAACGTTTGCACTGTCGCCTATCATGCTTTGCATCGCACTGCAGGCACAAGCAAACACCAGCACAGACATGGAACACATCGAAGTGCATTATAAACGCAGCTCAATTACCTCTGAGATCACAGAAGACACGGAAAAGCTCATCGAAATGCCAGGTGCTATGGGCGACCCGCTACGGGCTGTGTATGCACTACCAGGAGTGGTTGCGGCTGGCGGCTCAATGAGTGAACCGGCCGTGCGTGGCTCAAGCCCCAGTGATAACATGTTCGAAGTGGACTTTATGCCTGCGGGTTATATTTTCCATGATTTTGGCAGTTCAATATTTAACCGCTATATCATTCAGGATTTCCAGCTCTACTCTGCGGGCTACGGCAGCAGCTACAGTAATGCAACGGGCGCAGTCTTTGACGTAACGCTTCGTAATCCCAAGTATCAGCCAATCACCACTACGCTGGACCTGACCATGTTCAACGCTGGCGTGTTTGTGGAAGGCCAGCTCAGCGACAGTACGGCTTTCTATGTATCGGGGCGAAAAAGTACCCTCCCCCTGTTCTTTGAAGAAGGCGAAGAACTCGAAGATGAAGATGGCGAGCCAACCGGCGTCACCATCAATGATGCTCCGGATGACCATGATTACCAGGGTAAATTCCTGTGGGACATCAATGCCAACAATACGCTAACTTTTAACTTTACAGGTGCGGAAGACTCGGCCGCTGCAGGTTTCAATGAACGTTCTGAATTAGCGCAAAAAACACCGGAGTTCCAGGGCGATGCGCGCTTTATCCGGGAGTTCAATAGCCAGAACGTATTGTGGGACCACTACAATGACAAGTTTCATCTTCGTGTTGGTGTTGGCGCGCTCGACCATTCAGGCCGACTAGAGTATGGCCGCCGTGCAACCATTTCCAACGGTTATTTTGAAGAAGAATCGGAAAAACAGTACACCTACAAAGCTCGTTTGAACTATCGTATTAATCCAGCCCACCAACTGGTTGTGGATGCGGCCTATTTTGACAACGAAACAGAATATAGCTACGACACTTTCCAATACTTGTGTACTGAACTGGACCCCGATTGCGATCTTAAAAAAGGTGAGCGGATCAGCGGCAAACGGACGATTGATATCGACAGCGGCTTTGTTGGCCTGGCGCATATCTGGCAACTGAGCGATGACTGGCAAACAGAGCTGGGCGTGCAGAGCCAACACAACAAATACACGGATGAAACCTTCACCTCACCTCGTCTGGCAGTGAGCTACTTTGTGACTGAAAACAGTATCATTTCGGCCAAGGCAGGACGCTACAATCGCATGCAAAATGTAGAATATATCCTGCCAGAAATAGGTAATCCTAAACTAAAATCTCAGGTTGCGGATCACTTTACTCTTGGCTTTAGTCAGGAGCTGGACAACGAATGGAGCTGGTCAGTCGAAGGCTATTACAAAACCATGGACGACCTTCCTCTGGCCATAGATGACGGACCAAATGCAGATGATTTGTATAACAATGACGTTGAAGGGCGCGCCTACGGTGTGGATCTGCTGATCAACAAGAATAAGACCGATAACTGGTATGGCTGGGTGGCTCTGAGCTATGCCAAGAGTGAGCGCACCGACCTCAGCCGCAATATCACCCGGGATTATTACGCTGATACGCCTTTGGTGTTTAATGCAGTATTCCACTATGAAATCAATGAAAAATGGCAAGGTGGCTTTAACTTTACAGCGCGCAGTGGTCAGGCCTACACGCCGATTGTCGGTGTCAGAGAAAACCCCGACCACGATGGTCGTTTCTTACCTGTTTATGGCGAACCTTTCTCAGAGCGGTTCAAGGTCTACCACCGCCTGGATATTCGTTTCGAGCGAAAAACTAAGATATTTGGCAACGATGGCCAGTTAATTTTCGAATTGATGAATGCCTACGGCCAGGAGAACATTGCCTATATCGACCTCGATTACGACAGAGTCAAATCGGTTAACGACCTCTATATAGAAGAAGAGGAAGACGATTTCTCTATCCGCCCTTCTATTGGTTTTAGCGTCACTTTCTAAGCGATTCCCCTGAAAAGGCCGGGCGCAGACAAATGAGACTTGCGTTTTCGGCCTTCTCCTTGCATGATCTGCGCCTTTGATTGTCCGGAGATCCTGCCCATGCCAAAAGCCTGCGCTTACCACATTTTAGTTAAAACCGAAAAAGAGTGCCTGGCTATTAAAGCCAAACTTGCCAAAGGCGGCGATTTTAACAAACTGGCCAAACAACACTCATTATGTCCATCGAAAAAACGGGGCGGTGATTTAGGCGAGTTCAATAAAGGCGACATGGTGAAAGCATTCGATGACGTGGTCTTTAAAAAGCCATTGTATGAAGTTCATGGCCCAGTCAAGACCAAGTTCGGTTATCACCTAATTAAAACCGTGTATCGCTCCTGAGGCATCATCGGTTTTCTCAATCACTGTCATCGGTTTTTGGCGGTTTCATTTTGTACGCAGGCCGATATACTGATCATCAAACAAAATGATTTGGAGAAACCGATGTTTACTGTAATTTTTGGCCGTGAAGGCTGCCCATACTGTGTCCGTGCTAAAGACCTGTCCGAACGTCTGACGACTGAACGTGACGATTTTAAATTTCGCTACATTGACATCATTAAAGAAGGCGTAAGCAAGGCCGATCTGGAAAAGTCCGCTGGCAAGCCTTGCCCGACGGTACCACAAATTTTTGTTGACCAAAGCCATATTGGCGGATTTACCGAGTTTGAAGCCTATGCCAAAGAAAATCTGGGCCTGTATCAGTAACACAGCCCCCTCATCAGTGCCTGAATCACCTTTAAACCGCCATTCAGGCATGATTTCCTCCTAAAAATAGCCACTTACCAGCCAATTTAACGAGCAAAAAAATAAATAAGTTTATTTTTTGACCAATATCAAACACCTACAAAATTAGTGCCAATTTATGCAAGCAATTGTTTTTTCTTTGCTGTACAATGCCGCCTCTTTTAACTTGTTGAGGCGCATTAATGTCAGAACCAGTCACGTTTGAATCTTTAGATCTTTCTCCTGCAATTTTGAAGGCAGTCGAAGAGCTGGGATATCAATCACCTTCTGAGATCCAGGCTCAATGTATACCGTTATTGCTAGAAAGAAAGGACGTGCTGGGACTAGCGCAGACGGGTACGGGCAAAACGGCGGCGTTCGCGTTGCCGCTATTAAACAATGTTGACGCATCCGTTAAGCAACCACAGATATTAGTATTGACTCCAACACGCGAGCTGGCTTTACAGGTCGCGGAAGCCTTCAACCAATACGCTAAATACACCAAAGGTGTTGAAGTATTGGCTCTGTATGGCGGACAAAGCTATGGCGTGCAGCTAAGCGCACTACGTCGTGGCGCACAAATCATTGTGGCAACACCGGGTCGTTTGATTGACCATATTAACCGTAAGACCATTGATTTGTCGGATCTGAAAGCCTTAGTGCTGGACGAAGCCGATGAGATGCTACGCATGGGCTTTATCGATGATGTTGAAAGCATCATGGAAAAAACACCAGTAGAGAAGCAAACCTGTTTGTTCTCAGCAACCATGCCAAAGCAGATCCAATCTATTTGTTCTAAGTATTTAGATAACGCAGAGCAAGTAAAAATCACACCACGTAATTCAACGGTTGACACCATTGAACAAGTTTACTGGCGTGCAACGACACATAAAAACAAAGCCATCGTACGCTTCTTAGAAGCGGAAGATTACGATGCGTCTATCGTGTTTGTTCGTACTCGTAACGATACTGTTCAGCTGGCTGAACTACTTGAGCGCGAAGGTTTCTCTGCGGCACCACTTAATGGTGACATGAACCAGCAAGCCCGTGAGCGCACAGTAGAGCGTCTGAAAAGTGGTCTGTTAGATATCGTTATCGCAACTGACGTTGCTGCACGTGGTCTGGACGTAGATCGTCTGAGCCTGGTTATCAACTACGATATCCCGCAAGATAGCGAAGCCTATGTTCACCGCATCGGTCGTACAGGTCGTGCTGGCCGTAAAGGTAAAGCTATCCTGTTTGTTAAAGGTAATGAGCGTTACCTGCTACGTAACATCATGCGCCACACTCGCTCAGACATCGAGCAAGTGGAACTGCCTAACGCGAAAGTTGTTGAGCAAAAGCGTATTGAAGCACTACAAAGCAAACTAAGCCTGGCGCTGGATCACAAAGACATTGAGTTCTTCAGTGAAGTGGCACAGGGCATGGCTGAAAAGCTGGAGCTGACTCAAACAGAGCTGTCCGCTGCACTACTGTGCCTGGCACAGCAGCAGTCTCCGCTGAAAGTTCAGGAAATCCAGGTACAACGTGAACGTCGTGAACGCGATGGTAACCGTGACGGCAACCGCGAGCGTCGTGGCGAACGTGGCGAGCGCAAAGGCAATGCACGTCGCAACACCGGTCCTATGGACACCTATCGTATCGAAGTAGGTCGTGAACATGGCGTACAGGTGAAGAACATTGTTGGTGCGATTGCCAACGAAGCTGATATCTCAAGCAAGTTTATCGGTGAAATCCGTTTGTTTGATGAGCACAGCACAGTGCAACTGCCTCAGGATATGCCTGCAGATACGCTGTCACACTTCCAGAGCGTTTACATTTGTCAGCGCCCAATGAAGATGACCAAGAGCACGCACCCGGCCGATCAGGGCAACGGTGGTGAGCGTCGTGGTGGCGAACGTCGTTCAGGCGGTCGTGATGAGCGTCGCTTTGAAGGTCGCAATGAAGGCCGTGGCGATCGCAAGCGCAGCTTTAAAGACCCACGTGGTGACAAGCGTGATAACAGACGCAAAGAGCGTGGTGAGATCAGCTTTTCATAATCTGATTTAGATAAAAAACCGCTTCAGTTGAAGCGGTTTTTTTATGTCTGAGCTTGATACATCTCAGCCAGGTGACGCACACCACTATTTGATCCAATCACGCGGATCAAAACGGTAGTAATCGCTCAGCAAATAGAATAACTCCGGATTTTCCTGCTTAAGTTGCAATGGCTTCTCAATAAACGTCTCTGTTATCACCGCAAAGAACTCAGCTTCGTTGGTAGCCCCATATTCGTGTACAACATGTGGCATGTGGTAGGCCAATTGCGTTTTTAACTGCTGATACGCCCGCGATAATACCTCTCCCCACTTTTTGTAACTCATCCCTTTTGGTAACCGGGGCGTCCCATTAGTCTGGCCTGTCTGTTGATCGAGCTGATGTGCAAATTCATGAAACACCAGATTATGACCATCTTCTGGCAAGCGGTTACCCTCAAGCACATCATGCCAGCTCAAGACCAGTGTGCCACCAGGCCAGGATTCGCCCTGCCGCACTACCGTGTGAAAACTCACCAGCCCCGCGCTGTCACGATTATTTTGCCCGGCATAATAACTGCTAGGGTATAACAAAATCTCTTTCACATTTGGGTACAGCGGCCAGCGTTGATTAAGCACCAGCAAACACGCATCTGCCGCAATGATCAATGCCATAGCCCGGTTGGTTTTCAATCCATCACGGCCAAGCAGCCGCTTTTCGCCTAAAAACCACACGATGTGCCGCTCCAGACGGGCCCGATCATGATCAGTCATATTGCGATAAATCGGCATATATCGCAGCAGTACCTGCCTGTCCAGCTCATTTAAAGTTTGCGCACTATATTTACGCTGCCAGTAAGCACGCTTGATGTCGTCGAGTCGCCAGTAAATGATACAAAATACCACCAGAGCGACGAGTAAACTGATTTCTGTCATTGATTAATACGCGTTGATATTTTATTCAGAGATGCGCACCACAGGCAGTCTTTTCAAGCAAGATTTGTTAAAATCCTCAACACTTTAAAAAATATCTAACAGTATCAAGCCCGTATGTCCTTGCCCATCGAACAGATTAAAGCCCAATTTTGTGATCATTTAGCCGCAGGCAACGTGATTGTTGCTGCCGCCACCGGCTCAGGAAAATCAACCCAACTCCCCGTCTGGGCCGCCCAGCAAGGCCGGGTCCTGGTGATCCAACCGCGACGTATTGCCTGCACGTCACTGGCTGAATACGTCGCCCAGCAACAAAGGTGTAAACTCGGTGAGCAGGTTGGCTATGCCATTCGTTTCGAAGGCGTGTTTAGTGACAACTCGCAAATCGTATTTGTCACACCCGGAGTGGCGTTACGCTGGTACTTCGACAATAAGCTAACCGACTTTGACACCGTCATGCTGGATGAATTCCATGAGCGACGCTGGGATATGGACCTGTTGCTTGCCATGCTGAAACAACAAGCTACGCATCACCTGATTGTGACCTCTGCCACTTTGTCAACGCAGCGGCTGGCCCGCTACCTGGATGCGCCATTACTGACCTCCAAAGGCAAGATGTTCGACGTGGAAGAGCGGTTTCTTGCCAAAGATATGCGCACTATGCCAAGTAAAGACAATCTCAGTGAAAGAGTTACGGCCGCCTGCGACTATGCTCTGCAACATACCAGTGGCGACATCCTGGTGTTCCTGCCCGGCAAAGGAGAGATAATCCAGTGTGCCGCTCAATGCAAATCGCTTGATGCGCTAATAGTCCCGTTATTTAGTGGCTGTGCGCCGGACGATCAGCAACGCGCTTTGCAACAACAACCCCGACAAAGGATCATTCTGGCTACCAATGTGGCTGAAACCTCACTGACCATACCCAATATTACCTGCGTGATTGACTCGGGCCTGGAACGACGCACTCATTTAAGAAATGGCAAAACAGTACTCGGTCTGGATGCAATCGGTAAAGATTCGGCTAAACAACGCCTGGGCCGGGCCGGACGCACTCAGGAAGGCCTCTGTCTGCGTCTGTACGGGCAATATGCACCGCTCATAGACAGTACCCCACCAGAAATACACAGAGAGGCTCTCACAGAGCTAGTATTGGCAGCTGGCTGTGCCACCGAGGGGATAGACACACTCAGTTTTATCGACCCCCTGCCTGCCAGCTCCGGGCAACGCGCACGCGACCTGCTCAGGAAAATAGGTGCACTGGACGAACATAGCCGTGCAACCGACCTTGGCAGACAGCTTTATCCCTTACCCATCGATGTCGAACTGGGCCATCTCATAACCTGTATGCCGGATAACCGTCTGCGTCAGGCGATGATCGATGCAGTGGCCGTTATGTCGGTACCGGCACGCGTATATCGGTTGCCAGCGCAAACGGAGCAACTCGAAGCACTCAGTAAAGCACTGCCCCACAACTGCGACCTGGAATTGGTGATTGCACTACTGCGTGGAAAAGCCCCTGGCGTACTGACTGAAGACGAGGCCATTCGTGAAGCCAGACAATTCAGCCAGCAACTCAGAGAAACCTTTTCGTTACCACCACTGGATAAAGCTGCCAGTTATGACAGAGATGCGCTACTGTGCGCTATTGCCTCTGCCCGCCCGGACTGGTTGTTTATTAAAAAGGATAACCGTCGCGGTGGTTTTGGTAATGGTTACAGTGAAGTGGTGCCAGCAAAAGAATCACGCATCTGTGACACTAGTGAAGCTATCCTGGTGTTAGATACCTATGCTCTGGCCGGAAAAGGTGTAAAGCAGGCAACCACTTTGGCTACCCTGGCAGCGCCTGTTTCGCGTGCATTGATCTCCCAATATGCACCAACAAACATCAGCCTTGAGCAGGCTTATCTGGAAGACGGCACGATATGGGCTGAGCTGACACATAGCTATGCGGGGACAGTACTAGCGCGTCAACAGCAGCTTGCTGAAGGACCGCATCTGATCCCTGCGTGTGTGAAACTGATCGAGCAAGCGCAGCTCTTCGATGGCGTCTGGCAACAAGTCAATACTATGCTGGACTACCAACACCTTTACCATCAGCATGAGCAAAGTGACTTACCGGTACTCCCCAGCGCAATCCAATGGCTAACACAAACCCTCATGGATTTAGGCATTGAAACACAGGATGACCTTGAATTAATTGAGGCACAGGATTTGTTTTATTTACCGCTAGAGACCTGGATTATTGAACCCTTTATGGAGAAGTACCCGCTAAAAGTCACTTTGCCTGAACTGACCATGCTGGTCACTTACAGCTTTACCGCCAAGCGTATTACCCTCGAATATGTGCATGGTGATCGCAAAGATGCGCCAAAGCGCTGGGAACTCCCTGCCTGGGCAGGATTTAAGATACGCTATAAAAAAGCCAGTAAAGTGGTGGATGTGAGGTAAATAGTTAAAATCCGACCTAAAATATTACACTACGAGGTTTTAGAGCATCTTGTAGCACACATCTAAAGCATGCCACTAACGGTAGTTTTACAACCACAGTGGCTTTTTAGTTTTAGTAGTTCAGGGCAGAATTTGCCTTGAGTAACGAGGTCAAAAAACCAAGTTTTCACTTGGCTCTTTGACGTCACTTGAACGTGTTGGTTGTACAAAAAAAACCTGAACTTTTCTATCAGCTGAAAGCTTTTAATTTCCGTCTCCGCCCGTAATCAAACCAACTCTTTGTGAAGTTCGGGCAGACTCCATACCGCGCTTAGCAGCCTCTTCTCTTTCCTTTTTTGTTGAACAATATACGTTTGGTATGTTGGAACCCAGACCTGTTACTTGCTTACACCGGTATCCATCATTGCTGGCTGTGCGGTCAGTAGACGTTGAATTACAACCTGAAAGCAATGCTATTGTCAGAAGGGAAAGTACTATTCTCATCATTATATCTCCTTTAACTAATTTTAATATCAACCATTTCCGCCACTAATAACACTCGTTTGCCGAGAGTTTCTTACTGCTTCTTTGGCTTTTTCACGAGCTTCTTGTCTCTCTTTTTTAGTAGAGCAGTAAGTACTCGGTATATTACTACCTAGCGAGCGAACTTGTTTACAGCGGTAATCAGTACCGGCTGTTTTATCAGACTTTGTAGTACTACATGCACTCATAAGAACCATAGCGAGTATCGAGCAAATCATTTTAAGCTTCATATTTCATCCTTTATCTATATCCCGAAGTGTAAAGCATTAAAACTTTAGCTAAAGCCATGACAAAAAAGACAGCACTAAAATTTAATACTACATACCTAATATAAATACAAGTAACCCGCGCTGTCAACATGAGTCACCAAACATTAATTTTTACATAATGAAAATGCATAACTCCCTCTAAATATAACAATGGATTGAGAGAAACCTACAAAAAAACATAATATTAATTCAAAGGACAAAATCATTAGTCAAATTAGACAAAGAGAGGTGGGTAATGCGAAGTCTGATGTTATCCCGGGCCAGAGTCCTGAGAGATGCATTTTATCGATAAAAGTGACATGAGACCATAAAGCTGAGTACGACTAACTCTATGTATTGGAGAGAGGAGAATTAAACAATAAATAGTTCTAAACTATTTCCAATATAATTAATCTCCATTTTATTAGTCTGGCGTAAATAAAAACAAATTCGTTCAACTGTTTACACCCCCATTTACTGCCCTAATATCTATATTTCTTTAAGCATTCAATGTAGAACATTGCAATAAACCAGCCAAACAATGCGACCAACCCTTATACCTGTTCGTAGACAGTTTTTTATAATTAAAACTTTTTAAAACACGCAGATATAAAAATGCCAGTCAGATAACCTGACTGGCATAGTGCTTTCGTTAAATGAGCTGTTTAACTCATTAGAAAGAGTAGTCTACGCTGATGTAATAAGTGCGTAGGAACTGATCATAGTAACGACCTTCGTAACCAACCAGGTGACCTTCAGGATCCGCCAGTGACATAGGTGGCTCTTTGTCCATCAGGTTATTGATACCAAACGTGATAGTTGTATCTTCAAAGCCACGATAATCTAGCTTATAGTCCGTCTTAACATAAGATGGAATGTGAAGTTGAACTCGCTCAGTAGTTGGGTTGCCTTCGCTGTCAAGTACAGGCTCATCAATAGTACCAACACTTACAGTCGTTGGCATATCTTCCCAGCCAGACTTATAGCTGAAGCGTAAAGTATGCGCGAAGTCACCGTGAGACAATGTATTCTGAACATTGATAACGTTGCGGAATACAACATCCTGATCTTCACCATAGCGGCCTAAGCTGCTTGTCCACTCGAAAGGAACAACACCTGGACGTGTGTACTCAGATTCAGTGATATAAGTACCCTGAACGACTGTTTTCAGTTCACCGAAAGACAACTCGTTTGTTAACATTACCTGCCAGTCAACACCAGCTGTAACACTTTCACCGATGTTAATTGGTGAGTTTCTCAGAGCAACTTCCTGAATACTTGGGTCAGAGCGGTTAGCTTCCAGGAAGAAGTAAGTTGGGAACTGGCTCGCGTTTGCGAACAAGTATGACTGATCTGGGTACTGAACCTGGTCTTCAATCTCTACTTTCCAGTAGTCCATTTGGAAAGTGAAATCTGTAGACGGCGAGTAAACGAAACCAAATGTGCTTTGCGTAGACTGCTCAGGTACTAGTGCTGCATTACCTTCGATGCTGTACTGGTACTGAGTGTTACCCGCTGGACAGAAGATCGCTTTTGGATCATTTGCCGCTAGTGGACAAGTGTAAGGTGAAGTTGTCACACCCCACGCTGACAATGGGCGAGCGATATCAGTTAGTGATGCCACTTTAAAGCCTGTACCGATTGAACCACGAAGTACTAGGTCATCAGTTGCATTGTAGCGGAAGCTGACTTTGTACGTGGTATCGTTTTCATCTTCACCAAGCGTCGTGCCATTCAGCGTATCGTCTACCGCACCAACGTTATCATAACGTAGCGCAACATTGAAGTTCAGGCTCTCAAGAACAGGGATCTGGAACTCTGTGAATAGGCCCCAAGATTGACGCTCTAGCTTATAGTCAAAGTCGCCACCGTTGTCACCAAAACGCTTATCAGAGATGTTTTCTGGAGAACGCGTATTTTCGTAGCTATTTTCACGGATATCCGCACCGTAACCTACATAAACTTCACCAGCAGGCAGTTCAAACAGAGGCTGAGACGCACGGAAGTCTAACGACACCAACTCGGTATTAGTCGTTGCTTCAGGTGCACGCCACTTAGTGCTTTCAAGTGCACTCATTGCGCCTTCATTAGCGATGAAATCTTCGTAAGTTGTGAAGATATCGATTTCGCCGGCAACGATTGCAGGTGCGAAAGTATCACCGTTGTAGTAACCATCCAGAATCGTTTCGTCACGTTCTGAAGTCGAGTAGACAAACGCCGTGTTGAAATCGATAGTGTCTAATAGAGTACCTTCAATACCACCCATGATGTTAAGCGCTTGAGCAGACCATTCGGTTGTACGGTTACCACCAGGCAAACCACGCCAAGTACCGCGGAACTCAGTAACCTTGCCTTTCTCATCTTCAGTCAAGTGTGGCTCAGCATACTTTGCAAACAATGGGCTATTAATACCAATGTTGATGAATCCTGTCGGCTCTGGAGCAATACGTGGAATCTGACTAAAGTCTGTGTAAGTTACTGTTGCAAAACCAGTTAGGTTATCTGAAATTGCAAGATCACCCTGCAACACTAGCGAGGTACGCTCTGTTTCCGGGTAAATTTCTAATGTGCTGGTGTAATCAAATACACAACGTGGATCACCAATAGGTTGCGCAGTATCAGGAGCACATGAACCACCTTCCTCTAGGTGCGGCGTAAACCATCTGAAGTATGAACCTTCAGTGATTGCACCCGTTTCAGGGTCACGACCACCAACTAGAATCTGGGCATTACCAGGGATAGAGTTCGCTGAACCATTGATATCGTAATATTGATTTTGATTGTGTTCGAACTCCAAGAAACCAGTCTTAGAAAACTCACGATCTTTTGAACGCATAGGGTCGGTAGAGTCATGAGTCACAGACGCTACGATGCTGAAACCATCTTGCTCAAAGTTACCGAAACCAGTCGTGAAGCTCAGGCTCATAGCTTCACCACCCTCTTCTTGAGGACGATCATAACGAACAGAAACTGTAGACTTATCTACTTCATCTTTAAGGATAAAGTTGATAACACCAGCGATTGCGTCAGAACCATATAGTGCAGAAGCACCGTCTGATAAAACCTCAACACGCTCAATAGCAGCCAGCGGAATAGTGTTCAAGTCAACAGTGTTAGATGAACCAAATGGTGCAATGCGTCGGCCATTTAGAAGCACCAAGGTGTAGTCATCATCCAGACCACGTAGTGCAGCTGTAGCTGTACCGGCACCGCCGCCACCTACAGAAGAAACAGGTGTTGTAAAGCCCTGCATTGATGGGATTTGAGCAACCAAATCAGGTACAGATGTTACACCAGTATTTTTGATGTCTTCTGCACTAAGAATGTTTACAGGCAGTGCACCAGCAAGGTCTGTACCCTTGATGCTTGAACCTGTTACTTCGATTTTCTCAATTTTCTCTTCTGACTCTTCTGCATTTACTGCAAAAGCTGTAGCAGATACTGCACCGTATACCAGTGCTAAGCGGACCGCTTTCGAGATCTTGCTATTTAACATTTGTTTTCTCCCTGGCTTTAAATAAGTCTTTTAAAGCATTGTTTTTATGTATTTTCTTGATTTTATATGGGTAACAAGTGCGTGCACTTTTAGCCATATTGGTGAAACATACTAATCGCATGAAAAACAAAAGGTCAACAACCTTTTTTAAAACGGAAACAAAAAACCCAAAAAAGAAACAAGAAAACACTATAAAAACAATGGGTTACAAGAATGAAATTATCTGACTCATATGTGTAGGGATTTCAGGGCCTTTATTCACGATAATTTGACGACTTTTTAATCACCTTGATGGGTTTTAGGCGGTCTATTCTGAGAATGAATAACAAAATTTGAACGGGGTTGGATCTAGACGAATGTGAGCATTTTATAAAAACCAATTGATGCATAAATTACAACAATAAAGGTTGCGAATATTTGCAACAAAAAAGCCCCTGCTCAGTGCAGGGGCTCATTAGTAGATTCTACTTAGTCAGGCAGAATTAGAATGTGTAATCTGCTTGTAGGTAGAAAGTACGACCATACGGGTCAGCATAACGCGGGTCGTAACCAACCTGGTGACCAGCTGCTGCGTTAAGAGTGAACGGAGGCTCTTTGTCGAACAGGTTCTTAATACCGAACGCGATGTTTGCATTGTCGCCCCAAGCGTAAGCAAGACGATAATCGAATGTCATGTAAACAGGAACGTGTTTCTGGATAACACTACCGTCTACTGCTGAATCCCAATCGTCAGCCTGAGCAACATAGAAGCTCACGTCTGCACTTGCATCAGTGTAACCGCTGCGCGCCTTAAGGTTCAGGCTGTGCGTGAAGTCGCCATGCGTTAATGTGTTGTTGAAGTTGATGATGTTACGGAAAGCAACTTCTTCATCTGTACCTACTTTACCAAGGCTAGTATCCCAAGTATCTGTAGTACCAACACGCAGGCTTTCGTCTTCGATTAAGTATGTACCCATCAGGCTAGACTTCAACTCACCAAATGAGAAGTTAGTTGTGAAATCAACGTGCCAGTCGATACCTGAAGTGCGAGATTCACCAACGTTACGCGCAGGCTGGATGATAGCTAGAACTGTATCACCTGTACCTCTGTCAACTTTAGTTGTGAACAACTCGTCGTAAGTTACCGGGTCGCCGAAGATTTGGTTCTGAGTCAGACGGCGAACTTCGTTCTCCATCTTGATGTTCCAGTAGTCGATACCAAAGCTTGTACCAGTGTCACCAGCCCACACGAAACCAAATGTGTACTGCTTAGATGTTTCAGGCTGAAGATCTTTTTCACCTTCACGGTATACGTCATATTGCAGTTTATCCTGGTGACAGTACTGCGCCTTTTCAGGAGCTAAGCCAGCCGGACAATCATATGGAGATGACGTTACACCGAACTCTAGACGTGGTGCAGCAATCTGACGCATGGTCGCAGCCTTGAAGCCAGTACCGTAGCTTGCACGTAGTAGCAATTCGTCAGTAGGACGGTAAGAAAGGCTGATCTTGTAAGTTGTGTCGTCAGCACTCTCGTTAACAGTCTGGTTACCAGTGCGTTTTGAATCAGTGATTTCACCGATTTCATCGTAACGTAGTGAACCAGTTACTTCTAAGTTCTCCAATACCGGCACGATTACCTCAGCAAATGCACCGTAGCTGTCACGCTCTAGGTCGAACTCAGTACCCGCAGATTCAAACAGAACAATCTCTGCATTTTGACCCGCACCATTGGTCAGTGAGTAGCTTGACTGGCGATAGTCGAAACCAACACCTAGGTATACAGTACCTGCATCCAGTTCTGCGATTGCGCCTGAAGTCTTACCTTCAATAGCAAGCAAATCAGTGTCTGTGGTATCCCAAAGGCCGTTAAACATAGTGTTTGCAACCATTTGGTTTTGCTCGTCAGACAGGTTTTCTGGTGCGTCAAAGATGTTAATCTGACCAGAAGTAACCAGTTCCATGAACTCTTTCTCTAGCGGGTAACCAGTAAGGCGAACTTGTTCGCGCTCTGCACCTGAGCTAGTGATAGCGAAATCATAAGACCACTCGTTGAATTCACCACGCAGACCAGCAACGATGTGAGACGTAGTTGCAGTCCACTCATCAGTACGGTTACCACCTGGAAGTACACGCCAGCGTGCTGACACACCACCTTCAACCATATCGGCTTTAACTGCATCAGGTAGGTGCGTAATGACGTTGTCTTGTACAAACTGGCTGTTTTCATCAAGAGAGAAACCACCAGTTGGGTATGGAGCGATACGCGTAATCATTTCAAACTTAGACGCAGACGCAGTTACATATGCTTCCATGTCGTCGTTAATTGCTGCAATCGCTTGTAGGAACAAGTTGTCACGCGTACTTTCTGGTTGAATTTCTAGCGTGCTGGTGTAGTCAAATTGACACGCGTTACCAGAAGGTGCACTTGTTGTGTGACATGAACCGTTTACTTCTTTGTACGGGTTCAGAGAGTAAGTTGTTGTTTTACGGTTGCCGTTGTCATCCAGTACAAACTCACCAGCATCATCACGCTGGTAGTACTTAACGTAAGCGTTACCTGGGATCGCGTTTGAAGAACCCGCGATTGCAACTAGGTTTTGACCTGCGTGCTCAAACTCAACGAAACCTGTTTTTGCGAAATCGCGGTCAACTGAGCGTAGGTTATCCTGCTCATCACGGCTATAGCTCACCATAACATTGAAGCCATCACTGTCCAGATCACCGAAACCTGTTGTGATAGAGAAGTTTGAGCTAGACGTGTCTGAAGGCTGGTCGTAACGCGCACTTACAGTAGTAGCTTGAACGTCATCTTTCAGAATGAAGTTAACAACACCCGCGATAGCGTCTGAACCGTATAGTGCAGAAGCACCATCTTTCAGAATTTCTACGCGCTTAATCGCAGATAGAGGAATTGAGTTGATGTCGATGCTCGAACCTGAATCCGAAGAAGCCATACGACGACCGTTAACCAGAACCAGCGTATATTCAGCACCAAGGTTACGAAGTGACGCAGTTTGAATACCACCACCGCCACCACCTACTGACTCACCAGCAGCTGTGAAACCCTGCATCGCAGGTAGGTTAGCAATAAGGTCTGGTACGCTAGTTACACCAGATTTTGCGATATCAGAAGCGTCGATTACATCGATAGGTAAAGCACCTTCTAGGTCTGTACGCTTGATAGCAGAACCGGTTACTTCAATCTTCTCGATTTTATCTTCGCCTTGTTCAGCATTGGCTGCGAACGCAGTTGCTGACACAGCACCAAACGCGATCGCTAAGCGAACCGCTTTTGTTACTTTGTTATTTAACATTGGATTCTCCCTGGACCATACAAGATGGTTATATTTATTTTTTGCGTTAACAAACGCTTTGTATTTTTACCAAAACGGTAACTTAGTGATGCATCTTAAACAACAACTAGACACTAGGTCAACACAGTCTGATGTGTTTTTTGCAATTACCTGTATAGGGAACGCTCGATATTAACAGTTTCTATATCATTTTATGATCTTTAATACATAGACAACCACATATTAAACATGAGGTTGTGAACAAAATGTTTGAAATGGGTACAATTTTTCCAACCCATCACATTGCGCTTGAAAACAACAGATTTTAGGGGAACAAGGGGAACTTACCGACTAGAAAGAGGTCGTTTTGTAATCAGAAAAGAGGCGGGCGAGACATGTTTAAAGCAGGTAAGGCTAGAATATCAGACCCGCAATAGGCTTAGGAATGAGGCAAAAAAAAGCCCCTGACGGGGCTTTTTACTGAATTAGTTCATCTGCAAATTAGAAGCTGATGTTATAACCCGCAAAGATTTCACGACCAATGTGGCCAGCGTTGTAAATTGCATAGTCTTCATAGAAACCTTGGCTATCGTAAACCACACCTTTGTCAAACAGGTTACGTGCACCCAGCGTGAACGTACCATAGCCATCGCTGTAGTACTTCATGTTTAGGTTGTGGGTTACATAGGTCGGAAGCGAACCATCATATACGTTGAACGGTTCTTGACCATCTACTTTAACAACAGACTGCGTCTCGTAAGTATCTGCAATGATGTCTGTCGTCCAGTTCACTGTGTAGTTATCAACTGCGTAGTTGATAGTAAACTGAGAACGCCACTCCGGTGTTTCCGGCGCGCCCTTCTCATCTTCACGAGGACCAGTAAAGTAGACATCTTCACCCACTTCTGTCAGCAATGTAGTTACATTTCTGAACTTAAAGTCACCAAACGAAGTTTCTAACTTGTAAGACAGGTCAATATCAAACCCTTTACGAGACATGGAAGCGCCGTTTGCATACTGAGTATATGCCTTTGAGATAACCCCATCAGCGTCGCGCTCGATGCCAACATATGAGTATCTTGCCTGAACTTCGTCAAGCTTACCGGCGTTTTCAATGTGAACCAGATCCTGAGCAGTAATGATTGAGATGACATTGTCGATTTCAAGCTCAAAGTAATCAACTTTGATTGAGACATCTTCAAAGCCAGAGTAAACCACACCCAGGTTCATATAGGTTGATTCTTCCGGACCAAGCTGGTCATTACCCTTGCGCATCTCACTGACTGCAACCGTGCTACATTTGATAGCAGGCGTACCTTGAGCTGCACAGCTTACGTAGTCAGTCACGCGCGGACTGCCTTTAGAATCTTTTGCATTCAGCTCTTTCAAAGATGGCGCACGGAAGCCTTCTGAGTATGATGCACGAAGTAAAAGATCATCCATAGGACGATAGTCCAGTTTCACACTTGGGTTACCTTCACCACCAAAGTCACTGTAATCGTCGTAACGATATGCAGCGCTTAGTGTCAGGTTATCAAGTAGTGGGAAAGCCACCTCGTAGAATACCGCCGTGACATCACGCTCACCGGCACCTGAGCCGCCAGCGTCACCGCCTATCAGGCCAGCTTCGTTTTGCGCATCGTAACGCTGATCCAAAGTCATATCGAAGTATTCTGCGCCCACATAATGTGAAATCGCACCGGCTTCTAGTTCACCCAGCTCAAAGCCAAGACCTGCAAATAGGTGATCCAGTTCACTCTGGCTTTCAGTGTAGGTGGTGGCACGCATATTCGCTTTACCCTCTTCAGAGTCAAGTGAAATGTCGTTCAGAATATTGTGCGACAAACCAGCTACACTCAGGTAGTAACGACCAGCTGTACGGTAGTCTAGCTTAGCTTTATGGTAAGACACTTCCCACTCAGCAGTATCGCCAAACATGCCTTTCAGGCCAAGGGTATAATCCTGCTGATAGTCCGTCACTTCACCATCGCGATTACCGGTCTGATACCAGCGGAAAAATCCGTTTGCTTCTTCACCTGTTGGGTTAAGCGGGTAGTCTGCCGCCATCTTGTCCAAATAATCCGCAGGTGGCGCATAACGGCCAAACGAATCATTACGGCTGAACATAGCGCGTGCATATAGCTCTAATTCATCGGTCAGCTCATAGTTAACGCTGGCCATCGCTGAATCGCGCTTGGTCGATGCCATGTTGGCTGAAACATCGGCATGAGCATAAGCACAAACTTCACCACCACCAACACCACCTAGGTTGCTACCTTGGTCAAGCACACCGACAAAACCAGGTACCGTTTTCGTTAGTTCATCACATTTAGGCGAGGCGATGTAACCTCCACCAGAAGTCTTTTTGAATGTTTCACCATAGTAGCTGATACCTACTGTCTCGTCGTAAATAGAGATTAGGCCATCACCATTTTTATCTTCCATAGACGCTGCTGTATAGCTACGGTCACGAGAGAAGATTGGGTTACGCTGCTGGTGGTCGTAAACAAAGGTAATGTTGCCTTTGTCAGAGCTTACACCAAATGCCATCGACATTTGCTTGGTGTCAGCACCTTCTGCTTCAGGGCGGCCAACCTGAATATCGAAAGACACACCTTCGAAGTCTTTTTTCAGGATAACGTTGATAACACCGGCAATGGCGTCAGAACCATAGATAGCTGAAGCGCCGTCTTTCAGAATTTCAATGCGCTCTACCGCCGCCATCGGGATTGAGCTCAGGTTAGCACCGCCACCATTCAGTGAAGGAGAGCTACCCATACGCTTGCCGTCGATCAGTACCAGAGTACGACCAGCACCAGCGCCCAGCAAGCTCACTGTCGATTGAGACTGACCGCTGTTACCTGAGCTTGGGATAACAGAACCAAAGCTGTTAGAAGTCACACTTTGTAGTGCTTCGGCCACAGAGACACGGCCCTGACCTTCGAATTCAGCGGTTGAGATTACTTCAACCGGGCTTGCACCTTCCATGTCGACACGCTTGATACGCGAGCCTGTGATTTCAATGCGTTCTACTTTTTCAGCACCTTCCTGAGCAGTTGCAGACTGTGCGATCACAGCCGTAGACGCAGCACCAAATGCCAGTGCTAAACGCACGGCCTTAGTTACTTTAGTGTTCAACATGTGTTTTCTCCCTGGGCTTACACGTGGCGGTAAGCATGAGTATTGTTGGTATTTATAACGAGCTTGCCGAGTAGATTTCAGCAGTCTCTGAATTTTCGCGACGGATACTAATCGCGACCTGTGTTAAGCGTCAAACCACCCAGACTTAACAGACAAGAACACCAAAAAAACAATAGAAACCCACGCTTTTAACAGGGTTTTAAAGTTAATTACCACTCACTTCAAAATAAATGTGTTTTTTAATTGAATTCACATGAGAGCTGTACACAAAGAACACAAGGACCAATATCAGGAAAGAAATGCAAGTCGCATTTTAGTTAAAAAAAATATTTTTAAATTTGGTTTGTTTGCTGTTTTTTTATGCGAAAAATAGTACCCAAACAAACCATTACCAATTTCGTTAGTATGTATTTACATTCAAATAAAGCTTTGTTTCACTTGCTTTTCTGTGATGAGCGTCAAATAAACGGAAAAAAAAATTTGCTTACAAGCAGCTAAAAAACCGCTTGCACGCTATTACAAATCTGAGGACCAATCCAGCGTACGTTGGCCATTTAAGGTAATGGCATCCAGGTCAACATCCGGTAGCATCTGGTAAATAGGTAAAATCTGTTTTTCTATATAGTGGCTGTAATCAGGGTTGGATAACACGCCCTGCATTAGCCTTGGGCCTGTTGTACTTATATAGTAGGCTACCTGACTTCCCTTACCCAGGTTTCTTGCAGACCCACGACTGTGTGCTTCTTTCGCAGCCCTGACATGAGGCGGGATATTCTTAACATAGGCATTCAGCGGTTTGCCCAGGCGTTTTTTGTAGACCAACTTATTGTCAACCTGACCGCTATTGATCAATGCAATGTATTGCTCCGTTACCGCAACCACATCTTCGTTATCAAATAGGGCCCGGATCACCGCCTGCTGATACTCTTTGGCAATCTCGGTCCAGTCACTGCGCACCGTTTCCAACCCTTTGAACACCAACTCGGCCCCCTGCTCAGTTTGGGTCTGACCGACGTAACGCTTTTTAGATCCCGTTTCCTGACCACGGATGGTTGGCATAAAGAACGGGCTGTAGTGGGTTTCAAACTCAATTTCCAGATAACTGGGTAAACTAAACTGACTGTCAACCTGCTGCGTCCAGCGTTGATTAATTGCTTTCATCAGGTGCTCACCAAGCTGCTGACACTGCACAGGAGACAAAGATTCTGGCACGCATACAAAGGTTGAATCTGTATCACCATAGATCACCTCGTAACCCATTTCTTCAATCCAGCGACGTGTAGTCTGCATAATTTCGTGGCCACGCAGTGTTATGGAGCTGGACAAACGCGGGTCATAAAATCGACAGCCCCGGGAACCCAGCACCCCGTACAGGCTATTCATAATGATCTTGATGGCCTGTTGCAGCATTTTTTCGCCCCGATCTTTGGCTTCCTGTCGGGCTAGTGCCAGCTGGGCTACGAGTTTAGGTAAATGATGACAGGTTCTGGAAAACACACCTTCATTGAACCCACTAATTGCATTGTGAGGCGCGTTGAGCCCTTCGATGAGCCCCATAGGATCAATATGGAATGTACGTATAATAGAGGGGTAAAGGCTTTTGAAGTCCAGCACCAGCACATTTTGATATAACCCTGGCCGCGAGTCCATCACATACCCTCCGGGACTGTCGAATGTCAGGCCATGCTCCCCCAGGTTGGGCGCGATATAACCGCTGCGATGTAATAACGGCAGATACAAGTTTGTAAAAGCAGCCACTGAGCCACCCATACGCTCCAGCTCAAGACCGGTTAACTGAGTCCGGGCAATAGCGAACTCAAGCAAAGACAACTGGGTAAAGATATCCCAGACCAATACGCAATCTTGCAGGTTATAGGCTGCAAGTGCCGGCTTATCATGGTGGAAAAGGCGGATGATCTCCTCCAGCCTGTCATCCTGAGTGAGTAATTTGCTTTCCCCCAGCACCTGCTGGGCAACATAGCTCAACTTAAATGTTTCAAAATGGTAGGTGGCATTCTTCATCGTATCTATGCCATCCAGCACCACACGACCAGCTATCAGCACACGGGTAAAATTCCCTTTGGATACCTGTATCGGGCTATCATCCCGGCCAATACTCAATGAGATACCCAATGCTTCTGAGCGCTCATGAAGTACTACACAGTCGAACTCAATCACGTTCCAGCCAATGATCACGTCTGGATCAAGGCGGTTGAGTTCCTCGACTAATGCCTGCAACAGAGCCAATTCATCATCAACCCAGCGGACATCAACATCACTTTTCTGGGGATCTCCAATCATGATGACGCGCCGCTGCGTTTGCGTCACCAAGCCAACAGAAAACAACACCCCCTCACCACTACATTCTATATCCAGCGACAACATAGACAACTCAGGAACATAATGCGGTGCCGGTTTCAGGCGCGCTTGCTGGATCTCAATATAACCAGCTTTGTTTACTGCATGACCGGATACCCAGGCACCACCGCGTATAAAGCGCTCCATCAGATAACGATCCGCATGACGAATGTCAGCTTCATATAAGGTAACCTGAGCGCCCAGGTGCTCCTTGCACTGGTAGTAGCTACTCAATGTAGGGCAATAGAGGCCCGTCACAGCAGATTGATCAAAGTGTTTAAGTGCAAGCGGTCGGAACTCCACCCCTTTGACTTGCCCAGCCAGGAGAGCCTGCGCCTTTTCAGCCTCCTCTGTGCGAAGAAACAGCACCGCTTGTTGTGCTTCGGTGATCACCTTTAACAAGCCTTCGGCAGATTTCAGCCAATAACAGAGGTGTAACCGGTTGTTAAGGTGGATTTGCTGCCGTGAAAGGATAAAGCCCTGATATACCGCTTGTGCCAAAGGGGATCCCCGCCTAGAATAGAATACCTGTAATTATATCCATACTTTTTTGCTTAAGCGATCCTACATGCTGTCAGATTCTTTAAAAAAAACCATCCGCCAGGCGCACACCAACATTGCTGAACAACTGGAAGGCTATCGCCCTCGCGCCGGGCAAAATTATCTGGTCGCAGAAATCGCTAAAACACTGGGAGGCGACTACCACAAGTCTCAGCGTGTTTGCGTCATTGAAGCAGGAACCGGCACAGGTAAATCGCTGGCTTATTGTCTGGGCGCACTTCCCATGGCATTGGCAAAAAAGAAAAAACTGATCATCTCCACGGCAACGGTAGCGCTGCAGGAGCAGTTGCTGAATAAAGAGCTGCCTTTTTTTAGAGAGCACTCCGGGCTCGACTTCAAATTTGACCTGGTTAAAGGGCGCCAGCGCTACATCTGTGTACAAAAACTGCTGGCTGCGGTGAGCGGCGAAGAGACACAAATGTCCCTGATGCCCACCACCAGTGCGCCTTTATCTGCCATGGAACAACGCTGTTTACAGGAACTGGCGAAAGCCTATCAGGATAAACGCTGGCAAGGAGACAGAGATAGTTGGGCAGATACCATTCCCGACAAAGTCTGGAACCTCATTGCCTGTGATAAACATGCCTGCCAACGACAATTAAAATCTCATAATCTGTGCCCTTTTCACCTTGCTAGACAAAAAATTGCCCAAATGGATGTATTAGTGATCAATCACGCCTTGTTGCTGGCTGATCTGGAACTCGGAGGCGGTACAATTTTAAGCGATCCCGAAGATACCTTTTACGTCATTGATGAAGCCCACCATTTGCCGCATATTACCCGTGATTTTTCATCGGCTGCCGCAACCATTAAAGGCACCATAGAGTGGCTCGATAAGTTACTCAAATTCAGCGGCAAAATGGCCAATGTCGTGGTCTCTCAAAAAGCCATCGGACAGAACTTTAAACTCAACGATGCCGCCAATGACGCCAATAAGGTGTTACGTCAGGTCAGAGACATGCTGGATCAATCTGACTACAGCTATAACGATGATGACACGCACCGCTTCTTACATGGTGAAGTACCAGAGCAACTGAAAGCACGGGCCAAAGACATTGCCGATGCAACTCAGGATGCACTCCGGGCACTGAGCAAAATGCATGATGCGCTGACACTGGATGTGAATGACGGAGATGTACAGGGGTTCATTGCCGATCCCATCTTGGCCGAAAGCGGTCAGTATATTAATCGTCTGGAGCAGCTCAACAAGCTGTGGTTCAGCTACGCAACAAAAGGCGAAGGCACACCCCATGCTCGCTGGATCAAACGTCTCGATTACAAACATCACCATGACTATTTATTGTGCGACTGCCCGATAGAAGTTGGCTTTTACCTCAAAGATCACCTCTGGCGAGAGTGCGCCGGTGCCGTGCTGTGCTCTGCTACCCTCAGTGCCATGGGCAACTTTGATCACTTCGCGCGCGAAAGTGGGCTCAGCAATGAACCCGGCGTCAAATACATCAAAGCCGACTCACCATTTGATTATGCCAAACAGGCGCAGTTGCATATTCCCCAAACTAAAACCGATCCCACCGATAAAGCGTTTAGCGACTATCTGGCCGAAGCACTGCCTGATTTCCTGGACAAGAAAAAAGCCAACCTGGTGCTATTTGCTTCCTACTGGCAGATGGATCACGTGGTTGCTAAGCTGCGAAAACAAGACTGGCAAATCCTGGTACAAGGCGAGCTATCACGTGAAGAGCTATTGAAACGCCACCAGGCGGCCATCGACCTGGGCGCAGGCAGTATTTTATTTGGCACTCAGAGCTTATCAGAAGGACTCGATTTGCCAGGCAAATATCTCGAAAATCTGGTGATCACCAAAATCCCCTTTGCCGTACCGACCTCTCCGGTTGAAGAAGCTCAAGCTGAATTTATTCAGTCAAAGGGTGGCAACCCGTTTTTATCTATCACTGTGCCGGATGCTGCCAAGAAATTAGTGCAAAGCTGTGGTAGACTGCTGCGCAAAGAAACGGATTCTGGCCGCATCACCATACTTGACAGACGCCTGGTTACTAAACGATACGGCAAGGCGATGCTGGATACGCTGCCACCCTTTGCAAAACAAATAGACTAATCCATGCTCGAATTTGCTTTAGACCCAGCTACCTGGGCGTTACTATGTACAGTTGCACTAGCCGCTGGTTTTATTGATGCGATTGCCGGCGGCGGCGGCATGCTCACGGTACCCGCCTTACTCACCGCAGGCCTGCCACCTCATATGGCACTGGGCACCAATAAATTGGCAGCCAGCTTTGGATCGTTAACCGCCAGCTTCACTTATTACAAACAAAACCTCTTTAATCCAAGGTTTTGGGCCGCCTCTGTATTGGCCACGGCCATTGGTGCTGCACTGGGCACTTTGCTGGTTGATTCTCTGAGCATTGAGTTTCTCAATAAGCTCATTCCGGTCATCATTTTGTTGGTTGCTTTGTATAGCCTGTTTGGCAAGATGAGTCACAGCGACTCCATCGACTTACCACCAAAGACAGGCATGCTGAAAGTCAAACAATGGCTACAAGGCCTGTCCCTGGGCTTTTTCGATGGTCTGGCTGGCCCCGGCACAGGCACTTTTTGGACTGCATCTAATGACATGCTATACAAAATGAGTCTATTACTTAATTGTGGTCTGGCGCGTTCGATGAATTTTGTCTCGAACTTCATTTCCCTGATCACATTTGTCGCATTGGGTCATGTTAATTTCCTACTGGGGCTAACGATGGGCGCATTTCTGATGCTGGGCGCCTGGCTTGGTGCACATTCAGCGATAAAATTTGGCAGCCGATTGATTAAACCCTTGTTTAATGCTGTGGTGATCATGTTGACCGCCAAATTGATATTTGAGGCGTACATGGTATGAGTCAGCCACTGGAGAAGCTCAGACAACGCGTTGACGAGTTGCAACATCATGCTGAACAGTTTGATAACGCAAAGTGGTTTGATAAAAACCGCTATATTCAGTCACAACCTAGCCTGTTTGACAGCCATGTGTTTCGTAGCAAAAGCCTGAAACTCGGTGACTATGTGGATGAAGTAAAAGAAGCACTCGCAAACTTGCCTCCACAGTCGCAGCGTCATGCTTTGCAATATGCGGTGGAACACATTGGTGAACAAATTGAAGCCATTATTAAAGTGCTTAAATCAACGCCTGTCTGGGCCAAAGAAAACCGCTTTCAGCCACATAAAAAGGCAAAAGTGTACCGTCAGGCCGTGAAAAAGATCATGCAACCCTCTCATGAACTCTATCAGGAGTTATCTCAAAATCATGAGTTCGAGCGACGACTGCAAGAGATGATCTCGCTACGTCAGGACCAACTGATCAAAGCATCGCCCGACCAGGCGAGTCAACTAAACAAAGAAATCCTTGCTCTGCATGGCCGACTTGGACGATGCCGAAAAGCCATCAGTGCGACCGAGGATAAGATTCAGCTGCAAGAAAAGCAGAATCGTTCTTGAACAAGGTAGTAGTGCCGTTATGTTGTTTTACCACCCCAGCTACAGTGCACTCCCCTTGCCCCCAAAGCACAGGTTTCCTATTGATAAATATCGCCTGCTCTATCAACAGCTATTGCAGACCCCCTGTGCCAGCTGGCTGACTCAACCTAACTTAGTCGCCTCACCAGCGCACATCACGTTATGTCATGAACCAGAATATGTCACTGCGTTTCTCAATGGCACCCTGCCCGACGGCGCAGTCAAACGCATGGGGTTCCCCTGGTCAGAGCAATTAGTAGAACGTACGTTATGCTCTGTAGGGGCTGCATTAGAAGCTGTGCAACTGGCACTCAGCGACGGCTTTGCTGCCAACCTGAGCGGTGGTTATCATCATGCTTTTAGCGACCGGGCTGCCGGCTTTTGTATTTTCAACGATTTGGCCATTGCTGCCAGATACCTTATTCAAACCGGTCAGGTCGATACGGTGCTACTGCTGGACTGTGATGTACACCAGGGTGACGGCAGTGCAGAAATTCTGGCTGACGATACGCAGATAATCACATGCTCGCTGCATTGTGAGCAGAACTTTCCCAAACTGAAACGTCAATCCGACTACGACTTTGCCTTACCTGTGGATTGCTCAGATGCGACGTATCTGGCAACGCTCCACGACGCCCTGTCTCTGTGCACCCGCCTCCATCAACCAGACATCATCTTGTACAATGCCGGTGCAGATATATTTCGCCTGGATGAACTCGGCCATCTTGCGGTTAGCCTGGACGGAGTACTGGCAAGAGATAAACAGGTATTAGGCCATGCCAGGCAGCAGGGTATTCCTTTGATGGCAGCACTTGGCGGTGGTTATCAGCGTAACGTTAGCCGTTTAGTCGACGTGCATATGCAGCTTTTTATCGCATTGCAGCAGATCTGGCCGGAACGTTTCGCAGCCTCTCCGTCCCCTAAATAACAACACATTTATTCACACACCCGTCGTTAAAAATTGCCGCTGGTATTAACCACTGAGGTGGTTTATGTTGTACAATTACAATAACTTCAAAATGGAGCATGACGATGAAACTTCATGATGATTTGCACAATTATTACGAAAAGATTGTGCTCGAAAATATTGAGGAACGCGGCCTTGACCACAAGTATGATGAAGATGTCATGGCAGACCTGTGTTGTACTGCATTGAACCGGTTACCTGCTCGCTATATTCGCTTCGATGTCGATATGGAGTTTTATCTGCCGACAGACGAAAGAACCGAGATGGAAGCACGCGTTAAGGAAGCCGTTGATTATGCACTTTCACAAATTTCGAAAAAGAAACAATTTCAGCCATGACCCAAAATACCTTAGAACACGCACCTGAGCACATTAAGCTGGCCGTCGATCTGATCATGTTGCTGGAAGAAAATAATGTACCGGCAGAGCAGGTACTCGCCGCACTGGAAATCGTTCAGGCAGATTTTGCCAAAAAGCTGGATACAGACAATCTACTCTAAAAAAACAAAAAACTTCACATCACATTTACCCTTGTGTCATATTGTCGTCTCACAATGACGACAATTTATGATGTAAGGAACAAACATGACAACACTAAACTTACGTGCACTCACTCTGGTCACTGCCAGCCTGCTGAGCGGCGGGGCGCTGGCAAATGACTTTGCGGCACTCGATCAAGCCTTACCTTCTGGCTATGCAATCAATGGGACCGAGCCTGTATTTGATTTTGATGGTGACGGTTGCCTGCCCAGTGCAGGGATCAGCCGCAGCGGACAGCAAAATGCAGGGTTAAAAACCTCAGGCAGTCTGGGTGGCAATTGCCGTGACAGCCAATTCTTAAACACATCAAATACGGTTCATCGCCATGCCTGTAAAGAAACCGACCAGGGTCGTTTCTGTGGTCACTTCTATGCCATGTATTTTAAGAAGGATCAGGTATTCCCATACTTTGGAGGTGGCCACCGCCATGATTGGGAATATGCAGCGGTATGGACTAAAGATGGCCAGGTGACTCATGGCAGTTACAGCGCTCACGGTGACCTCTACACAAAACCAGCCAATGAGTTACCTTTTGAAAACGGCCATCTGAAAATTGTCTATCACAAAGACGGCATTCTGACCCATGCATTTCGATTCGCCAAATCCAATGAAGTGGCTGAAAATGGTTACAACCGCTTTGTTACGCCAAATATTATCAGCTGGTACACTATGTCGGGAGATGGCATAGACAATCAGGGATTGCGTGACAAGCTGAACCAATATGACTACGGCTCGGCAACTTTACCAGTAAAAGACAGCCGTTTCCTGACTAACCTCAATCGATTCAAGCCTTCAGGCTATCCAACGTATACCACAGCTGACGTATTAGCGGCTCAGTAATCTGGGCTTTTGGCCCACGCTATAAGTGGGCCACTACAGCTAGGCTGATCTGGCAAGTGTCTCAGCGGAAGTTTGCAATTTATACTGGGCGAAAAAGCGACTGTCTGCTTCTGAGTCTTTAGGGCAGGCAAAGTAAGCGACATCGTCGCGCACCGGCTCCGGTCGGGCGTGTTTACCATCTTCCCAATACAAGACAGCATGCTTGACCAGCTCTTCCAGGTAAGTGTGATCCCAACTGTAGTGGCAGTAACCATGGTGATCAGACAGATAGGGCGCGTAGTCGCCAGAGGTTTCAATGCTAGTTACACCGTTTTTATAGTCAGCGAATGCTTTTGCGTCTTCCTCAGCTGTGGCAGGGTCGACAAAATAGGCGACATCACGACGCGGTGGCAGGGCCTGAGGTAAGCCAAATTTTTCTCTTATGGCCGAACACTCAACGACAATCCAGGAAACAAAATGGGCCCCTATCTGGTGATCCCACTTCAACGCAACAAACATCTCAACTCTCCTTCTAAGCTCAATTCATCTTGGTCCGTTCGGTCTCTCCCATACTAAATTGGGATCGTACCTCGGAATGCGCGCGAAGCTTACCGGAAATTATTGTCAAAAAGTAGTCAATTCACCGTTTTTTTCATGACATTTTCTGATCTGGATTAGGAAATCAATGACTCACCCAATACATTTTTACCCGCACTGAGCCAAGCGTACTTAATACGGCGTTCGTTCAAAAAACACTCAGAAGGCGCGGGGCTGTGGTAGTCTAAAATGTGTCTAAATCGATGAAATCGTTACAAGGTATTACAGCTTGGTCAATCACCGCTAATATGTTGCTATTTGTCGTGAAATTCAAAAACAGGAGCTTACCTGACGCTAGCAGTTTTTTGTCATTTCATTAAACTGCACAGTGAAGCTCAACACTTGGACGTTGTTATGAACCTGACACGCAATTCACTGAAAAACCCTGCCGCTGTCATCGTGATCCTGGTGCTGCTAATACTGTTTGGCATTCTCAGTATTTTTAAGTTACCGATCCAACTTACGCCAGATATAGAACAACCACAAATAACCATATTTTCTGGCTGGCGGGAAGCGGCTCCCGAAGAAATCGAATCCGTTATCATAGAACCACTCGAAAATGCGGTTAAAAATACGCCCGGCGCATTGGAGGTAAACACCACCATCAACCGTGGCAACGGCTTTATCTCCTTAACTTTTGCCGTCGGTACTGATATGCAGCAAGCGATGCTGGATGTACTGACTAACCTAAATCAGGCGCCGCCACTGCCATTAGACGCCATTGACCCTGTGGTCAGTGCTGGTGGTAATGGTGGTCCCGCCGGACCAAATGCGGCCTCTTTGCTCGTCACCCCGCTAAACTACCAAGGTGATGGTTTAGACCTGGATATGGCACAGTACCAAAAAACCATTGAAGAACTCATTGAGCCGCGCCTTGCAAGCATTCCGGGCGTTGCCCGGGTTAACCTTGCCAGCGAGCGGCCAAAAGAGCTGCGCATTACCTTTGATCCTCACAAAGCAGCCGCTCTGGGGCTCACGTTAGGACAGATCAGACAAACTCTGGCCAGTTCCAGAGACACCTCAGGGGGCCTGGCCGATGTAGGGCGACGTCAATACACTGTGCGCTTTACCGGTCAATATGATCTTCAGGATATGCTGCAAATGCGTATTGGCTATTCTCAGGATCGCCCCATCTACCTCGGTGATGTCGCTACCGTTGCCGAAACTTACTCCGACCGCCGGGCGATGAGTGGCCGTAATGGCAAACCGGCCTATTATATCACCGTTTCCCGGGCTAATGGTGCCAATACGGTGGCCCTGCTTGATGGCATCAACCAGGCAATAGCCGAACTAAACGCAGGCCCGCTGCCCGAAGCAGGCATTGCGATAGAGCTCAGCTACGATGCCTCGATCCATATTCGAAATGCATTATTGCTGGTAAAGAGCAACCTCGGACTGGGCGTATTGTTATCCCTTGCCATCCTCTGGCTGTTCTTTAGAGGGATAAAAACCACGCTGATCATCGCAGCGACCATCCCAGTCTCTCTGATGGTCGCCTTTTTAGCACTCAATGCGTTCGAGCGCAGCCTGAACGTAATTTCTCTGGCAGGTCTGGCCTTTGCAGTCGGGCTCGTGCTGGATGCAGCCATCATAGTGCAGGAAAATATCGCTCGTCTGAAGTCTAACGGATTTGACAACTATAAGGCGGCTTTACGCGGTGCGGGGCAGGTTGCCGGTGCCCTATTTGCCTCTACAGCCACCAGCGTCGCCATCTTTTTGCCCATCTTATTCATGGCAGGTATTGAAGGGCAATTATTTTCCGACCTGGCATTGACCCTCTCCATCGCTGTTGTCGCTTCCTTGTTATGCGCCCTGACCATTATTCCGGTCGCCAACCGCTATTTGCCTGATAGCAAAACACAAGCCGATCCTTACAAATACTATTGGCACAAACTGACCGCTCTCATCATGCGTCTGACCAACAGTAAGTTAAAGCAACTCAGCTGGGTTTGTGCCTTACTCGGCGGCTCTGCGCTCGTCACCCTGACCATGTTGCCAAAAACTGATTTCATGCCACGCGCGCCGACAGATGGCTTTTTCTTCAATCTGGTCACGCCGCCTGGAGGGAATATGGCTTATATGGAAGAGGAGCTGCTAAAACGCGTCAGAGCGCGACTAATGCCTTACTATCATGGCGACAAACAACCCGGGATCAAAGACTTCAACTTTTACATTTTTGGCGCCAATGCCGGTGGGTTTATTTACTCCTCAGATCCGCAGCGTGTTGAGGAGTTGATGCAAGTGGCCCGGGAAGAAATTTTTATCGATCTGCCAGATACTCAGGTGTTCTTTTTCCGGGGTTCGATGATCAACATTGCCAACGGCGGTGACGGTCGCGATATCAACATCGAACTCACCGGGCCAAATATGGACGACCTGGTTGCCGGGGCTGAAGTTGCCCTGCAAGCGGTACAAACTGCAATGCCTGACGCCACTGCGCGACCACAGCCTCGCCTGGATATGGCAGAGCCGGAGCTCAGGTTGCATCCCAATGACCGCCGTATTACTCAGGCCGGGCTGACTCGTCAGGATGTCTCACAGGCGGTACAAGCGTTTACCGGCGGGCTATTTATCAATGAGTACTTTAACGGTAACGAGCGAATGAACGTTATTTTACGAGGCCAGACGTGGAAAACACCGGAAGAGCTCAAAGCTTTGCCTTTGTTCACGCCAGATGCCGGGATCCAGACACTGGGCGAGCTTGCCCATGTCACCCGTACCGTGGGGCCCAGTCAACTCCAAAGGATCAATGGCCGCCGTACAGTCAGCATCATAGTCACACCACCAGCAGAAATGAGCCTGCAGCAAGCACAGGCAATCCTGACCGAACAAGTAATGCCTAAGATCAAAGCACAATTACCTGAAACAGCCGGTGTGATCCTCGGTGGCAATGCGCAAAAAATGAACAGCGCTATAGAAGAAATGACCCTCAATTTCTTCCTCGCTCTGTTCATTCTATTTTTATTGATGACCGCATTATTTAAATCAGTCCGCGACAGTGCATTGGTGCTGCTCGTGATGCCACTGGCCATTGCTGGTGGTGTTGTCGCACTCTATGTGCTCAACCTGTTTGCCTTCCAGTCTTTGGACTTGCTCACCATGATCGGCTTTATCATCTTGCTGGGCCTGGTAGTCAACAACGCTATTTTACTGGTTGATCAAACCCGCCATGCACAAGCGCAGGGTATGAGCCGCCGCGATGCCGTCGAGCAAGCCGTCTTGATGCGCGCCCGACCAGTCTATCTCAGTACGCTGACCAGCCTGTTCGGCATGCTACCGCTGATGCTGATGCCCGGCGTTGGATCAGAGATTTATCGTGGCCTTGCCACAGTTATCGTCGGCGGCATGGCCATTAGTGCCCTGTTTACGTTGGTCCTGATGCCCAGTCTGTTACAGCTTGGTTCGGATAAACAGCCGACCTCGAAGGTCAATAACGATAACAACAAACCTCAGTTAAATCTGGTCGCGAATCAGTAGGAGTCCACAATGTTTGCAAGTCAATATAAACACGCTCTGGTCACCGTCCTTTTGACCAGTGCCATCAGCTTCAGTCAGCTGGTTAACGCAGCCCAGCCTGTGACAGTTGAGCCAGTATCTCAGGGCCAGCTTACCAGTCAACTGGCCGTCAATGGGACCTTACATGGCAAGCGTGATATGGTCATCACGGCCGGTGTGTCTGGCCGGTTGCACTACGTTGCAGAGCCCGGTTTGGAAGTTAGTAAAGGTGATGTGCTGGTGCGAATGGATACCCTGCCGCTTGAACTTGAAAAAGCACGCCAGCTGGAGATGCTCAAACGCGCCCAAGTGAATTTGCGATTTCAGAAGCAAGAACTCGCACGCCTGACTGAACTGGCTAAAACCAGTAGTGCTGCTGCCAGTCAGGTAGACAAAGTACAAAATGCCCATGATTTGGTGCTCTCAGATATCGCGCTGGCGCAAGTTGAGCTCAGGGTGATTGAAGATCAACTCAACCGGGCAACGGTAACAGCCCCATTCTCAGGCATCATTAGCAAACGTTACCATCGCGCCGGTCGAGACGTCAGCCGGGCTGATGAATTACTGAACCTGGTAGACATCCACCAGCTTGAAGCGCGCCTGTATGTACCCGTGAAATACCTCAGCTATGTGCGCACTGGCCAATCCTTACCTGTGAGTGCCGGAAATCTGGATGCCCCGCAAACCACAACCGCGCAGGTCAGTGCCGTGATCCCAGCCACCGATCCGCGCTCGCAAACCTTTGAAGTGCGTGCAATGCTCGACCAGCCAGGTGAGTCAGATAACCAGCAACACTGGGCAGTCGGGCAACTGATAGATGTATCAGTGCCACTGGCAGCCAGTAACCGGGCATTATTAGTTAATCGTGATGCACTGATCTTGCGCAAACAAGGTATTCATGTGGTCAAAATCGATGCCAGTAACACGGCAACACAAATCCCCGTGACAGTCGGCCAGGGTCAGGGCCAGCGCGTGGCCATTACCCCTAAGCCAAGCCATCAGCTTATCGCAGGAGACAGAGTTGCGGTACGCGGCGCAGAGCGACTGACCGATGGTCAGGAAGTTGAGGTACAAAATTAACACAGCTTACTAGCCCAATGAGCCTGCTTAAGGAAGAGCTAAGGCTCATTTTTAAATTCAATCTACTAAAATCAAACATTTAATATTTTTTAATAAGCGCGCTTTTATCAATTTAAGCGTTTTTAACTGGTATATCCTGCTGTTTCGGTCAACGCTGGTGCTGTCCAATAACAACAAGGAATACGCGATGAAAAACCCCGTCTTTTTTTCTTTTTCAGTCTTAGGTGCCAGTATGCTGATCGCCTGTACCAGCCAACCTCTGGGTGCTCAGCCAGTCCAAATCATGTTTGACGATTTCACTTATACGCGTTTTGAGCAAGCACAAGATAATGGCTGGCAACTGCGTTCAGACGTCGGCCATCCCGGCATAAAAAATGCCACCTGGTGGCATGAAGGCGTGACCTTTCATGCTGATCCACATAATCCGGATAACCAGGTCATGCGCTTAACCTCAAAAACCGATGGCAGTGCCGAAAATACCCGCCATGTACAGGTATGCCATAAACGAAAATACCTTGAAGGGACCTATGCCGCACGGGTCTTTTTTACCGATAGACCCCAATATGGACCAGACGGTGACGGAGTGATCCAGACTTTTTATGCGATCAGCCCACTGGCCGCCCCTATGGACAAGAACTACAGTGAAATGGATTTTGAGTACCTGCCAAATGGAGGATGGGGCACCGATCGCCATGCCTTGTTCGCAACCTCTTGGGAAACTTTTCAGCTCACGCCCTGGACCAAGGTTAACGCCTATGACTACGACATCAACCCGCTGGAAGGCTGGAACACGCTGGTGCTGCAAGTTGGCAACAACACGCTGAAATACTACATTAACGGCAAACTGTACGCGGAGCATGGCAGCGACGTATACCCGGAAGTCGCAATGTCGATAAACTTTAACCAATGGTTTGACCCCAATAAAATCGTCAATTCCAACGAGATGCGCCAGTACTATCAGGACGTTGACTGGGTTTACTTCGTCAAAGATAAGATTGTCGCAGTCAATGAGGTCGGCAAGCAGGTTGAACAATTACGCAAACAGAATGTGCGCCACAAAGATACCGTGCCATCCTCAGGGTATGAAGACTATTGTAGCCTGTAAAAGCGCGGTACTGTGCCTTTAGTTGACCGTGTAAATAGGGGCTTTGGCAAACCAGGCCTCAACACGTTCAATCAACACCGGATCATCTGCACTTTTGGCTAAGGCTTTGGCACGTAATGCGAGCTGATTTGCCTGCTCAACCTGACGAGCCTGGCGCAGCAAATCAGCCTGCGCCAGCCAGATCCAAATCTGGTTAGGGACGGCGTTACTGGCCTCAGCCACCTGGTGTGCCTGCGCAAATAAACGCGTTGCTTCCTGATGCTCTCCCTGCTCAGTTGCAATCCGAGCCAGCTCAATCAATGCATTGGTCTGGCCATAAATCGCATCAAAGCGCTGATGATAGCTCAGCGCTGAGTGCAATAAACGAGAAGCCTCGCTATATCGACCCTGCATACGTTTTATCTTACCCAGCTCTTCCAGCGCGTAAGCAATAAATAAATGATCCGAATTATCACTGGCCTGCTCACGCGCAGTCGCTATGTACTTTTCCGCCCTGCTCAGCTCGTGCTCACGATCTGTTTGCTGAGGCCAGTTGATGAGCAAATAACCCATCATCAGATTGGCACGCATGCGCTCACGCCGAGTCACGACGTCATCGCCGGTTGCCACAATATTTTGCTGCAACAGAGACAACGCTGCCGCTACGTCGCCATTATTTGCCAGACTTGCCGCTAGGTAACGCCTGACCGTCAAGGGATCGGCAGCGTGACGCAAGGCAGAGCGCAACAAAGCAATCGCTTCCTGATAGCTGCGCGATAAATACATCTGCAAGCCCCGGGCAAAGGCCTCATTGCTGAAATCCAGATTGCTTTGTACGTCTAATCTCTGGTCATGTTCGCCGTATCGCGTCGCGAGCCGCGCTATCAACGCCTGATAGGCCAGTTCAGGGCCCGACGCAAAGACCACGCCTTGTTCAGCCCCGCGATTAAAGTGCAGCGTGTATTGCAACTGCATATCTTGCGGAAAGCCACTAAGACGGGTTTCGACCAGTAAATCCGCTCCCAATCGCTCCTGGAGTTGCAACACATCCTGGCGTCGGGACAACCGGATCTGCGCAGTATCGTTGGAATACCAGGGGCTGTGAGATAAAGTTGTTAACACATGCTCTGCCGCAACGACGGGCAACCCCCCTTCTGCCTGAGTGTGTTCACTTAAATAGGCAAGACCATGCAAAGGCACAGCAGCATGCACATCGTCGAGCATGGCGTTCTCTACCGGTAGAAACGCAACGGTAGGATATCGTGTCTCAGGCTGATTGACTGCGTGCATCCCATTTAGCCACAGTCCGCTGATGATAAGCATAAGCACGACCGACACCACAGCAAAACGCCACTTGTCGGTCACTTTAGATCCCTGAATGGGAATTGGCGCCACAGCCAGTTGATAACCGATTCTGGGATGTGTTTTGATGCAATCTGCGCCCAGAATTTCACGCAGTTCACGGATAGACTGAACCAACACTTGTTCCTGAACCACCACCCCCTGCCAGACAGTTTCCAACAACTGTGTTTTGGTCACCACCTGATCTGAATGTTGGATCAATATTTTCAGCACCGCCAATGTCTTAGCACGAATATCTTGCGATGCCTCGTGTGTGGTTGCGGTGCCTTTAAGTAAGTCTATTTCAACCTGATTGAGCAGATAACGCATCGTTCCTTCTCTTGCAAAAACGGTTCTGGCACCGGATAGCACGGTGTTCCCGTCATGAGTGTGCAATATTTCTTTAGCGGGCTCAAGTCCCCTAAAAGCAGACATAGTGGATAGAATTAGTCAGGTGACAAATTTAACTGTTTTATATTCAGAGACCTAGTGTAATTACTGTGATTTTTTGGACACAAACCATATAAAAATTAACCCCTGTGCTACATTTTATGTGGATTATGTCTTTTTGGTGTCAGCATTGTAATAAGGCTGCTCTCTATTTTTGGCTCATGCCTTTCAGGTCTTCACCAAAAGACAGCGATAACAAGCCCACACAACTGAACAGAAGTCGTCGTAAAGATTGTTGCCGTCGTTTGTGACAAAAAACGGTAAATAACGAATTAAGGAACTACTATGACGCATTATTCTTTTGGCAATGAGATCAGCGACAAAAGCCTCCCTAAGCATCTGAAAGTGGCCATTGTAGGGGCTGGTATGGCCGGATTATACAGTGCATGGCGGCTACAAAATGAATCAGGCTGTGACAACCTGGCAATCTTTGAGCGATCTAATCGCACCGGCGGTCGACTGGATTCAGATTTAATTCAATTCAAAAATCAACGCAGTGATACGCCCCCCACGATTACAGTAAAAGAAGAACAAGGTGGCATGCGGTTTTTATTCGATGGCATGGATGACTTGATGGCGCTGTTCCTGAACCTTGACCTCCAGGACCAGATAGTGCCCTTTCCCATGAACAGCGGCGGCGATAACCGATTATTTTTCCGTGGTAAAAGCTTCAGCGTTAACACCGCAGCGCAAGATAACTATCAGATTTGGTCTGAGCTTTATAATCTTGCGCCATCTGAGCAGGGCGTTAATCCTAAGGACATTGTGAATGTGGTCTTCAACCGAATCCTTCAGGCTAATCCTCAGTTTAAAGCCCGACCTGAAGTAAGAGGCCCGGAATTCTGGCAGGCATTCAGGCTGGAATGCCAATGGCAAGGCAAAACGCTCAATGAGTGGACGTTATGGGACCTTTACACGGCCATGGGTTACTCTCAGGAATGCATAAACATGCTGTACCGTGTACTTGGCTTCAATGGCACCTTCCTGTCACAGATGAATGCCGGCGTAGCTTATCAGTTGCTGGAAGACTTTCCGGCTGGAGTGCAATTTAAAACCTTTAAAGACGGATTCAGCACACTGCCCAATTCATTAGTCGATAAAATAGGCACTGACAACATCCACCTGCAAACCAGTATTGAAGAGATCTCTTTTGTAGAAGAAAACAATCACTACGAACTGCACTACCTCCACACAGACGACAGCGGACGCAGCCACAAAGGTAAAGTCACCGCCGAAAAAGTCATTCTTGCCCTGCCCAGATTAGCACTGGAAAAACTTTTTGTTCGCTCTAACGCGTTTAACACGCTGGATAAAGAGCGCTCAGAACAACTGTGGAACACTTTGCAATCCACCTCAAACCAGCCACTGTTGAAGATTAATCTCTATTACGACACTGCCTGGTGGGGACGCGGCACCACCGGACGTCCTGCCGTCGAGTTTGGACCCAACTTTGCCGATCTGCCGACCGGCTCGGTATACCCATTTTATGCAGTAAACGAAGAATTGGTTGCGGCCCTGATGTATCAGGAGCGTAAAACCGAACCATCACAAAGCACCCAGGCAAAACTGGATCATATCAGCAGTGAAAAATATGAGCGCCCCGCTGCATTAACAATATATTGTGACTACCTGAACATTAATTTCTGGAGCGCGCTGCAGAATATTGGAGAGACCTATCACCACCCACACCAGGACGACTATGTCACCGATATCCCGGGTGATATCTATCCAGCATCAACCGCGGTAGTTGAACAAGCCACTAAGTTCTTCAAAGACATTTTCAATACACACTACGTCCCGGAGCCAATCCTGACCAGTGCACGGATCTGGCAAGGTGGTGTACGTTTTGATGTGCCACCAAGCCAACAATTTGGCTTTGGTGTACACCAATGGGCGGTGGGTGCTGATGACAAGCAAGTGATGGCTGAACTCACAGAGCCCCTGCCAAACCTGTTTACTTGTGGTGAAGCCTTTTCTGACTACCAGGGTTGGGTAGAAGGTGCATTGCGCTCTACCGACCTCGCACTCAAGCAAGGATTTGGACTCCAGCCGCTAAGCGAAGTGTATGAGCAAACGACACACATCAGCTCATCCGAAGCCATTAAAGTTGCCTATGAAGAAAACGCCAGCAAGCTTATCAATCAATATATTGAGCCAAACTTCTCAGCGGGTAGCGCCCCGGTTGAGAAACCATCAGAGGTTGAAAACGTGCTGGGTGTGAACCTTAGCTACTTCGACCTTAAATGATCCTGCATTGGGCACCTGTTTCAGGTGCCCTCACGACCTACAGGCAGGAGACACCTGCCAAGCTTGCCCAGGAGAGAATCTATGACTCAAATAACGCATCATTTTACAGTCGCGGACTATTTCAAAGCACGACTGGAAGAAATTGGCGTCGACCAGATGTTTGGTGTCGCCGGCAACTATACTGCGGCTTTACTCGACACCATACTGGGACGCGGCACCACCGGACGTCCTGCCGTCGAGTTTGGACCCAACTTTGCCGATCTGCCGACCGGCTCGGTATACCCATTTTATGCAGTAAACGAAGAATTGGTTGCGGCCCTGATGTATCAGGAGCGTAAAACCGAACCATCACAAAGCACCCAGGCAAAACTGGATCATATCAGCAGTGAAAAATATGAGCGCCCCGCTGCATTAACAATATATTGTGACTACCTGAACATTAATTTCTGGAGCGCGCTGCAGAATATTGGAGAGACCTATCACCACCCACACCAGGACGACTATGTCACCGATATCCCGGGTGATATCTATCCAGCATCAACCGCGGTAGTTGAACAAGCCACTAAGTTCTTCAAAGACATTTTCAATACACACTACGTCCCGGAGCCAATCCTGACCAGTGCACGGATCTGGCAAGGTGGTGTACGTTTTGATGTGCCACCAAGCCAACAATTTGGCTTTGGTGTACACCAATGGGCGGTGGGTGCTGATGACAAGCAAGTGATGGCTGAACTCACAGAGCCCCTGCCAAACCTGTTTACTTGTGGTGAAGCCTTTTCTGACTACCAGGGTTGGGTAGAAGGTGCATTGCGCTCTACCGACCTCGCACTCAAGCAAGGATTTGGACTCCAGCCGCTAAGCGAAGTGTATGAGCAAACGACACACATCAGCTCATCCGAAGCCATTAAAGTTGCCTATGAAGAAAACGCCAGCAAGCTTATCAATCAATATATTGAGCCAAACTTCTCAGCGGGTAGCGCCCCGGTTGAGAAACCATCAGAGGTTGAAAACGTGCTGGGTGTGAACCTTAGCTACTTCGACCTTAAATGATCCTGCATTGGGCACCTGTTTCAGGTGCCCTCACGACCTACAGGCAGGAGACACCTGCCAAGCTTGCCCAGGAGAGAATCTATGACTCAAATAACGCATCATTTTACAGTCGCGGACTATTTCAAAGCACGACTGGAAGAAATTGGCGTCGACCAGATGTTTGGTGTCGCCGGCAACTATACTGCGGCTTTACTCGACACCATACTGGCTGACAATCACTCACCGATTAGAATTAATGGCAATGCCAATGAAATTTGTGCCGGATTTGCTGCAGATGCATATGCCCGATTAAAAGGCCCAAGTGCTTTGTACGTTACCTACAGCGTAGGCGCATTTAGCCTGCTCAACACCATTGCCGGATCTTTCGTTGAACAGGTCCCAGTTATCCTGATAAACGGGGCTCCTACCAACAAAGAAGAGCAGATCTCAAAGAATGCCGGACTGCTCTACTCACACACCACCGGCTACGAATTTGTCGATATTCACATGTTCAGACCAGTCACCGTCGCGGCTGAACGTATCACCAATGCCAATCAGGCGCCTTATCAAATTGATTCAGCCCTGGCAGCTTTACTGTCAGAGCGCAGACCCGTGTATTTCGAAGTCAGTGAAGATGTCTGGCGGGCAGAGTGCATCAAACCTGCTCAGCCTCTTGCACTGAATAATCCAGCCAGCGTCACCGTCAGCGAAGCACAGCAGGCAGCTAAAGCAACGGTAGAGCTGATGCTTAGCCAGCCAAAAAGTATTTTTTGGGCAGGCGTAGAGCTACAACGTTTTGGCCTGCAAAATACCTTTTTGGAATTACTTGAAGTAATCAATCGCAGTCATACGGTGCCCGAAGGGCATATTCACTTTGTCACCTCTGCATTAAGTAAATCGGTTATTGCTGAAACCCACCCCTGGTTTGAAGGCTGTGTCACCATGAGTCCCTCCGAAGTAGATTCTCTGGTTGGAGAAGACGGGATTTTAGTTGGGGTTGGAGCCTGGACGACAGGCAAAGATACCGGCAATCAGGATATTCGCAGCAGCCGCACTGTGCTCGCTGCGCAAGGAGGGGTATATGTTGGTGCCAACTATTATGCCTCTGCGACCCTTAAAGATTACCTACAGTGTCTGATTGAGGAGTTCACTACACTGGCAAAGCAGCAACCCGCCAATTTAAGAGGGTTGCGTATGCAAAAACCACTGATGAAGCGCGCAACAGCGGAAGCCCAGCTAGGCTATGACAGCTTCTTTGCTACCCTCAGCCAATGGCTTGATGAAGATGATGTTCTGGTCGTAGATGCGGGCTTCCCGCTGATTGGTGCACAAAGTGTAAAAATACCAGCGCAAGATGGCTTTGTTGCTCAGGCTGCCTGGCTGTCCATCGGCTATTCTGTACCTGCCGGCACGGGAATTAAATGTGCCTTCCCGGATAAACGTGCGGTTGTTGTCGTTGGTGATGGAGCCTTCCATGAAACCTGCCAGGCCGTTGCTGACCAACATGCTTATGGACAAAACACCGTCGTGTTTGTATTGGCAAACGGTATTTACGGTATCGAGCAATACCTGGTCAACCCTAACCCTTTCCGAACACCGCCGGTTGATTATCAGGACAAACTGCTCGACACGGTCTACAGCTACAATGATTTACCAGCCTGGAAAATCGCCAATATTACCCAGGCATTTGGTGGTGAAGGACGGCGAGTGAATAACCTGAGTGAGTTAATGGCTGTGATGGAGGAGATCAGAACCGATACACACAACAATTATGTTGTAGAGGTATCTATTCCCAAAACAGATACACCTCACTCTATCAGCCTTGAGGCTAACAGTGCCGTCGGGGAAGACGAAATCGCGAACTCACAGTGGCCACCTGCCAGCAAGTTCTAAGTTATGTCAGCATTGGCCTCCGGATGCGGGGGCCAATTTCAGGGCACAGACATCATTAAGCCTACTCCCTATACGGCACTTTATTAGCATGGCTTGTGCCAGATACCTCTGAACACGCACAATGACACTTCGCCGCATTATCTGAGTCGATTTTTCCCCAATCGTCGCAAATTGGACAATAATAAAGTTAGGCATAGTCAGGCAGGGAAAAGAAATGGATATCCAGAGTTTGGATCTCGCGATACTTACCGTAAACAGTCAATGGCAAGTAATTGAATTCAACCAGGCTACAGAGACACTCCTGCAGTTGAGCAATCACAAAACGCAACCTGTTTGCTTTTTTGATCTGTGCCAAATTGCAGAACCTGGCGAAGCGGACAGTGACTTTCTCAGCCAGGCAGCGGGCAGCTCGGCGCTCGCCATCTTACCCTCAGGCGTGCGACTCAATATTATTGTCAGTAACCACCTCCGCGCTGAGACCTGCCTGATCATTAATCCAATTAGCCATCACCACCTGCCACATCTCGGTGAGCTGGCTGAACTGGCGCTACAATGTGGTGACATAGGTGTGTGGCAGGTTGATACCACCTTTGAACGCCCTTACTTTTCTCAGACTTTTTGTACACTTCTGCACAGCCCATCATTAACCGACTGGCATGATTTTACCAATTTAATTTATGAAGATGACCGTCCACTGGCACTGAGTTTCATTGAGGAACATATTCAGTCTAACGTCCGGCTAAAATTTGAATTTCGTGTATTAATAGACGCTGTACCACACTGGTTTGAACTCAGTGGCGATCAGCGCCACGGCTGCGGTGATCATCTGAGCTTGTTTGGTACCTTGCGTGAATGCACCCAGGAAAAACAAATGCTCATCCACCTCAACAGTGCCCATGAAAGTCGACGTATAGCTCTGGAAGCTGGCAAAGTCGGTACCTGGAGTGTGATCAGAAAAAACGCTCAATGGTATTGGGACTGGGACCCGCAAACCAGTTCCATCTTTGATTTGGCAGCACAAGATACCGGACGCTATGAAAAGTGGCTTGAACGTATTCACCCGCAAGACCGTGAACGTGTCTCAAATGGACTCAAAGAAGCCCTTGAAAGCGGCAATGATTTTGAACAGGTATTTCGGGCTACCCTGCCTAGTAACGAGGAGTTGCACATATTCGCCAAAGGCGTGGTTGCTCAGGATGATTATGGCAACAATTATCGCCTTGATGGTGTTTGTGTCGATCAATCCGAAGTGTATCGTGCCAACATGGAGCTTTCCAAATTAAATGCCGAGCTTGAAACACGCGTCAAAGCCCGCACATCAGATCTGAAATGTGCTGTTACTAAAGCTGAGCGCGCAAGTCGCGCAAAATCTGACTTTTTAGCGATGATGAGCCATGAGCTGAGAACACCGATGAATGCCATTATCGGCTCACTAGAGCTGCTCTCACTGCAAAAGCATGATCCTGAAGAGATGGAGCTGCTCGAAACCGCATCCGTCTCCGCTAAGAATCTGGTCGACATTCTGAATGATATTCTGGATATCAACAAGATAGAAGCAGGCAAGTTAGAGTTAGAGTTTAGGGAATTTGATATTTCAAAAACGCTGCATAATGTACTGCTGACCTTTGCCTCCAATGCCGAAAAGCGCCATGTCAGTCTCAAGGTCGTTGAGTCACAGCAGCTGCCCACGATGCTTTACTGCGACGAAAACCGGATCCGTCAGGTACTCTTCAACCTCCTCAGCAATGCCATTAAGTTCAGTGGTCCCCCAGCCAAAGGCAGCGGTAATGTCGTCATTGAAGTGGATTGGCAGATCCAAAGTCACAGTCAGGGCGAGCTCTGTATTTTAGTGAAAGACAATGGTATCGGTATTGATGAAAAGACCCAGAGAAAGCTCTTTCACCCCTTTACCCAGGCCGATAAATCAACCACCCGGGTGTATGGTGGAACGGGCCTGGGGCTGGCCATTTCGCGGCAAATCATTAACCTGATGGGCGGACGCATAGGACTAAAAAGTAAAGTGGATCGCGGCAGTATTTTCAGAGTCAGTATTCCGATCCACCGATTCTCACATCACTGCGACACAGCTTTATTCCAGGACATTTATATCACGCCCGCTCACCTTAATCCGCCAGAGTCATATCCATATTCAGTACTGGAAGGGTTAGCAGTACACCTGCACCAGGTGGACTTAGAACAACTGCCTCCGCCTGATTCGGACAAGGCATTAATATGCTGCTTTATTCTTTCAGAACAGGACCTTGTGCAATTAGGTGACTACCAGGAAACACTTAAAACACACAGGGTATTAATCTGCCACCAAAGTAGTTTTACCGAACAACTGAAAAACTTGCTACCAGATGCAACGTTTCTGAATATTGATCTGACAACCCGCTATGGCATCACGCGTCAGGCGATGCATCTACTTACTTATACAGCAGATCAACAAGCTATTTCGAATGTTCCCCTGCCAGCGGTTCCCGGCAGCACACATGCAGGTACTGACGAACCGGGTACGGTAAGGGACCTTCGTCCGGGTATTCTGCTGGTTGAAGACAACACTTTTAATCAAAACTTAATGGTCAAACAGCTGGCGAAGTTAGGCTACACCTGCACACTCGCAGAAAACGGCCAAGAGGGGTTTGAAAGCTGGCGTCAGGAAGAGTTCAAATTGATCCTCACCGATTGCCACATGCCGGTTGTTGACGGGTATGAGATGGCGAAGCGTATTCGCCAGACCGAAAAGCAGCTGGCGCTCAAGGCCATTCCAATTGTGGCAGTGACTGGCGCAGCGATTAAAAATGAATTAGAAAACTGCCACTTGTACGGCATTAATGATTGCATTGGCAAGCCCGTTCAGCTCGAACGTTTTAAAACCGTCATAGAGAAATGGTATGGAAAGTAACAACGCACAGCTAACCAGACTGAATCAACAAACGCTGATAGATTTGATTGGCGAAGACTTGCCCACCATAGCAAAATTTCAGCGCGACTTTGTCACTCAGGCCGAGTCCAGTTGCAAGCTATTCTTAAGCGCCTACAGCAACGCAGCTTATCCAGAGCTAAAGGAACATGCGCATTTTCTTAAAACATCTGCCCGGGCCATAGGCGCAGAGCGGTGCAGTGAATACCTGGCTCAGCTCGAAGAGGCAGCCCTGTCAGCCGACCGTCAACATTGTCGCTCGCTGTTGATCAATATAGCGCAGGAAGTCAAAGCCCTTAACGCGTTGATTAATTAACCCAGCTCACACAACGTGACATGCGATCTCGGCAGAGGATCAGGCACATTCCGTGCCTAACAGCTTGTTTACCGCATCCAGAATACTGCGCTTGGTTGATGGCTTCACAATATAGCCACCGAGACCCAGCGAAGCCCATTTCCGGATCAGGTCTTTGTTACGGTTACTGGTGAGCGCCACAATGGGTATGCCACGGCAATGTTCAATAGCCCGGACATTTTTTGTGGTATTGTAGCCATCCAGGCCCGGCATAAATAAGTCCATGAAAATCATATCATAGCGATGCTTTCTCAGCTCTTTGATTGCGGCCAGTCCGTTTTCCATGCCATCGACCGAAAACCCCTGTTCACGCAGTATGCCTGAGATCATCTCGCGATAGATTTCATTGTCTTCAACTATCATGATCCGTTTATCTCTGGGCATCACAGGCTCAGACACCTGCGCAGCATCGAAGGCATGCGCAGCATCAAAGCCATGACCATGATCTGAGTGGTCGCCATGATGATCCTCAGAACCATGAGGCTGTGCACCGGATTCATGTACCTCATGCTCATGTGACTCTGGCTCATGCTCAACACGGGCCCGCTCAGCATGTTCTAGCGCTTCTTTGTGCGCACCACCATGGTCCAGAACCGACGAAAATACCGATGCCTGTGAGCCATTGAACATGTCGACAAGCTCATTGAGGGTAAAGTGACTGTCATTAAGTTGCTGCGTGATCTGTTGGATGTCTTTGATCAACTGCTGCTGCAACATGTCCAGTAAAGGCAAGACATGTTTTTCTTTTAGCTGCTGTAACATTTGCGCTTTTATTTCGTCGTCTTCTTGCGCTTCGTTTAATGATGCTCTGGCTTGCAGGAAAGACTGCTCAGTGTTAACCCGATAGTTAGCCGCCTGATCAATCAATTGTTTCAGCCCGTTATCTATTCGGCCAAAGTGCTCTTCTTTTAGTTCAGTAATCTGCTGAGTGTCTTCCGCTTGCTGCAAGATATTATGTAAGATCATCCTGAGCCGATAATTTTCATACATAGGTTTAAAGACAAAGTAGTCATTAAATATGTCTTTGATACAGCACCGAAAGGCAACCCCCGATTCTTTATTTTCGCATAACAAAATACTCTTATGCGGATAATCTAGCACGCCCCTGCGCGCCAAAGCACTGTATGACTCAATGCTCGCCTTAACATGCAGCATAGCAAAAATAAGCACAGGCGGTTTGCCCGCTTGGATCACTTTATGAGCATCGTGTGTGCCCTCTAACGTTCTGAGCGCCGTAACCTGAGAACTGATAACTTTGCAAACACCCACCATTTCGTGCGCATCATCACAAATCATGATTACTTTTGGATGTCGCTCTCCATAATCCACCTCACCTTTATGCATACTTGTCTCCTGAGCCTCGGTGACCATCAATTCATTGACTGCACTTTAAGGATAGTCCAAGCAGAAGTGTTTATGCTAATGCCTCTGCACGGTTAACTGCGCACAGGCGGTGGCATTATTTCGGCTTCGCTTAGCGCCAGTTTTTTATGCATTTCTCGACGCAACAGCCAATAGCTGATCACAGCCTGACAATACACAGTCGAAACAGAAAATACCCAGATCTGCTCGATTTCAAAGTCTTGCTGCCCTGCCAGCCAGACAACTGGCACTGCAAACAGCACAAACCGACTGGCGGTACTGTATAACGCCGGCCAGGTATTACCCAACGCCTGAAACATACCTGAGGCCGTAAAGGTGTAACCCGCAGGGACAAAATTAAAACAGACATATCCTAAAAACGTCGCGGCAACCAAAATGACCTGAGGCTCATCGCTAAATGGAGCAAAAAACCAGCTTGCATTAATCAGACAGCCCAGGGTAAGTATGGCCATCAGCGCACAGGTCAGTAAACTGGTATAGCGGTAGGTTTGCTGTACCCGGTCATATTTACCAGCAGCATAGTTTTGGGCTGCGATTGCAGGAGCAGCAAATGCAACGGCCATAACGGGTAAGAAAAGCACTTGCATGATCCGGACACCCAATCCAAACCCAGCCTGTGCACTTGCAGCAAACTGACTAAGCGCCCAGTAAATCACTGACATGTACATAAAAGTAAGTAAAAACTCACCACCTGACGGTAAGCCCAGATTAATAACCTGGAGGATCCGCTTACGATCGGGGAGCAGCGCCCTATTCGGCAAAGACAGATAATCGACTTTTCTGATGAAGTACCACAGCGTCATCACCATAGCACCGAGCGCAGACAGAGAGCTGGCTAACCCAGCCCCTGTCACGCCCAGGGCATTGCCGGTGCCCCAGCCGGATATCAAAATGGGCGACAAAATAATATTCAGGACCACCGCCAACATCGAAATCAGCATAACGGGCTTAACAACACCCGCTCCGCGCAGTGCCGCCGCCATAACGGTGAGCCCAAACTGTAGTAATAGAGCGGGCAGAAACCAGTAAAAATAGTCTGTTGCGGCTTGGCGAGTCGCGGCATCAGGCGTCATGAACTCAAAAAACAGATGCCCAAATACATAGCCAAGTACGGCAAACGCCGCAGTGCAAAACGCGGCAATCAACATACTCTGATGGAATAAAGCGTTGGCCTCCGCGCGATCCTTTCTGCCAACCGCATGGGCCACTAAAGTACCACAGCCAATATTTAAAACCTGAGTCAGGGCCATAATAAAAAAGAACACACTGCCCGCATTACTCACGCCTGCCAGCGCCGTTGCCCCCAGCGCACCAACAAAATACAGATCTACCAAAAAATACAGCATCTGGATAAACATGCCAATCGCCATCGGAACGGCCATAGTAATAAGGTGTGTAACGATTTTCCCCTGAGTCAGATCCTTCATTAAAGTCATTCCTGTATGATTAATTTATTCATTGTACCGTTTATTTTTAACGCGTCATCGACTATTTTGTGTTTCATTTGGTACGGAAAAAGCGTAACAGGCACACAATGTCACCGTCATATCTATACACACGATGAGTATGTGGCATACTGAAAGCCCTGTTAATAAAGGTAATATTTATGGCAACGCACACGAGCAAAGAGCACACATCTCCAGATATCACTGTTGCAGTAACAGACATGATCCAGGCGATACGCAGCCATAATCTTGAGCGCATTAAACAATGCTATGAGCAAGCCACTGACACCCAACGCACGGCGCAACTCAGGCACTGTTTTGAAGCCGCCAGCAGCCACACATCAAACTACGAACATTACCAAAATATCGCAGCCCACTGTATCAGTCAGCATGGTCTGCCTGCGGGTGTGATTGCGGGGCTCAATACCACAGAGCGGGTCGACTTTTTTATGCCAGCACTGCAGGCTGCGAGTGCCTTTAACGCAACTAATCATCAGGGCAATACATTTTTGCACTGCCTGTTTGCCAACCCCGCTAACCCGCTTCCCCCGTTTAATTACATTCGCTCTTTGCTCTTATTTGAGCGCAATGAGTCTTTGGCCGAAGCATTAGTCATACGCAATCACCAGGGATTCAATGCACTGGAAGCTTATTTGAGTTTCAATCCACAACACAGCGCGCTCCCCCAGCATGAGCTGACTGCCTGGCTGGCGTTATGTGAGGCTCTGCGCAAATTAGGCGGGGTAAACAATGATAACCTGACTAAAGTGATGACTCACCTGAATGGCCCAAACATGGCAGGATTGTCAGGCAATCAGCATCGCCTCACGCTCATCGCCAGTTATTACCAGGTGTCAGTTAGTTCACTATCAACGATGAATTAGACTTGACTGGCGTACGCAGCCAAAGAGCTCGTTCATCATGGCGGTAAGTCATGACCGTGCCCCCACTGGACTTGTCCCGCAGGCAGGCATACTCCACGGCCTCAAATGCCGAGCGGCCAAAGTCCATGGCGGCGATTGCCCAGTTAGCACCACTGCCAATTGCCCAGTTTAACGACAAAGGTTCCAGAAAACGGCGGCCATGGCGGATCTCACCAAAAAACACTGCCCCTTCATCATCAACGAAAAAGAAGGTACAGGTGATTTTATCAAATTGATTATCGTGCCAGTGAGTCAACAAATGTTCAATTTCGGCGCAATTACCGGATGCAAACACAAAGCCATCTTCTACGCGTTGGCACTTACGTGTTGCCCAGGACACAATAGTTTGGCTGGTCGAAGTGAGACTGTCTGTGCAGATGGTTTTAGAGTCATGATGGTAGGCGATGGTTGTCAAAAGCGCTCCTTAGTGACGTTCCTTCAATTCAAAATAACCCAAACTTATTGTTAAGACCGGGCCTTTTTGACCTGATAATCACAATAAATTGCTGAATATCCGATTTAAACGTCAATATAAAGAGAGAAAAGTTAATACAAGATTAACAACCAAGACTTCATCGAAGTGGGTCGCCAGCAATTGACCTCACCAACAGAGAGCTTAGGCACAGTCATGCCAGCCTGACATAAGCACACTTTGAGGCTTCAATGAGCAAGTCTCACCAGCATGAAACGTCGCCACGCAGCGCATACTATCTAAGGTAAAGCGTAAGTCAGGCTTAAACCATCAAAGCAACGACACCGGCACCGATAATCAAAGCAGCCAAAGGCGCCAACCATTTCCAGGGCAAGCTCTGCGCTTCTTCTGAACCCTGTTCAGTGCTTGTCACGTTCGGTGCAGTAACAGGTTGAACTTGTTGTTGCTCTGCCTCGGGTTGGGCTTCAACGGGCTCGGATGGCTGTACTGGCAGTTGCCACTGATAACCTTTCTTGGAGAAAGTCTTAATCGCATCATCACCAAACAGCGCCCGCAAGTGGCCAATATTCTGAAATACCACTTGCTCAGTGACTGTTCTGCCTGGCCATACATGCTCTAGGATCTCAGCTTTACTATAGATCTTCTGTGGATCAGACAAAAACAGCCCCAGCAACATGGCTGGCTTTTCTTTGATACTTATTTTTCGACCTTGTTTTGACAATGCCAGATTCTGGCAGTCAAACTCGAAATCTTGGAATGTTAACTTCATCGTCCTTCAGCTTTATAATTATAATAATTGTCACATTACAGGGAGCACACGACCATCAGATTAACGACATGTCCCTGGTGTTAGTTCAACAAGCTTAACATGTTCCCAACCTCGGATCAGTACCCCAATGTAACGATTTATAACAATTGCCTTCTCAGCTTATTCGTCAGACTTGCCCAACCGCTATCACCAAACTGAAACACTGCCAGACTTACCATAATCACGGACGCCCCAATCAGTAAAGTCAGTGTGATCTGTTCATTGTTGATCCAGGCACCTAACAGCATGGCAAATCCCGGCGTGATCAAAGTGGTTAAAGCAACCGTGCTGGCCTTAAGTTTCTGCAACACGTGAAAATAAGCGATAAACCCAACCAAAGAGCCAAAGACACTCAGATACACAGTGGCCAAAACGGCGCTAAGTTGCCAGTTCTGCGTATTCAATTGACCATCGCTGAACCACCACACCAAACCAAACATAGGTGTTACCAGTAATAATGCGCCAAAGGTAGAAGCCAGTGGATGGATCGCCAGTTGCACGCGTTTTATCATCACACCACTGAGACTAAAACAGCTCACGGCCCCAAGCACATATATCAAGCCTTGGGGTGCCAGGGCCAACTCATTGAGTTGTGACATACAAACAAGATACAAACCAACCATAGACAAAGCTAACCCAAGCCACTTCACAATACTAAAACTGGCTTCTCTCAGTAGCCGCTGTGCCAGCAACCCGGATAGCACAGGTGCAAGGCCAAATATCAGAGAGATCACACCCGATGGTACGGTTTGTGCGGCGAGGTAACTCAATAACATACCGCCAAAAATACCCAAGCTTGAATAGCTATATAACGCCCAGGCCTGCCTGGAAACGGGAACCCGGTAACGACCAATCAACACGATGATAAAACACAACACCAGGGCGATGGCCATGCGCAAGAAAACACTCAGCGTTGGTGACATACCCGCGCTGCTGATCACAATGCCCAACGGCGTCGTGGACCAGATGATGATAACCAAAATGTAAGATGCCTGAACTGGCATGATGAACTCCCCAAATCGGGGCAGTATAAGAGGCTGGAAATACACAATGATGACTAACCGCTGATACTGCCGCGGTTAGTAAGAGACCCCTACAAACCGCAGACAGCACGCCACACACAGGCCAAATTATTCAGCCAGGTAGTGAGCGATGTAGACACGGTCATCAGAGTCATGAATTTCTTCTTATTTGTTAATGAACAACCTTTGTATCATGCCAGATACCAAAGTCAATGGCTGACACCTGAAAATTATTATCCGCCGACAATTTTGCCAATCACGGTGACAAAAAGTCAGCCTCCCACGTTTGTACACACTCAAAGCCCGGAATACCCCTGCAGAGCAAATTTCACTCGTTTCACTAATGGCACCACAGTTAAAAAAGTACAAACCAAACAATAATTTAACAATAAAAGTTTACAACCAGGTTCTGACCCTGTTATAAATACAAATGTCAAATTCAAAAAATAACCTTAAAAAACATATTGTTGAACCATTTACCATAAAACCATGTAGAAAATGTGAACCACAAAATTAAAACTTAAATAAAACATTTAAAAAACACAAGTTAACAGGATTGACAGGTACATTAACAAGTCTCCATAATAGCGTTTAATGCAAAAGCAGTATTTCAACCAACTCAAAGTGCAATATTATGGATTTTAAGCTTTCCGACTATCAAACCGAGTTATACGATTCCTCGCTTCGCTTTGCTTCTGAGGTGCTCGACAAGGATGCACATCAGCGCCAGCGCAATCATCACTTCGCACCTGAGCTTTGGCAGCAGGCTGCTCAGTTTGGCTTCACCGGGCTGGCAGTAGACGAAGCCTATGGCGGTGCAGATCTGGGGGCACTCAACACCATGTTAATGGTGGAGGCGCTGGGCAAAGGCAGCCGCGATCTCGGTTTGTCATTCTCGCTGTGCGCTCATCTGTTTGCCTGCGTGATGCCCCTCGCACGTTTCGCAAGTGACCAATTAAAGCAGGACTTTCTTGAACCGCTGGTTGCAGGAAAATTAATTGCAGCCAATGCGGCAACCGAGCCAGGGGCAGGTTCAGATATCTACAGTATGAAAACAACCGCCGTTAAAGAAGCGGGTGGTTACCGGCTTAATGGTCAGAAAACCTACATCACCAATGCGCCCGTTGCCGACGTATTCGTGGCCTATGCACGAACCAACCCTGACCACGGCTTTATGGGGGTTTCCGCTTTCATCATTCCCAAAGACACGGCTGGTCTGTCAACCGGTGCCAGTCAATCCAAAGACTGTCTCGCCAGCTGCCCGATGGGGGACGTGTTTTTTGACAATGTGTTTGTCAGCGAATCACAGCGCATCGGCTTTGAAGGGGCCGGCGGTGCTATCTTTCATGACTCAATGATCTGGGAAAAAGGCTGTCTGTTTGCCCTGTTTGTCGGTGCCCTGGACAGGTTACTTGAGAGCACACTGAGCTATGCCACTGAACGCAAACAGTTTGGTAAAAAAATCGGTCATTTTCAGTCCGTGTCTAACCGCATTATTGACATCAAACTGCGCCTAGAGCAGTGTCGCTTGATGCTCTATCGCGCTGGCTGGAAATACGACCAGGGACAAGATGCTGAGATTGACATTGCTATGAGCAAGCTGTTGATTTCGGATTACGCCGTCCAGTCTTCACTGGATGCCATTGCCACTTTTGGTGGCGCTGCAATCGATGCTGATATGGGAGTTGTCCAGGTACTCCTGGATACGTTGCCCAGCCGCATTTTCTCCGGCACCAATGATATTCAACGCGAGATCATCGCCCGAAAACTTGGCTTAAGAGGAGCCTGAACATGCTAGTTCAACGGATCTTTGCAGTACTCTATATGCTGGCCGGACTGGCCAAAGCATTTCCACAATTAGAAAATGTCCCCGACATTCTGCGTCAGGCAGCCGCAGCTAACCAGGGCACCTGGTACGCAGGACTCAGCAATCTGCTCGCGCAGCATGGCGAAATCACCAATGTCGTTGTTGCAGTTGTATTATTTGGTTCAGGTCTGGTTTTATGGCTCAACCCTCGCTGGACGCGCTTTGTTATCTACGGCCAGCTTGCCATGATGGCAGTCTTCATCACCATACTACACCGCTCTCAGCCACAAGTGATCCCGCTGGATGCCATTTTTATCATTGCTGCACTGGCGATGTTACGTCAGCAATTTCGCCGTACGGGTTCTAAACGTGTATTTGCCAGCCAGGATTTTGCCAAACCCAAAGCACAAGCAAAGTCACCCGACAAACCTAAGCTGGCAGATGAGTATGACGTGATCATCATAGGTGCGGGTGTCTCAGGCCTGACCGCTGCCAGCGAATTTACCAAAGAGCGTATACTGGTACTGGAAAAAAGCCCCACCTTCGGCGGCAATGCGCGCTGTAACAATCATCGCTCACTCTCTCATCCGATTGCCGGGGTGTGTTTCCAACAACCCGTGCCTGGATCGGATATGGATCAATTACTGACTAAACTGGGCCTGCAAAATAAATTTAAAAGCAATGCTGAAGATACCTTAGTTTTCTTCGATACGATTCTACTGCTCAAGTGCCTCAATGAGATCACTTTAGGCTTTATAAAATTTCCCAGCTATTTGCTCAAGCCATCCGTGTGGGGGTTAACAGGCCAGCTGCTGCTGAACGCCTTAATTGGCAAGCCTTATGTTGTCGCCGCCAAGCAACTGGGCGATCCTATTTTCGCCGATCTGTATCAGTTTCTTGACGGGTTTGCCGCCACGACGGATCGCTTCCCACAGGTGCCCTGGCATGAACAAAGTGGCTGGAGCAAAGAAGAAATGGTGCAGCTGGACAACCTGTCTTTATACAGTTACCTGTTCGAGCCAGAAAAAACCGCGTCATTCCCAGCGCATTTACAACCGCCTCGCAAACTCGGCAAGCTGGTTGAAAATGCGGTAACCACCACGCTCAGAGTGGAGTGTCTGGATATCCATGAAGTTTCGGCCTACGTAGGCCTTCACTTTCTCGTTGGTTACCTGCGCGGCAATTTAGTCACCCTGCCAGGCGGCAATGGTCATGTCAGTGAAGCATTAGTTGCCCACCTGAGCAAACAATCCAATATCACACTGCTTAGCGATGTAGAGCTGACCAACCTGGACAATACCGAAGCGAGCGTACAACTGACCGCAAAAGTACAACACCATAATATTTCGGTCAAAGCCAAAAAGCTGATTTGGGCCGCGCCCAAGCATCATGTGACAGACTGGCTCCCAACGCTCCCGGAAACCCAGGTCAAGGCCATCAAAGCCATCCGTCACGAAGATTATTATCTCGCCAATGCACTGTTATCACGCCCGGTGCTGAGCCATTCCTTTGGCGGTTACCTGATTGAACCTGAGCGCCCAACCCAACCGTACGCCTGGTGCAAAACAGGCACCTGTCTGGTCGCTAACTGGATGGACAGCGATAGCCGCAGTGAAGGCGGTGTGCTGACCTTACTCAAACCAACCACACGCAAGGAACGTCAAGGGCGCACAGCAGAAAACGACTTTACAGGATTGCAGCAGCAGACATACCGCGAAGTCTCACTGATGTTAAACAATATCGGTGTTGACCCACGCATAGTCGAAGACGTTCAGATCTGGTACTGGCCTGACGCCTTGATCACTTCAGTCATTGGACAACAGGCCAGCGGTCTGTTTCAAAGTGCCTCACAGCCGCATTTTAGCGTGCACTTTGCCAACCAGGACAGCGTTGGGATCGGTAACCTTGAAAGTGCCATCTTTGCTGGCAAACAGGCTGCGACACAAATTAAACGCGCATTACAACATACGGATACAAGCGCCATGTCGCGCAATAAGGAGACGGTATCATGAGCCAATCACTCGTCGTCGCCCTCAGTGGCAACGAACAACTGGAATTAGGTCACTTAGGCGGCAAAGGCCACTCACTGAATCACTTGATCCGTGCAGGGCTGCCTGTCCCACCCGCTTTTTGCATCACAGCAGAGGCCTATCAGACCTTTGTTAACACCGCATTGCCGGATGACTTGCTCAGTGCACCTGAGCTGGATAAAGTGCGCGATACTATCCTCAGTGCCGATATTCCTGAGCAGCTACGTACCGCCATCGCATCGGCCTATCAGGGACTGGGTGACAATGCACAAATAGCCGTTCGTTCGTCCGCCCTGGACGAAGATGGCCAGAGCCAGAGTTTTGCTGGTCAGTACGAAACTTACCTGCATGTGCAGGGCAATGACAGTGTGATGGAAAAAGTGCGCGCATGCTGGGCTTCCTTGTGGGCAGAACGTGCAGCCGGATATCGCAACAGCAGTGCTGCGGATACCGCCATTGCTGTGGTGCTGCAAACCATGGTGGATGCCGATGCAGCCGGCGTCATGTTCACTCAGGACCCGCTCAGTGGCGATACCAATAAAGTGGTCATTGATAGCTGCTGGGGTCTGGGCGAAGGGGTGGTATCCGGGCAAGTGAGCACCGACAGCTTTATCCTCGACAAAGACAGCGGTGAGCTGTTGCAACAGGAGATCCGCGTTAAGCCCCAATATTGTCAGCGCAACGCACAAGGTCAGGTTACCTTGTTGAATACTCCACAGGCGCAACAGCAGTCAGCCAGTCTGAACGAAGCTCAGCTCGCACAGTTGCTCACTTTGGCTAAGCAGGCACAGGCACTCTATCAAACCGAACTGGACATTGAGTGGGCTCTTAAGGACGACAAGATCTGGCTACTCCAGGCGCGCCCGGTCACTACCCAGGCCAGTAAAGCAGAACCCATTTATGCGAACCCCTGGGAACAGGACCAGCGTGTGAAAGACGGGGCATTCTTTTCTCGGATGGACACCGGTGAAATCGTCACCGGACTCATGACCCCACTCGGCCTGTCATTTTGTGAGTTTTATCAAAAGCACATTCATGGCCCGGCCATCAAAACCATGGGCCTGGCTGACATCAGCGACTGGCAAGTTTACATGGGCTACATTCAGGGTCAGGTATATTTGAATATCTCCGGCTCCGCGCACATGCTGCGCCAGTGCCCCCCCACCCGGGATGAGATGAAATTTACCACCCGCTACGCCACGTCAGATATCGATTTCAGTAACTACCGTAACCCTTATGGGCCAGGAGTTGAGGGCTGGGATTATGCGAAAAGTGCCTGGCACTGGTTAAAACAGCAAGTCCACAATATGCGCAATGCCGGTAAAATTGTGGATGAGATGATTGCGCTGCGCGAAAGCGAAACGAAGCGCTTTTTGGCGCTGGATTTGCCCAGTATGTCACTCAGCGAGCTGGACCAAGAGCTGACCCGAATCGACACCTACTTTTTGGACTCCTGCGCCGCTTACATGCCTTTCTTCTTACAGTCGTTTGCACTGTACGATGCACTGGCCGAAACCTGTGAAGAACACTTCAAAGATCAAGGCGAAGGGCTTCAGAATCGCATCAAAGCCTCGATGAACAATCTGCGGACCATAGAAGTGACACGGGGGATCCTGGATCTCGTCGAACAGGTTCAGAGTAACCCTGAACTCAAAGCCGTGTTTGAACGATTTGAGGCTGAAGAACTGGTAAGCATCCTCCCCGCACATCCGCTGGGACAACCATTCTGGCAAGGGCCATTTGAAGCCTTTTTACTCGAATTTGGCGCCCGTGGCCGTCAGGAGTTTGAATTGAGCATTCCCCGCTGGCGTGACGATCCCAGCTATTTGTTACAGGTCATGAAAATGTATCTGAAACACCCGGTCGACCTGGAGAAAAAGCTCAAAGAGACCGAAAGTTTGCGCGAAGCCGACAGTGAGCAACTCTTTAAGGCTTTACCCGCCGGTGCGCGTTTTAAACTTAAGACCATTATCAAACTGTATGGGGTGATGGCAGAACGCCGTGAAGCGACTCGTCCTACCTTCATTACGGAGACCTGGTTCTATCGCTGCATCATTCTTGAAGTGCTGTCGCGCCTGGAACGAGACAACCTGGCGAAAGTTGCCGACTTGCCCTATATCGATTTCAATCGTCTGCGTGATTATGTCGCCGGACGCATGGGAGCGGCTGAGGCGTTCAGCGAATCCCTGCTCAATGCCAATCGCCACAGTCACTTGTTCAACTTGCATGCTGAAGAGCCCCCCATGGCAATCATTGGCCCATACACGCCAAAAATGAAGGCCACGGCACAAACACACAGCGATTCAATGAGTGGCCTGGCCGCCAGTCCCGGCAAGATAGTCGCCAAGGCACGGGTTATCACCGATCTGCAAGCACAAGCTGGAGATCTGGAGCCTGGAGAAATTTTGGTCGCACGCTTTACCGATGCCAGCTGGACGCCTTTATTTGCACTCGCCAGCGGGGTTGTTACGGACATCGGATCCACGCTATCGCACAGCTGTATTGTGGCGCGTGAATTTGGCATCCCGGCAGTTGTGAACTTACACAGTGCAACCCAGGCGATTAAAAGCGGCGACACGCTGATCCTCGACGGAGATCAGGGCACAGTGATCATTCAGCGGGAATAATCTAATCCATCGCGGGCCACAGGCCCGCATCCCAACATTCAACTTAACAATACAACGGCAAGTAGCGTGCTGCCGCCGTTGCGGGTCGTTGCGTGCAGTTTTTCCTGGCGAACCGAGTTTTAACAGGCAGCAGAAGGAATAAATTATGACAAGCATGACAGGATTAAGCACTCAGTCGGGCGCATCCGGCTTTGAGCATATTTGGCAAGCCGAGACGCAGCGCAGTGGTGCAAAGCAGGATACCATCACAGTGGGTGTGATTGTCGTAACCCGAGATGAGCAATTCTTCCATACCGGGTTAAGTGTACTCAGCGACATTCGGGAGTACGTCTTTAACCGGGTACATATTCAATCAGAGCTGGCGTTGAAAAACCCGTCTTTAGTGCCTTGCTCGCTGTATGACGAAGTGAGAGACAAAGCCATCCACTTTTTAAAGGGACAAAAGAAAGCCATCAATATCCAGGTGATCCAATGTGCCAGCCTGGCAGAGGCCACCGGTAAGGTTATTCACAGCAACGCGCTCAATGAGCAGCCCGATTTTCAGGTCGGTATGCTGTTTTATGATCAAACCTCAATGGGGTTTCAGGACGACAGCATAGATCAGATCGATCGGGACCTGGATGCCTTTTACCGGGCGATGCAGAAAATCGGCATTCCCGCTTTTTATACCAGCTTCTCAACAGTGACCTTTATTCGCGCACTGCGCACGCCCTACAGCTATCTCCCTCAGCAATATCGAGAGATAGTACGCAGTACCGATCCGGCGACATTCCAGACCGAATTATTGCGTCTGTGGATGGACTTTTTCGAAATGAACTATGCCAATCGGCGGGTCAAACCAGTTGGTTCGCTGGCGCTGCACAATACCCTGGGCGACCAGCTCATTAACTTCTTTGCCCGCACAGCGCCAGAGCACTGGCTGATGTCTTATTATACCGGCTCCGTCGTATCTAATTTGATCGGTCACCTGGACCGCCACGCCGAACAGCAAGGCGCACTGGTGCTACGTGGCCCAAATGAACATGCAATTGCCTGTGGTGCCATGGCGAACTGGCAACTCTATCGAATGCCATTTTTGGCGGTCGTCACCTCTGGCATGATGGACGAATTCAAAGGCACACTGGCGAATCTGAAAGAAACCGCTGCACAGGGGATCATCGTCGTTGCAGAAAATCGCCTAAGTCAATGGTATAGCTTCCAGGGCACCATCACGGCCAGCGAAGATATGCGCGACGTTTTGGCTGCTAAGCGTATTCCCTATGTATACATGGATGAAATCGAGCAGATCGGTGAAAACCTCGCGGAGGTATATCGTCTCTATCATCAGGGTCAGGGACCTGTGGTGATACTGGCAACGCAAAATGTGCTGGAATCTTCGATAGAGCTCGACCTGCCAGCACTTGAGGCGCTGCCCGCCAGCCCAAGCGATGAGCCCGTTGAAATCATGACCGATGAACTCCGTCAGGCCATCGACCTCATCAATCACGGGCCTGAAAAATTGGTCTGGCAGCTCGGCCCCGTCAGCGAGGACGAATATGCCCTGATCCATGACATTGCCCAACAGGCAGGTATTGCCCTGGTAGACAGCCTCGCCCACCCAGGCACAGCACCTAAATACTATCAGGGTAAGCGCAACGACAATTATCTCGGCACCCTGGCGATTTATGGTTATACCCCCAGGGTTTACAACTATTTTCACACCAATGACAAGCTTAACAGCACCGATGAACAGTGTTTGTTTATGCTCAAAAGCCGTGTCGCACAGATAGCCACACCATTTTCCGATGGTCGCCTGGAGCGTAAGGTTCATCTGGTCCAGCTGACCCAGGAACAAAGCCACCTGTCACCCTTTGCCGACCTGCATTTACATATGCGCTGTCGCGATTTTCTGCAGGCGGTCAAAAAGCACCTGAATGTCAGTGAGTCATTACGCGCCAGGCGCATGGCCAAGATCATGGCTTACCCGGATACGCAATCTGATGTACTCAGTAAACTGCCCAGTCTGCCGATGTCGCCTAACTATTTCTTCTGTCAGCTTAACCGTGTGATCGAAGACTTAATTGAGCACGAGGACTATGACTACACCGGGGTGTACGATGTTGGCCGCTGTGGCATTTCTGCGGTGCGCAATGTGGCAAAAACACGTCGCGGCTTTTCCGGCTGGTATGGCCGAGCATTGATGGGCGATGCCCTGCTCGCCAGCGGTTATCTGGCTTACACCAGCCCAACCAATGTCATTGCCTTTATCGGCGACGGGGCCAAAGGCATAGTACCGGATATCCTCCCGGCGTTTATCGACAATATTCTGACCCACCCGCAGCTACTCGATAAGAGCATCAGTGTGTTTTATTTCTGCAATGGTGGCCTGTCGGTCATTAACACCTATCAGGAGCGGATCCTGTTTAATCGCACCTCGCGCCAGATGCGCCTGGTCAACCTGGCGCAGTCACAATTTGAACAACAAATTGGCGACTTTGATATTTCTGCGCAAACCCTGACCCAGTTCGATGAAACCGCAGTTCGTACAGCGCTCACGGCACAAAAACGCCTGACCCTGTTCTCTGTGGTCCTCGGCCACAACAATGAAGGGGATGGCATTTCTCTGGCCACAGCCAAAGGCTGGCAACGCGACAGTGCCGATCCCGTTATGCACAACACAGACTCAGATATGCCACCAGCACAGGAAGTTAACTCATGAAGTTTGGATTTATCGCCCACCCGACCTCAGTCGGCCTGAAACGTTACGTGAAAATGCTCGACCTACTGCAACGTAACACCCAAGATCAGCATACCGGCTATAACCGCGAGCTGTGGGGCAAGGCAAACCTGGTACCCTTTATGAACTTTGCCAAAATCACGTCCGCCAGCGGCGCAACTTGTGAGGGCATGATCAAATATATGCCACTGATCGCCGAGGAGATGATTGCTGATCCCAGAGCCATTGCTGAACGTGTTGTTGCAGGCGTAGAAGAGTTTGTCGCCGACGGTGCAGAGTTGGTTGGCCTGGGTGGATTTACCTCCATAGTCGGTCGTCGTGGTGAAGCCACGGCCGCCAAATCCCCCATTCCCATTACCTCAGGAAACTCACTGACCACCTATGCCGGCTACAAAGCCCTGATGCAAATTAAAGAGTGGCTGGACATCAATCCGGAAAAAGAAACTGTCGCCATCGTGGGCTATCCAGGTTCCATTTGCCTGGCACTCAGCCGGTTATTGCTCGCCGAGGGCTTTAACCTGAAACTGCTGCACCGCGCCGGTCACAAAGACAAAGCGGAAATGCTCAGTCACCTGCCCGAGCAGTACCACCACCGAGTTACTCTGACCGGCAACCCGGACGACCTGTATGACGAGTGCAAACTATTTGCCGGTGCCACCTCAGCCGGTGGCGTGATTGATGTGGCCAAGCTACAACCGGGTTCCATTTTCATCGATGTGGCACTGCCACGCGACGTCAATGTCGATGCCCGTCCTGCCCGCGATGACATTTTGATCATCGATGGCGGTTGCGTCACAGCCACCGATGCCGTCAAATTAGGGGGCGAATCACTGAATGTCACCATTAAACAGCAGCTCAACGGGTGTATGGCCGAGACCATTGTACTGGCCCTGGAGCAACGCCGGGAAAATTACTCTCTGGGCCGTTACCTGGAACCGGTCAAAGTGCTTGAAATTGGTGAGCTGGCTGAGAAACATGGCTTTTATGCCTATCCGCTTGCGTCATTTGGGGAACGTATAGACCGCCAGCACGTCACCAACCTGAAGCGCTATTATCATCAGGACATCTATGCCATCGACAAGGGCGACACCAGTCAGCGTCTGACCTTTATCGACAACATCATTGCCCAGGACCCGGCCAAAGAAGACACGCTGGACCGCCACCACCAGTTTATTAACCCAATGATGGTGGAGTTTTTAAAACAACAACGCTGCGACAATGTGTTCCGCAAGGCACAAGGCACCATGCTGTACGATAACGACGGCACAGGCTATCTCGATATGGTCGCGGGCTACGGCTGCCTTAACCTAGGTCACAACCCCAGCGCTGTCAGCCAGGCAGTCAAAACCTTCCTGGATGAGCAAGGTCCCAACTTCATTCAGTATATCTCCGTGCCTGAACACACCGCCAAACTGGCAGAGGTCCTCTGTCATCTGGCCCCCGGCGAGATGGGACGCGTGTTTTTCAGTAACTCAGGAACAGAAGCGGTTGAAGCCGCCATTAAACTGGCCAAAGCCGCCACCGGCAAGCCTGGCATTGCTTATCTGAAAAACAGCTACCATGGTAAAACACTCGGTGCCTTGTCTATCACAGGACGGGAAAAACACCGTAAATACTTCCAGCCGCTGATCCAGGCCATGGTCGAAGTGCCCTTTGCCGACCTCGACGCTTTACGCGAAGCCCTGCAAAGAGACGATGTGGGTGCACTCATGCTGGAACCCATTCAGGGGGAAGGCGGTGTCCACGTGCCACCAGCCGGATACCTCAGCGCAGTACAACAGATCTGTCGCGATACCGGCACCTTGCTGATGGTCGATGAGATCCAGACTGGCCTGGCCCGCACCGGCAAACTCTTTGCCTGTGAGTGGGAAGGCATCGAGCCTGACGTGCTGATGCTGTCCAAGTCACTGTCCGGTGGTTTACTGCCCATTGGTGCCACTTTGTGTCGCAGCGATGTCTGGCAGCGTGCCTACGGCACCTCAGATCGCTTCTTAGTCCATACCTCCACCTTTGGCGGCGGTAACCTGGCGTCTGTCGCCGCGCTCACTGCACTGCGAGAGATAGTTGCGCAAGACTTAGCAGCCCGCGCTGATGAGCTGGGCAGCTATTTTAAATCTGAGCTACAAGCCATCGCCGACCAGTACCCCTTTATCGCCGAAATTCGTGGCCAGGGTCTGATGCTGGGGATCCAATTTGAACAGACCTTTGACGGCGCAGTTGCGGCTTCTGCCAGAGAGTTTGCCACCCGTCTGCCGGGTGATTGGCATAGCACCTGGAAATTCTTACCCGATCCGGTGCGCGAACATCTGCAAGCTGCCATGACACGCATGGAGCAAACGCTGGGAGAAATGTTCTGCCTGAAGTTTGTCACTAAGTTCTGCCTGGATCATCAGATCCTCACCTTTGTTACTGCCAACAGTTCAACGGTGATCCGGATCCAGCCGCCATTGGTGATTAGCAAACCCGAGATTGACCGCTTTGTCAGCGCTTTCGCCAGTGTCTGCGAAGAACTTTCGACCTTTTTAGACTAAGGAAAACGGGTCGCGCAGCCGAGCAGGCCCGACCCTAAACGTAATACATGATTGATAAGGATTACTTATGACTCTCAACAAACAAGATGTCGTTAACCATATGATGGGCTTCTTTCAGGCCAAAGCGGTAACCGCTGCATTATCACTCAAACTGTTTGACCATTTTCGCGACACTGACCTGAGCGCAGCGCAACTGGCCGACAAAATCGACGCGCCACTGCGCTCAACAGAGCAAATGCTGATTGCGCTGCACGCCATGGGGTATCTCACCAAACAAGATGACCTGTATCAATTACCGGCGGAGCATCATACCTTTTTATTAAGTGATGAACCCATGTGGCTGGGCTGGTTGGGTCGTCATATCGACACCTTCCTGTATCCGCTGTGGGGCGAGCTAAGCAGCGCTGTGAAGAGTGACACCAATCAGCGTGAGGCCGTCTTTGGTGACAACCGCAGCTGGTTCGACATCTTGTATCAAAACCCGGATGACGTTGCTGATTTTCAGGAGTTTTTGGGTAAATTTGCCGCGCCGTTCATCGAAGGCTTTGTTAAAGACTATGATTTCTCGCAACATCACTCCTTTTTAGATATCGGTAGTGGGATTGGCACCTTACCCATTGCTGTAGCCAATGCACACCCGGGCGTGTCACTGGCGATCTGTGAACTGCCGCAGGCGTCGGCTTTTTTGCGAGATAAGCTGGGTGAGCAAGGCTACGGTGACCGCATTGAGGTGGTCGAAGGCGACGTGATCGCCGGCAACCTGCCAATTGGCAACTATGATCTCATCCACCTTGGCTGGATGTTGCATGACTATGCGCCAGAAACCCAGGTCACCATCCTCAAAAACATCTATAACGCCATGCCTGCCGGTGGCCGCTTTATTGCGTCAGAAACCCCGTTGAATGATGACAAATCAGGCCCTGAGTTTACCGCTCTGCTGTCACTGAACATGCTGGTATCCACAGACGGCGGCATTGAAAGCAGCAGTGAAGAATATCTGGCGCGTTTCCATGAAGCCGGATTCAGTAATGCCCGTATTCTTGAGATCCCCGGGCCACGGACCCTGATTGTCGGCGAAAAAGCCTGATCAGACACGAACAGAAGGAGTAGCAGGATGTTAGTCACTAAATTACTAGAGCATATCGCCGAACAGTTTCTCGACGGCGAGCGAGACGGCCTAGAGTCGCAAACCCCCTTGTTTGAGCTGAATATCGTTGATTCGGCGGCCATTTTTGACCTGGTCGATTACCTCAAACAAGAAACCCAGTTAAACATAGGTATGCAGGAGATCCATCCAGGCAACTTTGCATCGGTCGATGCCATGGTTACCCTGGTTGAGCGCCTTCAGACAGAGCAAGCATAAGGAGGCTTGATATGAGTGCCACAAACCCAAAAGTAAACCCGGATATTATGGAAACTCTGCAACAGGAAGTTCTGAAGACCTTTACTGAGCTGACTGAGTACCCTGCTAATACTCTGGATCTGACCAGCCACCTGGAGAACGATTTCGGGATAGACTCTATTGCGCTGGCCGAAGTCACCGCGGCATTGACCAAGCAGTTGCAACTCAAAAACCCCCTGTCCATTCAGAATATTCACTGTATTGCTGACGCGGTGAAGCAAATCGCCGCACAGGAATTTCACCTCAGTGAAGCCAAAGCAACAGGAAGCAATGATGGTAAGCAAAATGCACACAGCTGGTTGCGCGAGCAAGTGATTGCTGTGTTTGCAAGCTTCAGTGGCTACAATGCCGCAGAGCTGAGTATGGATGCCGAGATTGAAAGCGATCTGGGGATAGATTCAGTCACCGTGGTTTCAGCACAAGGCGAGCTGCTAAAAGCACTGGGACTGAGAGACAACCTGAGCATCCCGAGTTGTAAAACCCTGGCGGAACTGGAACAGGCTTTTGCTAAGCTACTGGTTGAAGAAAAAGGCGCACAATGGGCCGATGAGCTAGTCACCAAAAACCCCTTGATTGACGAACTGCTCAACCCTGCGACCCGCAACGACGACGTGCAACATCAAATCGACAGTGATGATGGCGATAACCGCACCATGCGTGACTTTGTCGGGATCCAGCACGGCGATTTGTTTCACAAGGCCCGTGAGTTCAAATCCTTCTACGACAAGAAAAAAGCGCAGCAACTATACTGGTATGGTATGCCACTGGAAACGCCCTGTAAAAATCGCGCCGTGATGTACGATGAAGTCACCGGTACCAGTCGTGAGTTTCTGATGTTTGGCTCCAACAGTTATCTGGGCCTGTCGAATCATCCGGAAGTGATCCAGGCGATCCAGGACGCTGCCGCCCAATATGGCGCAACCAATACCGGTTGTCGGATCATTGCAGGTAGTAACGTCCTGCACCTGGAGCTGGAACGTAAGCTGGCCAAACTAAAAGGCCGAGAAGCCTGTATCGTTTACCCTTCTGGCTACTCGGCTAACCTGGGCTGTATCTCTGCACTGACCTCTAAACATGACCTGATCTTTACCGATGCCATTAACCACATGAGTATCACCGATGGCTGTAAACTGGCAGGTGCCCAGCGCAAGATTTACAATCACTCACTGAAGAGTCTGGAAAAATCGCTTGCCAAGTATGCCGACCACCCCGGTGGCAAGCTGATCGTCACCGATGGCGTCTTCAGTATGCACGGAGATATTGTCGATTTACCGCGTCTGACTAAGCTTGCTAAGCGCTATGGCGCACGCGTGCTGGTTGATGATGCCCACTCCACTGGCGTACTGGGTAAAACGGGTTCCGGTACTACGGAGCATTTCAATATGAAAGGCGAAGTTGATCTGGAGTTAGGTACCATGAGTAAGGCCTTGTCCGGTCTCGGCGGATTTGTCTGTGGTGATGGTGATGTGGTGGAATTCCTGCGCTTCTATTCTAACTCTTATGTCTTTGCCGCAACCATTCCAGCCCATGTTGCAGCCGGTGTGATTGCCTCAATCGATGTGATGTTGCGCGAACCAGAGCGTTTGACCAAGCTGTGGGACAATATTTATTACTTCCGCAATCTGTTATTGCAGGCAGGCTTTGATCTGGAAAACTCAGATTCTGCCATTGTGCCTGTGGTTGTCGGTGATGATGCTAAAACGCTGGCGCTTGGCCGCGCTGTGCGTGCCCGTGGCCTGTACTGTCAGACCGTAGTCTTCCCGGGCGTGGCAGTTGGCGATGCCCGCTTGCGTCTGAGCATTACCAGCGAACACACTCAGGCCGACCTGGATGAGGCCTATCGTATTTTGGTTGAAGGCGCGCTGGAAGTAGGCGTTCCACTCAACCAGGATGTTAAAGCGGGACTGGCGGAGGCCTGAGTATGACGAAAATTCCGTCATCAGCCCGTTTTGCACTGAACCTGCTGAGCCATGCTCAGCAGACCCCGCATAAAACGGCGCTGATCTGTGCCGATCAGCAATGGGATTACGCCCGACTCGCTGCACGCGCCTGCCAGATAGCCAATGCATTGTGCGCACTGGGACTGGATCAGGCACCGGTGCTGTTAAACCTGCCAAAGCACCCAGACACCGTTGCCGCCATTTACGCCTGCTGGCTCAGTGGTAACCACTATATTCCCATTGACTACAGCCAGCCTGAAGCCCGGGTTGAACGTATTATCTCTGCAGCAAAACCTGCATTAGTACTCGACCAGGATTGGCTGAATACACTCGATAGCCTGAGCCATAACAGCGACTACGAGCAAGACCTGAGCGCTTACATGTCACGATTGCGTCAGTACCGGGATACCACGGTTGCCGCAATCCTTTATACCTCGGGCTCAACTGGCACACCCAAAGGGGTGCAGATAAGTCATGACATGTTGGACTTTTTCATTGACTGGGCGGTGCACACGACTTGCATTGACAGCGAAGACATCCTGGCCAATCATGCCAGCTTTGCCTTTGACTTAAGTACTTTCGACCTCTTTGCCACCGTGCGCGCCGGTGCCTGTGTGTGGGTGATCACCGAGCAGGAGCAAAAAGATCCCCTGGCCCTGATCAGAGGGATCAAGAAGCACCAGGTGAGTATCTGGTACAGTGTGCCTTCAATCCTGTCTATGATGGTGCGCAGTGGAGAGCTGAACAGTCACAGCACCGCGACCCTGAAGCAGGTCATTTTCGCTGGTGAACCCATTGCCGTGGCGGCATTGCAACGCTTGATCACTTGCCTGCCCGCAAGTACCGCGCTGCATAACTGGTACGGCCCGACCGAAACCAATGTGTGCGTAGCCTGGCAAGTTGACCGCTCCCAGCTGAACGGACTGCGTCATTTGCCTATCGGGTCCTTATTACCCGAATTACAAGGCTGGCTGGAAGATGATGCAGGAAAGCAAACACCACTGTCTGATAGCCTGGGTCGATGTGGCGAGCTGATTATTGGCGGGCGCTGTGTTACACCCGGCTATGCCAATGTGGACCTGCCCAGGGCCACGGCACTGCACCAACATAACTGTCATGCCACAGGCGACTTGGTTGAACTGACCGAGGCCGGGCTTATCTATCGTGGCCGTATCGACGATATGGTTAAGCTAAACGGTTATCGGGTTGAGCTGGGCGAAATCGAATCCCTGCTACATCAGCACCCGGCCATAGAGCAGTCTGCATTACATCTCTCGCTGGGCGAACAACAGCATCAGCTTATTGCCGTGATCGTTCTCAAAGATGGGGCAGAAAAACCCTCGCTACTGGCATTAAAGCAATTTTTAAAACAGCAACTGCCAGCCTATATGTTGCCACACAAAGTGATAGTCACAGCACAGCTACCACTCAATGCCAATGGCAAAGTTGACCGTAAACAACTGGCAGAGCTGATGTAATTATGAGAGGCGTATTATGAGCAGACCCCCAACTTCCCCTTTAGCCATAGTCGGGATCGGCTGTGCCTTGCCCAACAGCATGAACTTTGCCGACCTGGCAAAACAGGGGACACTCAATCCGAGTCAGTTTACCCACCCATTTGGCTGGTCGGTCGCTGCTGAGCCACTCAGAGGTGGGCAAGTGCACACCGATAACTTTGATTACAAGAAGTTTTCTATTCCCCCTTTGTTTCGCAAAGCGGTCAGTCGAGAAACCCGAATGGCGCTGATGGCTGCTGAAGAAGCACTCAGCCAGCTAAACCTCAGTGAGACGCTGCGCGACCATTGCGACCAACTCTGTGCAACACATATGGCCAGCGACGCGGCGTATCGTAATGCCACCAAAGTGACTGCGTTACGAACCCTGGGTGGACAATTGGCTGATACTGACAGTGCGCAAATGCGCATCGATGAGTACAAGCAGGCGCTGGCAGGTACCTTTGGGGCCACCTCTCACGATCGGGTTGGGGAAATGGCCTCAACCATACCCGCCCGGATCGCACATTTTGCCCACACCCGGGGGAAATGTCAGACCCTCGATGGCGGCGATCTTGGCGGTTTGCGTCTGTTACAGGCTGCGCAGGACAACTTCCGCTATGCCGACAGCCAGCTTGCAGTCCTCACCAGTATTCAGTGCTTTCACCACCAGCCACAAGCCGAAATCCTGCATCATCAGGGCATTTCAACTCAACAACCCTGGCTCGAAGGTGCCATCTCTCTGGTGGTCTGCCCTGTCACCATGGCCGAACAACAAGGCTGGCCGGTACTGATGCAGCTAGGGACTATCACCACCACAGCCACAGAGCAGGAAGCTGCGCGTTATTTCGCCGGTGCAAGCCAGGTCTTTTATCAGTTACTTGAAATGCTCCTGGGCCAAACGACGCACTGTGCCGGCGCCGCGACTTTTGGGCCACACTGGCAGATAAGCCAGGCTATATCAGACGATGACACCAACGCGAGTGACGACCAGGTGGCCATTACTCAGTATTGCCCCATCACTGCATTGGGTGATGACAAAGCCCGTTTCTGGCAAACACTGGCCAATGGTGACGACCTGTTGCGTTCACAATCAGCACAGCAGCTCAATGCCTCAGCATTTGTCAGGGCAACTCCCCAGAAACTGAGCACCTATATAGATCAAGCAATGAGCTTTGACAGCCATGACCCGTGCGACCAGGTCCTGAATAAGCCTATGATGCCGGCCAAAAAAGCGCGCCTGGATGTGTCCCAGCTGCGGCTGTTGAACGCCACAGAGTCTGTCGAGATTGGCGAATTCAAACGCCCGGCAGTGATCCTGGCATGTAACCTGTCTCTGAATGCCGATCGTCAGTTAGGCGCGTGTGCACTGTGGGATCAGTTGCCAGCAGCCCCGACACATTTACCTCGCCCCACGCCACCGCCCATTAATCGCTGGAGCTGGTATGGCGCAACGGGGTTAGGGGGGGCCCGGTTGTTGGCGGAACATCTGAAGATCCCACATGCCGACTGTATCGCCATTGAGGCAGCCTGTGCCAGTTCCATGGCCGCATTGCACAATGCTGTCAGAGGGCTGCAATCCGGACGTTATGACGGCATTGTGCTGGCAGGGATTGAAACCGCCACGCTAGAGCGGGACCTGGTACTGTGTGGCGCACAAATGATGTTGTCAGCCACCCGCATTCGGCCTTTTGCTAAGGGGGCTGATGGCTTTACCCCAGGGGATGGCGGTGGTCTGTTTGTCCTGCAGGCAAAATCAGACGCAACCCAAGCCATTGCCCATATTGATGCCATTTCGGGTTCCTGCGACAGCCGCTCTATGACCGCGCCCGATCCACAGGGGCAGGCACTGGCCATGTACAAAACCTTACAGCTGGCATCGGTCAATCCGGAACAGGTGCAATACCTTGAAACCCATGGCACTGGTACCACGCTCGGCGATCAGGCTGAGCTGGAATCACTTTGTGCAGCCTATCGTCGTGAACACACACAACCCCTTTATCTGGGGTCTGGCAAATATAACTTTGGTCACTGCTTTGCCGGCGCCGGCGCCATTAGCCTGGCAAAAATGCTCGCAGCGCTGGAACATGGCTGCATGCCACCGACCCCAATTCTGGGGGAACTCAATGATGCATTGCCATTCGATAACATTCCGGCTGAGGTGCCACAACAGGCGCAACCCTGGCCCTTGCTGGACACTCAACAGCGCATTGGAGCCATCAATGCCTTTGGGACCGGTGGCATCAATTATCACCTGACTTTAATACACGCTCATTCACAGGAATCATTATGAAACTTATCGTACACAAAATTCGCCTTAAACACATTCAGCACCTGGGCGCCTTTCGCGACTGGGTCGAAACCACGGACTACAAGGCCTGCGAACAACTTGATTCAGTCAAAGCCTTTGCGGTGTTTGAAGCGTCCGCCGAAGCCGATGCCCCGTTCCACTTTGTAGAAACCATCTACTTAGAATCTGAGCAGGCGTTTGAACAGGATATGACCACCCCGCTCTTCCAAAGTCTGGTTAGTCGCTTTGATGAGATGGCTGAAGTCGTCGAGGAGTTTAAAGGCGAGCGTATCGCACAGGGTTATCAACAGTGATCACTGAGCACGGTATAACGCCTGAGGGAGAGACGCTTGTCTCGCCCGTTTTGTACATCAGGCAGTATACTGACGCTTTATTACCCGCCCGCGCTCGTCTGAGCCAGGGACTAGCCGTCAAGCAGCAGAGCCGGGCATTGGCCAATTTCGCACTACAAAGGGCCTGCGCCAATCCCTCAGTCAGGCTCAATCATACCAGGTATGGGCAGCCGTTTGGCGATCAGGGCCAGGGGAAGCCTGCTCAGCCTGTGTCCACCAGCCACAGTCAGAACTGGTATGCTGTTGCCACGGCCCCGGTCCCCGTAGGCATCGACATTCAGGTCTACCGCCGCTTTTCTGTCTCCAACCAGCAGCGTTTGTTTGATCATAACACGGTGTCGGCTGACATAATCACCCAGACCATGCAATGGTCTTTGTGCGAGGCCTATCTCAAATCCCATGGCCGGGGCCTGCCATTTGATTTGCGCACAATCCGCATCCAGCAACATGCAAGCCTGGGTGCCACTTTATACGGACGCATAACAAGCAAAAATAACACACTGACACCTGCCAGCTATTGGCTCTGGCAAACACTCTATTTTTGCTGTGCCGTCTGTATCACCGGCCACCAGAAGATAGTCCCCACACTCTCTTTAAACACAATGGAAAACAATCATGACACACACTGCATTTGAACAAACACTGGCAGAGGCTGTCGCACTGGCACGGCTTGCGCCGTCTTCACACAACTGTCAGCCCTGGGCCGTTCACTTCGATCCCGTTATCCACTGTGGCTACCTGGCCATAGACAACCGCCGTAAACTGACCGGCCTGCCATCATTAGAACGGGAGATGCTGCTCAGCTGTGGTATTTTCTTCCACTTTCTTGAGCAGCTAATATGCCTGCGCGGGTATCAGCTACACTGGCGCTGGTGCGATGAGCAAGAGCAACAAGTATTGGCCGGCGAAGACCGAGCACTTATCCGTTTTATGCCGGGACCGGAGCAGGCGCACCAGGCAACCGCATTTGCAACTTTGTCTGAGCAGCTCCAGCAACGCCATACGGTACGTTCAGCGTACCGCAACACACCGCTCAGTGAGCAACAGCGTAACGAGCTGAGCACCGTGCTCAAACCTTACCCGGTGACGCTTGGGATATATTACCAGCAGACGCATGGCAAAGCGCTGGCCCACCTGACGCAAACTTATGCCGGGCTGGATTTTGCCAACAAAGCCGCATGGCGCGAAACCTATAGCTATATTCGCTTTGATGAACGACGTCAGTACGAGGATGGTTTTTACCTGCACAACCTGTTCGGCCCGGTTTCTGGCGGTTTCAAAACCTTTTTTAAAGTCGCCTTTCACCCGCACCTGAGTGGTCTGAATAAATTGCTCAGATTGCCAACCAAAATGGCCCAGGGCCTTGCTGAGTTGGTTGAAACCGGACCGCACTACCTGGCGCTGAATGTCAGTAAAGAAGGCGATGAAGCCCTGTTTCGTGCAGGCTTAGGGCTAGGTGCTTTATGGCTCAAACTACAGCAATGGGGATGGGCAATGCACCCAATCAGTGTACTTGTGCAACACGATGCTGCCAGAGAGGCCTTAGCAGCCAGCCTCAGCCAGTCTGAGTTACCCGTTTTTTTCGCCCGATTCGGCGAACCCGAGCAATCCGGTAGCCCGGCACCAAGGCGGCACTGGCAGAGCATTCTGGTCTCAGACACCCACAGTCTGACTAAGTCCACACCGACTCAACGTGGATAACAAACAAAAAAGAATAAAAAATAAACCATTGCGTAGTTGTAAATTATGAGATAAAACAAATAGGTAATAAAAAAACAACTAACACTATAAGGAAAATAAAATGAAGCTCATCAAAAAACAAATCAAAATGCTTTCTAAGGACACCACGCGCCTGCCTGTACTTATGACTGCCAATATCGCGGGTGGCAGACGTACCCGTGGCAATGAGATTGAAAACACAGAAGAAAGCATTTGCACCGCGAATGCCCTTGCTTCAGCAAACGAAATCAAAAACTCGGCCCACAGCATTTGTACGGCCTAGTTGCATATTACTACGCCATGTACAGCACAAAGGCGTCAGCACGAGCACATTTGCGCACTGCAAAAAAGACGTTGACAAATACGATTTACATCAAGTAGCTTGTAACTGACCCATTTAAAAAACAAAATAATTCAACAGGATATGAAAATGAAACTAGCACTTAAAAAGAAACAACTAAAACAACTAGACAACACTATGCGACTGGATAAGCAAGCCACACCTCAAATTGGCGGCGCTGGCGAGAGCTCACCACCACGTGCTTGCCTGCCAACCGGGCACATTTGTGATCGGCTGAGTGGCAAAAGCGACCACACCTGCTGGTGCTAATTAAATCGCGGCAGTGCTGCTGCCGCACTCAATCCACTTAACCTAACCCAAAATGCGTTAGACACAGCAAACGACCCACCACACGAACTAAAACGCTCTTACCGTAATCTGCCTTTTTGTTGCCCTTGCTTCAGAAAACGACATCACCAACACAGTTCCACTCACTCTTTCCTGACCACCATTTACATAGCGTATTTTAGCGTCATCCGGACATCGCAATAAAAAATTTCTTGTTCCGGCGCTTTGTCCTGTCTTTTTTTCTTAGGATCCCTACAATACCCGCCATAAGGAGACAGCATGCAGCAAAAAACCAGCAAACTATTGATTTTTATACTCGCTCTGCTAGTGGTGTTTTGTCCACTGGGGATCGATCTTTACTTACCCGCATTCGTTAATATGCAACAAGACCTGGCCGTCAGTGAAGCGCACATTCAGCAAACGGTGGGCATTTATATGTTGGCTGTAGGGCTTGGACAACTACTTGCCGGTCCGCTTGCCGACAAATATGGCAGACGCCCGGTTGCTTTGTCCGGCATACTGTTATTTGGCATTGGAGCACTGCTGGCCACCTTACTGAATGAATGGCACTGGATCATGCTTGCCCGTGTATTACAGGGCTTAGGGGCTTGTGCCACCTTTGTCAGCGCCTTCGCAATTGTACGGGATAGTTTCGGTCACAAAGGCAGTGGTCAGATGATCACCTATCTTAACGGCATTGTCTGCTTTATTCCGGCACTTGCCCCTATTCTGGGTGCTTGGCTGACCATAGAGTTTGGCTGGCGCAGTAACTTTACCTTTCTGACGGGCTTTGCCGCTGTTGGCCTGGTATTGGTGCTGGCACTGTACCGGGAAACGAAACCCGACACCACTGTTTACTCTGGCCATTTACTTGATTTTCGCCGCTTCCACCCCATGCTGAGTAGCCCCCAATTTATGTTCAACGCCAGCATTACTATGGTGTGTATGGCGGCTATGTTGGTATTTGTCGTCGGCGCCCCGGGCTGGATCATGACCGGGCTTAATCGTCCCGTTGAGGAATTTACCATGTGGTTTACCATCAACGCCGCGATTAGCATTGCTGCCAGTTTTACTGCGCCCCACTTCATTAAACGCAACTCGCAGCAGGCACTGAGATTTGGCCTGAGTTTATTTACCCTTGGTGGGATCTTGTTGTTAATCACACCGCAAACTCACCCGCTGGCGTATCTGTTACCTATGTACATCGCCTCTGTCGGTTTTGCCTTTACGCTGGGGGCTGCGGCGGGCAATGCCCTGGCTCCTTTTGCCAATCAGGCCGGGACAGCTTCCGCCCTGATCGGGGTTATGCAAATGAGTGGCGCCGGGCTATTAGCGATGATCAGCCAGCCACTGGCGTTACCCGCTCCGGAGCAGTTAGCCATGCACATGCTCATCGGACTGCCTTTCTTATGTTTACTGTTCAGTCGTTGCAAAGATAATTTGCATACCCCGACCTGATCAACAATCCGCCAACTTGGTATCATTATCTTCATATTAGGCACAAAATAGATAATGATACCAATTTTCATTATTATGAAAGAATAAAAATTCTATATATCCAGACTTCTGCTAATATTATTTAATTATAAATAAAGAATAATTCATTCCTACAAGTTCCAACAATGTAGATAATTTCTCTTTACGTTAGCGCAATATTACGTCTATCTTAATAAGCGTTAACCAACGGTTAGCAATGTAACCAAGTTAAAATAATTAAAACCAAGAGATAATAATAATGAAATTCAACAAGTTTACGACGTCACTTCTACTTGCAGGTTTATGTGCCACAGCAACAGCTCAGGCGACCGAAGACAGATTCATCATCCAGGTTGATAACAATAAAAAAGGCATAGTCAAAGCACTGGCACAGAAAATGGGTGCACAACTGCACATAGACGGTGATGGCTTCCTTGCTGCCACATTTAGCGGCAAAGAGCTCAGTGAAGTTAAGGGACTGCTTAACAACCCGCATATCAAATTGATAGAGGTGGATCAAAAGCGTCAACTGATGGGTTTATATAATGATGATGCCGGCGACCCAATGCAGCAACAGGTTGCCCCATACGCATATTATCAGTCGCAGGCGAACCAGGTGACCTTTGATGCCAATGCCGGCATGAAAGTCTGCGTCATCGACTCAGGTCTGGATATGTCCAACCCGGATTTCATCTGGGGCAACATCACAGGCGATAATGACTCAGGTACTGGCAACTGGTATGAGCATGGTGGTCCACATGGCACCCACGTGGCAGGGACCGTGGGCGCTGCGGACAATAACATCGGTGTGATTGGTATGGCACCGGGTGTCGACATGCACATCATCAAAGTGTTCAATGCGGAAGGCTGGGGTTATTCCTCAGATCTGGCACACGCAGCAAACTTGTGTAGTCAGGCGGGTGCCAATATCATCAGCATGAGCCTGGGTGGTGGTGGTGCAAACAGCACCGAAGAAAATGCTTTCGAAAGTTTTAATAATGCTGGTGGCCTGGTCGTTGCGGCAGCTGGTAACGATGGTAACAATGTCCGCTCTTACCCGGCTGGCTACCCGTCAGTCATGATGGTAGGTGCAAATGACGCTGATAATAACATTGCGGATTTTTCTCAGTTCCCAAGCTGTCAAAGTGGCAAAGGTAAAAATGCCGGTCAAGATGAAACTATCTGCGTTGAAGTCACCGCTGGTGGCGTTGACACTCTGTCTACGTACCCTGCTGGCCTTGCCACATCGTCCAGTCTGAGCGTTGATGGTGCAGCGTTTGCTTCATCTGCGATGGAAAACAGTGGCAGTATTTCTTCGTCAGTATATTTCATGGGCACAGCAGAAGCGACCGACAGCTCGGCAAATGGCAAAGTGTGCCTAATCGATCGGGGCAATATTTCTTTCCATGACAAAGTCGCCAACTGTGAAAACTCAGGCGGTGTCGGTGCAATTATCATCAATAATGAAGCGGGTATGCTCTACGGTACGCTGGGCGACACCAATACCACCAGCATCCCGGCAATTGGTGCAGCACTGGAGGACCGTACAGCTTTGTTAGCCGCCACTAGCGCAAACATTGTAATTGGTACTTCAGATTATGGCCTGATGAGCGGTACTTCAATGGCAACCCCGGCCGTGTCAGGTATCGCCGCCTTGGTTTGGTCAAATCACCCTGATTGTACTGGCCAGGAAATTCGTGCTGCGCTCAAAGCAACGGCACAAGATAGTGGTGCGGCTGGTAAAGACGTTTACTTTGGCTACGGCATTGTCAAAGCGGCAGACGCAGATGCTTACCTGACTGCCAATGGCTGTGCCGGTGGCGGTAATGGCGGTGACCTGCAGCTCAGCGCCTCAGGATACAAATCAAAAGGCAATAAATACGTTGACCTGAACTGGCAAGGCGCTTCTACCTCGCAGATCGATATTTTCCGAAACGGTAGCAAGATTGTCACAACCAGCAACGATAATAGCTACACAGATAGCATCAGTGGTAAAGGTGGCGGTAGCTACACTTATCAGGTTTGCGAACAAGGCAGCACATCTGCTTGCTCTGCAACTCAGACTGTTGTGTTCTGATACTAACCTGCTGGTGTTATGACGAGACACACAGGCACCCTGCGTGCCCATCTATCTCGCTGCACTGAGCCTGGTTGGTATCCCCCAACCAATTAATAACCAGTTTTTATGCGGGCGTATGCCCGCATTTTTTATAGGTTTTTTTATTTAAGCTGGTTACACTAAGTGCAATTATGTTGAACAGAGCCCGTCATGCTAAACCCGGAATTACTCGCCTCTTTTTTATTTGCCAGCTTTATTATTGCCATTGCCCCAGGCCCTTCCAATGCCTTTTTAATGGCTCAGACCTTTACCAACGGCCGCACAGCCGGAATGCAAAGTGCTTTTGGCTTTGCGCTGGGTGGAGTGGTCCACACACTGTTTGCAGTGATTGGTTTGTCAGCTATCCTTAAGGCCTCAGAAACCGCCTATACCACAGTGCAATACCTGGGTGCGGCCTACCTTGCCTACCTGGGGGTACGCACTTTCAAAGACACCCTATCTCAGCCAGAGAACAACGACGAAGAAAAGCCCCATGTCAGCAATAAGAAGCAACAAAATGTCATGTTCCAGGCTATGATGACAGAAGTGCTCAACCCCAAGGTTGCGTTATTCTTTATTGCCTTCATTCCTCAGTTTGTTGATCAAAGCCTGACAACGTCTACCACAGTGCAGCTTGCGATGTTCGGGTTACTCTATCCAATTCTGGCCTTTCCTATTGATTGTGTGTATGTTTACAGCGGCGATAAAATCGCCGGCTATTTTCGCGCTCATCCCAGTGCACCGATTTGGATAGACAGGATCTCGGCCTTTATCTTCGTCGCACTGGCAATTAACTTATTATTATGAGGTAAGTATGGATACCAAGTCGCAGGTCATTCCGGCTAAAAAACGCATCGCACTGGTCGCGCATGATGGCAAAAAACAGGCTATGGTCAGCTGGTGTCAGGCGCACCTGGATAAGCTCGCTATGCATCAACTCTATGCAACAGGAACAACCGGTCACCTCATTGAAAAAACCTCTGGGTTGGAAGTCACTAAGTTACTCAGCGGCCCGATGGGAGGCGACCAGCAACTCGGCGCTAAAATCGCTGAGAACGAAATTCACATGTTGATTTTCTTCTGGGATCCGCTTGCGTCACAGCCGCATGATCCGGATGTCAAAGCGCTGTTGAGGCTTGCGGCAGTGTGGAATATTCCGGTAGCCTGTAATGAGACCACCGCAGATATGTTGTTGTCATCCATGATGATGACCACCCCAATTGAGCGCCAGCTACCCGATTATGAGCAATATCTGGCGCATCGTATGGCGCTATAGCACCCAATCACTAGCGGTATAATTGACTCGCCCACTTGGTCAGACCGGCGGTAACACTACCAAAATTATCGCCATTGACCATAGGGATATCGCCCAGGCGTTGCTGTAGTGCCAATTTTAGCAGCGGAGACTGGGCACTCCCCCCTGTCAGATAAATCACATCGGGACGCGTGCCTGCCTCAGCTATTGCCTGCTCAGCCAGCACTGCGGCTTGCTCAAGACAGCTTGCCACCGACTCAGCCATAGTCTGCGCACTAATATCGACGCTCAGCTCGCTATCCAGAAAGTCCAGGATTGCCGTATGTGAATTCTGATCAGACAGCGCAATTTTTGCCAGCTCGCCCTGACGCACGAATTGATGCGTCATCTTGCTGTGCTGGATCTTTAACAATCGCTTAAGTTTTCCCGGCTCACAGACATCTCTCAGCATACCGGTCAGCTCGCGCGCCATTTGCGCACTGTAGAAGTCACTTTGCATCTGAATGTCATTAATTTTACATGCCTGCCAGAACAAAGGGTTGGGCAAGGGCAAACCAGATGTAAACTGGCTGCCCAGCCCACATACTGGCATCAAGGTGTGAAATGCCAGTGCGATATCGAGATCATTCCCGCCTATTCGTTTACCGGTGTGGGCCAGAAAGTCATCACTGCGATCCGCCTTAGCACGAAAGTCCGGTCCCATCTGCACGAAAGAGCAATCACTGGTACCACCACCAATATCCACCACCAGCACTTTCTGATCCTGAGTCAGGCGAGACTCATAATCAATGCCTGCTGCCAGAGGCTCATACAAAAAGGCCACGTCTTTAAATCCGGCGCGCTTCGCTGCGGTCGTCAAAATATCTATCGCCTGGCGGTTGCTGTCCTCGCCCCCAATGGCCTGGAAGTTAACCGGTCGACCAATGACCGTTTGGCTGAGCGGCTGCTCCAGATGACGCTCAGCACGGCTTTTTAGCTCCATGATCATGGTCGTTGCAATGTCTTCGAAAAATGCCAGCTGAGCTGGTTTCAGACCAACCGCACCAAAAAAAGACTTGGGCGACTTCACGAAGTACCCTTCTTCAGGAAACGCGATGTATTCTTCTATGGCTTGCTGACCGACAAACACCCCTTGCTCGTCAGCCGCCAGGTCAAGCTCACGCCGTGCCATAGCTGCATTGCCTAACAAAGGCTTACGCGCTGCCTGATAGTCCGCAGCAAATGCTGTGCCTGCAAGATTGTGTGCAACATACTCACTCACCAGGCTGTTGTGTAACGCGTATAGTGTCGATGGCAGGTAAGGTTTGCCCTGTTCCAGAGGCACCAGTGTTACATCGCCTTGGTGCATCACACCGATTGCGCAATTAGAACTACCGTAATCAAATCCTGCTATCATTTGTCACCTCACAACCATAAAAAGGTCGCGCACTGTATCACAGCAAAGTGGCAAGTAAAAGCCTTCGCGTGCCTCTACAACACAATCCTTAAAGTGGTTGCCTGACACGTAAAAAACGGGCAAATCGCGGTTTACCAAATTTTGTGACACCCTGATATCGGTAGGTCACCTGACTGCCAATTGGGGGAGGCTCGCGCCGCTGCTCATCCGTGAACCCCGAACCAATTTTAAAGATAATGCCCTGCGGCGTTTTAACCCGGATTGCACCCATCATGCCCTGATATTTACCTTTACCGGGCAAATGTGCCAAGACCTCAGCTTCGGCGTCGAAATAAGGTTTGTACTTTAGAATGGCCGAACTGCGTCCAGCCTGATGCTGTGCCTGATGTTCATGCAGCATGACTCCTTCGCCATCGCGTGCCAGTACTTGCTCAAAAAATTCATCCAGCTCAGCCTTGGTTGTAAACCGATACTGAGGTACCGCGCGGACATGGGGCTGTGCCAGCTTATCGATAAGCTGAGAATAGACGTCATACCGTTGTGCAAAGGGTACAGCCACACTGGGCGCATCAAAGATCAGATAGTGTATCTGGCGCCAGTCCTGTTCGGATGCCTGATGACGCCGCACCACAGCACTGACAAACTCAAAGTTCTGATAGCCAGCCCACAGCTCTCCGTCAAGTAGCATATCTGGCAATTCAGAGGTAAACCAGGCGGGCGCATGGATCATCTGACCCGTTCGGGTAAGCAGCTGCTGACCATTCCACACCGCTCTGACGCCATCAAACTTTTCACTTACCAGATAATGGGAGACCGGTCGTTGTGCCTGATACACTTTGGCCAATTGCACATCGGGGGCTGGACTTGCACAGGCTATTTGCAGATAACACAGGCAGGCTAACAGCCAACCTGTCAGTTGAATGTTCATCGCTACGCTCCTTGTAGGCAGAGTTAAGATATCCTCCCTCAGAGCTTAGCGCGGCGTCAGGAAATCGCCAGTCGCAAGTTGGTGGTACTAAGCTTTTGCGAGTAGCCCCTCAATAACAGCTTGCGCCGACAGCAGCGATTGCACTTGCCAGGCAGCCTGAGAAAAGTCTTGCTTTGCTGAATGCTCGTTAGGAATCACCAGTACCTTCAAACCTGCGGCGCTACCTGAGCTCAGCCCGGTTGTACTGTCTTCCAGCGCAATGGCGTTTTCTGGCTCAACCTGCAATGCGGACAGTGCCTGCTGGTATGGCTCAGGATGAGGTTTTGGCTGAGTCACGTCATCTTTAGTGACAATACAATCGAAGAAATGCTGCAACCCGTAGTGATTCAGCACCGGGATCGCTTCGGCGCGGGTACTCCCCGTCACCAGCGCTAACTTACAATGCGTCGACGCATAACTTAAGATCTCATGTGCATAAGGCATGAGCTTTGGCTGCAGCGTCGCTGCGGTGTCGACAAAAAACCGGTTTTTATCGTCGCATAACGCCTGCGCTGTGCTGGACAGGTTGTGACGTTCAAGGAGTATTTCAGCAGTTTTTAGCGTGGGTACGCCAGAAAATTCATCACAAAATGCCAGCTCGCTATACTCAACACCAAACGGTGCCAGCACACGCAGCCAGCTGTGATAATGGAGCGCTTCAGAATCCACCAGCGTCCCATCAAAATCAAACAAGATTGCCTTTAAACTCATCATCGCTCCTTCTTTATCAGTATAATGTTATCAGGCTTTAGCAGGTGGCTCTGCGTGTGCAGGTTCACCGCTGTCTTTTTCTACCAGCTCATAACCACGCGGTTTACGTACCACTTTCAAAACAGGCTTATCAAATGCTGTCTGTAAACGGGTAAAATCGGCTTTAAGATCATCAATACTCTGACCATAAGGTGACTCACCCGTTTCAGACCAGTTAACCGCTTTGCCATTCTCATTGTACTCAACCGCATGTACCTGATACTGCTCTGGCGCATCTTTATTTGCTTCACAATAGATAACGCGATAATTCCAAAATGCGGACATAGTTTCTTCCTCAAAAATTCTGTATTTACCCGGGTACTTTACCAGTACTGGGGCCTGCTTGCATGACAGTATTAATAAAAAAACCCGTGGATGGTGACCATCCACGGGTTTTTACTTTAATTTAAGGTGAAATTAAAAGAATTTCACTTTGAACTCGGCACCCACAAAGCGCTCTTCGTTCAGCATACCTGTGTTGTTGTTGAAGTCTACACCACCGATAACCACCTGCTCATCAAACAGGTTACGTACGAAGGCAGAAACTTCATAGTCGTTGTCGCCCGAGTTCCACGCGTAACCCGCACGCACACCGGCTTCAAACAGAGCTTCACCAGTGAACTCAACTGACTCATACAGGAAGAAGTCGATTTCACTGCGGTATGACAAGTCGGTGTATACAAAGAACTCACCGTTTTCCAGTTCTGTGGTGTAACGCAATGTCGCGTTAGAGATCCACTCTGGCGCGTGCGGCAAGCTATTCCCATCCAATCTTGCACGCGCTTCTGGACCAAATGCGCCTTCAACCATGTAGGTTGGATCTGTCACAGTACACTGACCGCATACGGCAACCGCCAGGTCTGGATCATCAATCTCAGTTTTGTTATAGCTCACATTGAAGGTTGCATTCAGTTCATCTGTCAGCACCCACTCACTGTCTACCTCAAAGCCATAACCCGTGGTTTTGTCGGCGTTGATCAGACGGTTGAAGTTAGCGCCACCGCCCACAGCCGTCAGTTGTTGGTCGTCCATCTGGAAGTAGAATACAGTTGCGTTAACACGACCCTGGCCATCCAGAACGTCTGATTTAACACCAAACTCAATTGAGTTAACTGTTTCAGATTCTGCGACTGTTACTTCATTACCAAACAAGATACGGCCTTGTACACTCGGTGCACGGAAACCGTTAGCAAGACGACCAAACAAGTTAACGTCATCAGTCAGCTTATAAGTAGCGCTCAAGTCCCAGCTCACATGGCTATCACTTGGGTTAGCACCTAGTTGCAGGTTGTCTGAGGTACGCTTTGCCATAAAGTCTTTTTCATCATCTGAATAACGTAAGCCAAGCGTAACATCCAGTTGTTCAGAGACAGTATAATCAAACGAGCCAAATAGCGCCCATGCTGATGTTTCCTGATTTTGTACTACATAGCCAGTTTGCAAGCCATAGTTGCCCGTTGACTCATCGAATTGAGACGTATCAAAGTTGAAGCTTTCTATCGTTAAGTCTTCTTCAAATAGGAACAAACCAACCTGATAGTTGAAGTCTCCAGAGAAGTTGCTTGAAAGGCGAAGTTCTTGTGTATACTGGTCATGGTCAGGGATAGCATCAGCTGTTTCTGCCTGGAAGAAAATAATGCCCGGACCCTGAGGAACAGGTGTACCTGTTGTCGAGTCAGTCCAGCCACCGTAACCACCATCAACGTCTGCACGCGAGTAAATCTCAGCGCTTTCCCAGCCGGTGATTGAAGTAATGGTGTGCTCTTTAAGGTCCCATTCCAGCTTCAGGCTCAGACCCTGTGTGTCTACTTGTTGAGTAGCACGAGATGCAGCATCCTGATAAACCACATCGTTATCGTACAATGGGTTAATGTTGTTCGAACCTTTTTCAATCAGGTTCGCACGGAACGGGATCGGACGACCTTCCAAATCACGTACGTGGTAATTCAGCAAACCGGTGAAGTCATCACCTTCATATAAGAACTGAACACGTGCCGCTTTTTCATTGTAGCCACCCAGTGAATCTTCTTTCTCAAATCCTGGTGCTTTTACATCGATGTAATCCGGCTTATCTTGTACCAATAAAGATACACGTGTAGAAATTTTGTCAGTTAGACCTGTACCGGCTGCACCTTCAAAGTCAATTGAGCTGTTGCTACCGTAAGAAACCGCGGCATACCCATCGAATTCCTGGCTTGGCTTAACGCTGTCGAACTTAACCAGACCGGCTGGCGTGTTACGACCGAACAGGGTTCCCTGAGGACCACGCAATACTTCGATGCGCTCGATATCAAATACAGGGAAGCCTTTAAGAATAGGGTTTTCCTGAACAACTTCGTCAACAACCAGAGATACCGGCTGAGACGCGTTCAGATCGAAGTCGGTGTTACCCAGACCACGAACATAAAAGCGTGGGAATGTACGTCCGAATGAAGATTCAACCGACAGGCTCGGGATCTTCGCATTCATAAAGCGGATATCCATACCAGCTGAGCTGTATGCGTCCAAGTTATCGCCTTGCAAAGCAGACACAGAAACTGGCACTTCTTGTGCGTTCTCAACACGCTTACGCGCGGTGATTTGGATCACTTCCAGTTGATTACTTTTAGCTTGCGCTTCTTCTGCAAGCGTAGTGAATGAAGTACCTGCTACAGCAGAGAACAACGTCGCATTGATTAAAGTTGCTAACGTAGATCTTTTCATTGCTTTCATGTTTGGATTTAACCTTTTGTATGCACTCTTAAGTTCAACGGTTTTGATTTGGGCGCCGTATCACAATGGCTGGTTCGCTCAATTTTACGCGCAAATGACAAGCAGCGCGGACCTCACTAGCGAGAGTGCAAAACGACTATATGAGGCTGAACGAGACGGCCGTAATTATAGCAGCAAATTTTCAAATTGCTGCAATTATGCATATAAATTTTCCACATTTTTGTAAATATCGTGAAAGTTAGCTAAGAGTTAACAACTTTTCGCAACAAAAAGCCTCAATATAAGGACAATTGTCCTTACCAAACTCTTGCCTATATGATGGCAGGAAAAGGATTTACCGAATTGAAATACAGGTGTCACTATCTCGCTCTTATCAACAGCCAGCTCTTTATACCGCGAATAGATACACTCTAACCACAAGATCTGCACATGAGCACATTACTTTTTTGGATTGCATAGCAAAACTATCCAGACACATGTGGTGTTGTGCATTTTATGACAAACAATAAGGTAGCACCGAAAACCATCCGCCCATAGATGGTAACCGGTGTCATGAAAGCGATGCCATTGTATTAGAGCATCGTAGTGAAAAGGAGGACATTAGACCGCACCGGGCCAACTTATCCTAAAATCGGTCTCAATTCAGGTAGCAGGTGTGGCGAGCTTGACCAATTCGCTTTTCAGCGTCTCAGGGTCATACTGGATCACCGCCACGGCAGCCGTTGCAAAGATCGGCATTTCACCCGGCACCAATTGATCAACTAAATAACTGACTATCGGCATATGCGCAACAACCAGCCAGGTGTCTAAGGTGTCATGCATACTGATTAAGGTTTCGAGATAATCGATAGCAACAGCAGCATTGCCACTGGGCACAATATCCTGGCATGTCTCTTCGAATGATACAGGGTTGCTTTGCAGGACAGCCTGAGCCGTTTGTTGCGCCCTGATATAGGGGCTCACTAGGACAGCCTGTGGCGGATAATGTTCAGCTAACCATTGACCCATTTCAGCAGCCTGAGCGTGCCCGCGTGAAGTCAATATTCTGGCCGCATCGTTGGCCTGCATAGGGCCCGCTTCGCCATGGCGCATGATCAGAATTGTTTTCATAGCACTCCGAAAGTTGGCAAGAAAATTAGAAGCAAGCAGTAGCTATTGCCCCAAATTGTCCGCTATATTAAAACAAAAGCACCTAAACCTTAAGTTTAAATACAGGCTAATTCAGAGGTGACCGGCTATCGCAACCGTCCTGATGGGCGCTTGCCAGCAGTAGCCCGGAAACAGCAGCCACGTCTCTAACTAATATATCGGCGGCACACAATTGAAACTGAGTAATAATGATAAAAGAAATTATCGTCACCTGACACTGGACAATGGTCTAAAAGTGCTTCTTGTCGAAGATACATCAAGTAATAAGGCAGCAGCCTCCCTCGCAATTAACGTCGGCCATTTTGATGATCCGCAAAGCCGGCAGGGCATGGCACACTTTGTTGAACATATGTTGTTTCTCGGTACTCAGAGTTTCCCTGTGCGCGGCGAATTTTCTCAGTTTGTTAGTCACGCCGGTGGACAAAGTAATGCCTGGACAGGCACCGAACACAGTTGCTACTTTTTTGATTGTCGTGCGGCACTGTTTGCTGAGGCGTTGCAACGATTCAGTGAATTCTTCTATGCACCGCTGTTTAGTGAAGAGGCATTACAGGATGAACGCAACGCCATTGACTCAGAATTTAATCTGAAGGTCAAAGATGATAACCGCAGAATCATTCAGGTGCACAAAGAAACCGTCAATCCGGCCCACCCTTTTGCCAAATTTTCTGTTGGTAACCACAACACGCTGGCCGATCACAGTGGTGATTTTAAACAAGAAATTGAAGCCTTTTTTGCCGCTCATTATCAGGCACAATGGATGACACTCGTACTGGCCGGGCCACACCCTTTAGATGAGCTGGCCGAGCTAGCACGTCGCAACTTTACCCCTGTAACCGGTCATGACATCCCAAAACCGGCCATTCAAGTGCCCTTATACCGCCAACAGGACCTGGGACTATTACTCCACATTGAACCGCGCAAACACATGCAAAAGCTGATTGTCAGCTTTGCTATGCCCGACGTAGAGCGACTGTATAAGTTCAAAAGCCTGAGCTTTCTGGCACACCTATTGGGTTATGAAGGTGACGGCTCACTCTATGCAATTTTAAAGAAAAATGGTTGGATCAACGCCCTGTCCGCAGGCGGTGGCGCAGACGGCAGCAATTTTAAAGACTTTAATATCAGTTTCGCGTTGACTGACGAGGGCATTGAGTACTACGAAGATATCGTAGAAATGCTGTTCGAGTATATCAGCCTGATCCGCGAACAGATTGCCGCTTTACCTGCACTCTACGAAGACAAAAAGCGCTTGCTTGAGCTGGCATTTGAAAATCAGGAACCCAGCAAACTACTCGACTGGGTTAGCGCGCTGAGCATCAATATGCACCATTACGACGACGAAGACACTTTATATGGTGACTACTGTATGAGTGCTTTCAATCATGCACTGCATGAAGAGCTCATGGAGCTGTTATCGCCGCATAACATGCGCCTGATCCTGATCCACCCCGATATTACCTGCGAGAACGATGCTACCCGCAAGGTAGCACAATGGTACAATACGCCCTACCAGGTAGAGCGTATCAACACCGAGTGGTTACAAACGCTTGAACACATTACCACCCCTCTGCCTGAAATGCGCTTGCCTGCTGCGAACCCATACCTGGCGTTTGAAAACCGCCTGTATGACATAGAGCCTGGGCGTAAAACCCCCACCCTGCTCACAGACAGGCCTGGATTTGCCTTTTGGTTCAAACAAGATACGCGCTTTCGGGTTACCAAAGGCCATTTTTATTTAGAGATAGATTCCCGTTGTTCGGTCGAAAACCATAAGAGCATGGCCATGACCAGGCTGTTTGCCGATTTGTTTATGGACAGTGTCGCAGAACAATTTTATGCTGCAGAACTGGCCGGATTGAGCTATCACCTCAGCTCCCATCAGGGTGGTTTGACCTTACAAACCGCAGGTCTGTCTGCCAGCCAGCTCAAACTGGTGCTGCAACTGGTCGAAGCCCTGCTTAAACAACCAATCAGCGCCACCCGCTTTGCGGAATACAAAAAACAACTGATCCGGCACTGGAAAAACCACAATAAGAGTAAACCGGTCAGCGAGTTGTTCAGTTTATTGGGGGCCCACCTGATGCCCTGGAACCCAACACCAGAGCAACTGGCCAAAGCGCTCAAAAATATCAGCTTCAATGAGTTTTGCCTGTTTCGGGATAACTTTTTTAAAGAAATCCACATTAAGGCCTTTATGCACGGTAACTGGCAACTGGATCATGCGCTCGATATGCAAAAGCAACTGCATGCCCTGTTTGCCTACAGCGAAATTCTGGACGACCTGAAAAAACCACTCAACCTGGTCACGTCAAATCAACAAGTGCAAATTGAAAAATCCGGTGCCGAACATGCTTTTGTTGAATACATTCAAGCACCAACTAGCAGCGTGGACGATAAAGTCAAAGTGATGGCTTTCAACCAGCTAGTCAGTCAGGATTACTTTGAGTCTTTGCGCACACAGCAACAGCTTGGCTATTTGGTAGGTGCTGGCTATGCGCCCTTCAATACCCGCGCTGGTATCGCATTTTATGTACAGTCATCCGGTTATGACAGCGCCACTTTGCTACAACGTCATCACCAATACCTGGCTGATTTAATTGTCCAGCTGGATAGCTATGAGGCTACCCAATGGACACAAGTCAAAGCAGCATTGCATTCCCAAATTGCAGAAAAGGACAAAAACCTGAGGTTGCGCTCTCAACGATTGTGGATAGCCATCGGCACTGACGATCACGCCTTTTCAATGCAGGAAAAACTCATTGCAGCACTTGAGGCGCTCACGTTTGATGACCTGAAACAGTATATAGTTAAGCTGATTTCTGAAGACTTTGCGAAAGTTACGCTCAGGTGTAATTAGCCCCCGATATTTCAGTGGCGCATCTGTGCCAATGCGCACCACTAAACAAAACATTAGCAGCGATAAAGTGATACACACTCCATCAGTTCGACATTTAAATGTCACAATGACCGTCTCAATGCGCAAAATACACGCAGATGTACCTTTTAGGTCCGAAATTAGGGATTTTTTCTGACTTTCTTTTTGACTCTGCCTGGGGCATAGATTAGATTAGCAAATGTAATTGAATCTTTAAGCCTTATGACGAAAACAACAATTATAAAAACAATTACATCTGTTTTGTTGCTTCTGGCCTGGCCGACAATGAGTGCGCCCCTGCCAACAGGCATTATGCAAAATCATTCTTCGACACTGCTCGCTTTGGTGGGCTTTGTCACAGCCGCCACTTTGCTCTACCTGGTCATCTTAAACCGCCGAACAAAACACTCTCTGAGAGCACTCAGACATTCAGAGCAACGCCTCAAAAGTACCGTAGAAGGCAGTGGAGACACACTTTGGGACTGGAATATCCGCAGTGGTGAAATCACTCGTATTAACGATAAGTTCATGCTGGATACAACACCAGGCACCCACCTGATCCCCAACGCCAGCCAGATACACCCTCAGGATCTCCCGCTGGTAGAAAAGCAACTGAAACTCCACTTTGCAGAGAAAACGGCCTTTTTTGAAGCCACTTACCGGGTCAAAAACAGCCTGGAGCAGTATCACTGGGTGCTGGACAAAGGCAAAATTATAGAAAAAGATGACAATCTCAATCCACTGAGGATGACAGGCACAATTCGCGATATTAACCACCTTAAAAGTACCGAAGAGCGCCTGAACCTGTTTGCTAAATGTGTCGAATCTCTGACCGATGCCATTGCAATCTACGATCATACCTTCCGTCTGGTTGACCTGAATCCGAGCTATATTCGAATCTTTGGTGGTGTGCGTGAACAATATATCAATACCGAGTTCAAGCTCCCGGGCTATGATGGCCAGTTCATCAATCAAATCAAAGCCGCTTTGAGAAAGAGCGAGCACTGGCAGGAAGAGCTGAAACTCTACGACCAGACGGGCACTATGCTGCCAATCGAAATTTCCATTGACGAGATTAAAAATAACCATGGCCACATTACCAATTACGTGGTGGTATTCTCTGATCTGACCGAACGCAAAAAAGCAGAGTCACAACTGCACAACTTGTCAAATCGAGACCGCACTACGGGCCTGCCTAATCGAAATCTCTTCTTTACCAATCTGAAAAAGCTCGTCGACCAAAAGCGCGATCACGCTTTGCTGGTCTTTGACCTCGATAACTTTAAGAAAATTAATGACTCTCTTGGCCACCAGCTGGGAGACAGCCTGCTTGCTAAGCTCGCCATGCGCCTCAACAAACTGTGCCGTCAGCAAGATACATTTTACCGTCTGGGTGGCGATGAGTTTGCCCTGGTGATGTCGGGCACAAACGACATTCACACCATCAGTAAAGCCGCTAAACAGTTTCTGGCGGTCATTGCAACGCCGTTTAAAATGGCCAACCATGAGCTGGTGATCACCTCATCCGTGGGCATTGTACTATTCCCTGAAGATGGCAGCACGCCGGAGATTTTGCTGAAAAATGCGGACACGGCCATGTATCATGCCAAACAAAAAGGCAACCACTACCTGTTCTTCAATGACTCGATGAATGAACAAGCGGTTAAGCGTCTGCAAATTGAAAACCTGATGCGTTTTGGCTTAAAGGAAGATCACTTTGTCGTTTACTATCAGCCCAAAATGGACATTGCCAGTGGCGCATTGGTTGGTATGGAAGCCCTGGTCCGCTTCATCACACCGAAAAAAGGCGTGATCAGCCCGGGCTTGTTTATTCCCATCGCAGAAGAAACAGGTCAGATTGTTGAAATCGGTGAAGTGGTACTGGACAAAGCCTGTAAAGACGTCAAACGCTGGGTTGATATGGGACTATTTAATGGCCGGGTTGCCGTTAACCTGTCTGCCCGACAGTTCAGTTTACCGGACCTTACCGCTCGTATAGACCTCATCTTGCAAAAGAATCAACTTCCTTCTTATTTTCTCGAGCTGGAAATTACAGAAGGCACTGTTATGGATGATCCACAAGAAGCAATTTCAATTATGCGCTCTTTGAGCTCTCGCGGGATCCATCTGGCTATGGATGATTTTGGTACCGGCTACTCCTCACTCGCTTACCTGAAACAGTTTCCACTGAATACCCTCAAGGTAGACAAAGCATTTGTGGACGATATGAATACAGAGCGTGGCTGTAACATGGTGGATTCCATCGTTACGATTGCACATAACCTGGGTCTGCATGTTGTCGCTGAAGGCGTCGAGCAGGAACAACAGCTGCATCAGTTACAGCGTCTGAACTGCCAGACCATTCAGGGCTATTACTACGCAAAGCCGCTCTCAGCCGAAGAGTTCGAGCAATTCCTGCATGCACAGCAGTCTGACAAGCCCACACTACAGCTGGTAAACTAGCAGCCTTAACGACCCTAAACAGCAATACACACCTATCTGGGCCCGTTAACCCTGACTTACTGACACATTTTTCATCCAGACTTGTGGATTTAAAGGCCGCGCAGCTAATTTGCCCTGCATCAGGCACTGTGTGCCTCCTGAGCATGCCAAGGACATGGCGCATATATGCTGTTTATTCAGGCGCGCAAAATACAATACTGCTGCCCCACCTGTTTGAGCCAGGCAAGCCGGTAGTGCGCACGAAACAGGATCCACACCACAGGCCCAGCAAATGCAGCCAACAACACCCAGGAGCGCCGTGTGACGCCCGTACAGCGCAATTCATTAAGCATCAGCAATCCGCCCAGGCACATCAAAACAACATACAACACCAACACATCGCCTCCGTATTCGAGATCCAAACGTGAACGCAAGGTCAGACTGGGCGACACGTTAAGTAAATGGGTAACTTTTTTCCCGCGCAGTGTACAATAAGTCTAAAAAGCACGCAAAAACACTTAAATTGTTGCAAAATATTGCATTATTTAATTTAATACGTCCCCAGAAACGATTGGTTTCTCACTCAGGTACCCGAGACATCGGGCACCTGAAATTGCAAATAACTACTAACTTATTATTTTAACTAGGTATTATTTGCACTGACTTAGAAATAAGCGCAGCAAAGTGCACCATCAGATCATGGGCCGGTCTGAACACAACTCACTTTCGCTGGCGATCCTGTTTGATTTTCCTACACTTAGGTTAAGCCGAACGGGATTGAAAGCTTATGCGTGCCAATTTGATTGCACTTTCACCGCATCTGGCGAGGTTCCTGTCTCACCCAGAAGCACGTGAATGTTTAATGAAGTGGGCATTTGTCATTTGGTCATGGTGTGGTTAGCAGTCAATGAGCGGGAGGACACTCCTCCTTGAGCAGATTTGAAATTGGAACTGTAAAGATAAATGGACTGGTTAACCTCTGTGCGTTTTAATACGTATTTTTCTCAGTAGGGTGAAATATACTTATATTGTTGCGCAGCTTAGATAAGGTTATTCAGTTATATTCTTATTTGGTCTTAACTGACTGATAATTTTTACTTATTCCCAATTACAGAAATCTCACAAAAGCTGCTAAAATCAGCCCCATGTTGTTTAAATTTAATTTGTTATTTCAAGGACACGGGCGATGGATCAGAAATTCGTACATGAGTATTTATAGGCTAAGCCTGGGACCTTTATCACAAAACCGTTTGCACAGGACGTGGACGTTTACAAGGTGCAGCACAAAATGTTTGCCACCTTATATGAAGGGAAAGAGGGTCAATTGGGTGAAAATGGTGAGCCAGTTTGGTGGCTTAACCTAAAATGTGATCCAGATGAAGCACTGCTGTTACGCGACAAGTACGCTGCAATTGTGCCTGGCTATCACATGAATAAACGATTATGGAACACCATCGTACTTGATGGCAGCATCCCGGAAGAAGAAATCAAACGCATGATTGATGATTCGTATCAGATTGTGGTTGATAACTTACCCAGCGCGCAACGCGCAGAGCTTGATCGCCTCACTCAGTCTTAGAGTGACCGTCATCATTGGCTTCCCTCGCACCAAGTGCGAGGGCCATTTTCTCTCTCCTTTTATCAAAACCCCGCCTTTGTCATTCTGATGTCAATTATCCCTGTTTTAATGACGGTGATTTTCTCAACTTAGAATAAAGACAATGAAAAAAACACTGATCTCTTTAACGCTACTGGGCTTACTCAGTGGCTGCAGCCTGGATGGCGACGATGGACAAGCAGGTGAGCAAGGCCTGCAAGGTGAAACAGGCCAGGCGGGCACAGCAGGTGAAAAAGGCGATAAAGGAGACGCTGGCGCACAAGGTGAAACCGGTGCACAAGGCCCGCAAGGCGAGACAGGCGCGCGCATGACGGGTGATTTGTCTGCACAGCTGGTCGGCCGTGCCGTATTAAACGTGGCAAGCCCGGAAGGCGCAGCCGAAATCGTCGCTTATCATGCGACCAGTCAGCGTATCTTTGCACTGGACAGCTCCGGAGACAGGCCGCAAATCGCCTTGATTTCAGCCGCACAACTTGATGCGGATAAGCTCAACAAAGACAACCAGGGTGTAATAACTAACACCAACCTTACCGTTACTGAGACGATTGCTGTCAGCGATGTGGTTGCCGCTGATGCAAACAGCCTGGCGATTCATGGCGACTTACTCGCCGTTGCAATGGCGCGCGAAACCGGTGAGACCGGATTTGTGCTGGTCTATGATATTGCCGCACAAACACCTCAATTACTGAAATCAGTCGAAGTAGGTTACCTGCCTGATATGGTGACCTTTAATCAGGATGGCAGCAAAATTTTGGTGGCCAATGAAGGTGAACCAGCAGGCGACTATAGCGTTGACCCGCAAGGCAGTATTGCCATTATAGAGGTCAATAACGGTCAGGTTGCCGCTCAGGCTACTCTGTTAGGGTTTGAAGCCTTCAATGATCAACAAGCCGAGTTACAGGCCCAGGGCGTCGTCTTCGCCAACCCGACCGGGCGCACCATCAAAGGGCAGGCCATCAATACCAGTGTTGCTATGGATCTTGAACCTGAGTACGTTACTGTCAGTAAAGATAACCGCTATGCCTATGTCTCGTTACAAGAGAACAATGCACTGGCTATCGTTGACCTAAGTGATAACTCACTAACAATAAAGGGCTTGGGTTACAAAGACTGGGGTAAATGGACTTTAGATGCATCCGACAAAGATGGCGGCATCAATCTGCGTAGCTATCCGGGTTTATACGGCATGTACCAACCGGATACCATCGCCAGCTATCAATGGCAAGGCGCGAACTTCATCGTCACAGCTAACGAAGGGGATGGACGAGAGTACTTCTTCCCTGCTGCCGATGAAGCCGAGTGTACCGCTAATGGCGGACTAGACTTCGACGAGGACGATGGCTGCCTGGCATATACCGACGAGATCCGAGCCAAAGATCTGACTCTGGCAGATAACTTTGCGTATATCAATAACGACAACGACGACCTGGGTCGCCTGAAAGTGTCCACAGTGATGGGCGATCAGGACAGTGATGGCCAGTATGAGAAACTCTACACTTATGGTGCACGCTCATTCTCTATCTGGGATCAACGTGGTGCCCGGGTGTTTGACTCTGGAGACGAAATCGTACGTATCACCACCGCGCTACACGGTGAGCAGTTTAACAACGATGAAGACACCAACGAAGGCGATACGCGCTCAGACGCCAAAGGGGCTGAACCAGAAGCGCTGACATTGGGCCAGATAGGTGAACGTACCTACGCATTTGTCGGACTGGAGCGCATGGGCAGTATTTTGATCTATGATGTCACCAACCCATTCAATGTCACCTTTACCACTTACCTCATTAACCGAGGTCTGGAAGAAGGGGCTGACATTTCGGGTGATCTGGCACCGGAAGGAATGACCTTTGTAAGTGCCGAGCACAGCCCAACCAACACCCCATTGCTGATCGTCGGCAATGAAATCTCCGGCAGTATTGCCGTCTGGTCGCTGACTCAGAAGTAAAGCGCCCTGTCTTGTACTGTGGCTGCTCTGTGCTGTACATTAATCAAGGTGTATAGCTCAGCCACAGTACAGGGAACTGAATGACCAAAATTGCAATACTCACCAGCGGGGGCGATGCGCCCGGGATGAATGCCGCTATCCGTGCAATCGTGCACAGCGCTCAGCACAACCAGTATGACTGCATTGGCTTTTTCCATGGCTATAATGGCCTGTTAAACGATGAGTGGCAAACTCTGACACACCGGGATGTAGCCAATGTCCTGCAATTTGGCGGCACTATCTTAAAAAGTGCCCGTTGCCGCGCAATGTGCGAACCGCAAGGCCCAAAACAAGCCGTTAATACACTCAGAAAGCACCAGATTGATGCTTTGATCGTAATTGGAGGAGATGGCTCATTTAGGGGACTTGAAGCGATTAAGGCCCACTGGGAAGGTCAGGTTATCGGCCTGCCCGGGACCATAGACAATGACCTGGCTGGCACCGACAACACCATAGGTTTTGCCACTGCGGTCACGACCGCCACCCATGCCATAGATAAGATCCGCGACACCGCAAACGCCTTTGAGCGCGTGTTTATTGTCGAAGTCATGGGCAGACATAGCGGCCATATTGCCTTTCATGTCGGACTGGCGACCGGCGCAGAGGCTATCTTGTCATTCGAAAATTGTGATTCTGCCGACACCAGACAACAACTGGATCGGCTGATAAACCAAATCCAGGTGCAACAGCAACACAACCACGACAGCTTTGTGATTGTATTGGCTGAAAACCTCTGGCCCGGCGGACCTCAGGCCCTCAAAGCACAATTGGCTGAACAGGCTGGTATCGACAGTGCAGTCTGTGTGCTTGGTCATATTCAGCGTGGCGGCAGCCCGGCACCAGAAGACCGGCTACTGGCCACAGAGCTGGGACTGGAAGCCGTCAATGCCGTAATGGATAGCCGAACTGGAATTATGATAGGCAAACAAGGCACAGCACTACACGATGTGCCCCTGTCACATGCGATCAGCGCCGCCAAGCCGGTCGACGCACGCTGGATAAAGGCACAACATGAAGTGCTCACCGAGTACTTAGTCAAACACCGTAAATAACTCGGCGTTTAACCACAAGTGCACCAGGATACTGGCAGCGTAGCCCAAAGCTATCACAGGCGTCCATTTGAGGTGACCAAAGAAGGTATAATAGCCTCTGGCTTGTCCCATTAATGCCACGCCCGCCGCCGAGCCAATGGAAAGCAGACTGCCCCCCACCCCGGCGGTCAGCGTGATCAATAACCACTGGCCATGGGACATCTCAGGCTGCATTGATAGTACGGCAAACATCACCGGAATGTTATCAACCACGGCCGAAACCACACCTAAGAACACATTGGCGGCCGTTGCAGACCAGTCACCATACAACACTTCTGACATTAGGCTCAGATATCCCATAAAGCCCAGCCCGCCAACACACATCACAATGCCGTAGAAAAACAGCAAGGTATCCCACTCAGCGCGTGACACTTTCGCAAACACATCAAAAGGCACCACATTGCCCAGTGCTTTCAGACGTTCCTGATCGCCGGCCTGCTCTGCCTCAGCGCGCTTTCTGTCCAATGAATTGGGTAAAGTGCTCCGTAAAAAATAGCCAAAAAACTGCAAATACCCTAGCCCCATCATCATACCCAGAACCGGCGGCAGGTGTAACAAACTATGGCAAGAGACCGCTGTGGCAATGGTCACTAAAAACAACACCATGATACGCCGCGCACCGCGCTTAAGCTCAATGTGCTCATCACTGGCCGCAGGCTTCTTATTCTTTACGAACAAGCTCATGATCAAAGCGGGCACCAGGTAATTGGCCAGTGCCGGGAAAAACAGAGAGAAGAACTCAGCAAAATGCACGATACCGGCCTGCCACACCATCAGCGTGGTAATATCACCGAATGGGCTGAATGCCCCACCCGCGTTCGCCGCCACAACAATATTAATGCAGCTGAGGTTAATAAATTCTTTGTCACCCTGGCCCACTTTCATGGCGACCGCACACATTAACAAGGCCGTCGTCAGATTATCCGCTATCGGCGAGATAACAAAAGCCAGAAAACCGCTGAGCCAAAACAACGTTCTGAAGTTAAACCCGCGGCGTACCATCCATACCCGTAAGGCATCAAATAAGCGCCGCTCTTCCATGGCGTTGATATAAGTCATCGCCACCAACAGAAATAACATCAACTCTGAAAACTCGAGTAAATTATGCCGAAAAGCATGCTCAGTCAGCTCAGGGATATCGTGCATCACATAGTAGCCGCCGATCAGCATCCAGATCAGTCCGGCCGCCACCAGCACAGGTTTGGATTTACGCATGTGAAGCTTCTCTTCTAGCATGACCAGAATATAAGCCAGTACAAAGATAGCGATACAGATCCAGCCAAGGGCAGCCGAGGTGAGATCGATGGGTGTTGCAACGTGGTTGGCCGCAGCCGACATCGCAGCCGGGTGCCAGAGCATAAAGATTAAGGCGAGCAAAACGTAAAGCGAGTTTTTCATGTGTTATCAGGTCCGAAACAGGGTTAAAACGTGGTTAACTTGAGCGCGGCTACTTGATAGCACACTTTTCGCTCCATCTGCATTCGACACAAGTCTAAGCCCACCGCCTTACTTAGAGTTGCTCTCTCCCGCCAGACAACAAAAAACGGGTGTGTAACCACTGTCACACACCCGTATGATAAGATGATGAAATTTTATCAGTTGACCACTGTTCAGTGCCAACTAGGCGTCTTTACGACTGATCCGCTCAATCATCAGGATCAGGGCTAAGCCCGCCACAGCCAATAAAGCGCAACTCAGAACATAAGGTTCCTGGCCAGATAGACGAGCAAATTCTCCCGGCAACACATTGGCCTGCGTTAACGGCTTCTCTATCCCCTTGGAGTTAGTGTAGGTGGTTAACACTTGCTTCCAGGGCCATAATAAGTTCAGTGAACCAAGCAAAAACCCACATAGCAAGGCAAAGGTGACCTGCTCGAAGCGACTAAGTAACCATGACAACAAACGTGAAAATGCCATCAGGCCAACCACACATCCACCCAAGAACAAAGCGATCAACATCACCTGCATCTCATTGACCGCGCTAAGTACATGACCATACATTCCCAGTAATAATAAGATAAAACTACCGGAGATGCCGGGCAAAATCATGGCACAAATTGCGATTGCGCCAGCGGCAAAATAATACCAGGTCTGTGGCACCGCTTCGGCAGGCGCCAAAGAAGTGATCACATAGGCAATGACCGCACCTGCCAGACACGCACTGATGGTCGGCAGGTCCCAGCGAGAGACTTGCTTACCGACATGAATAAACGACGCGATGATCAGGCCAAAAAAGAACGACCAGACAAATAGCTGATGATGCTCAAGTAAATAAGTAATGAGTTTCGCCAAAGAAGCGGCGCTGGTCAGCAAACCCGCAAATAACACCACCAAAAAAGTGCCGTCTATATGTTGCCACGCGGCCTTTAATCCATTGCTTCTGAGTGTTTTAATGGCGTCCAGGTTGACACTTTTAATTGCCCCAAGCAGGCGGGCATAAATACCGGTAATAAACGCAATGGTGCCACCGGATACACCCGGCACGACGTCGGCGGCGCCCATACCTGCCCCTTTAAAAAACAACCAGATAAAATCACGTTTGGTGTCAGTTTTATTGCTCAAAGCACTCTCCATCGATTTTTTCGGCACGAGTTTACCGAAATTTTGTGACGCTGCACATAGTGACAACCAGAATGTCCTCAAGCTTTGCGGTAAATTGCCGATACAAGGGCATTAGCAAGGTAAGGTGCGCAAACATGCTTAACTATTCCCGGTTTTTTTTGACAGTCAGCCTGGTGCTAAGCCTGGTCGTGACGACACCGACTCAGGCCGCAGAGCAACAGAATCCACCGAGTAAGTCCTCACAATTTGACAGCGATCTACGCTACTGGCTGAGCAGCGAAAAGCTACTGACGATTAAAGATGAAGAACAGGAAATCTCCGTTTTATTCTCAGAATATATGGCCGCACCAAAACGTGGCATCATTGTTTTGTTGCCCGGACTAGAGCAAAGCCAACTCTACAATAATGGCTTAAGTTACTTACATCAGGCATTAACGGATGATGGCTACGATACATATACCTTGCCGGTCCCCGATCTCACAAGCAACGGTGACCTTGCAGCGGATCTCATTGACGCGCAGCCCAATGAAGTGAAAAGTTCGGCGATCCCGGTGCTCAGTGAACTAGCCCTAGACAATTACAAAGCCGCTTTGATTGCCCGCTTTGAAGCCCTCTACAAAACCCTGGCGCTGCGTCAGCAGGAACACATTGCCATAGTAGCATTTGGCAACAGTGCAGGCCTGTTTGCGGAGTATCTGGCCACTTTACCAAGCGTTCGGGTTGATGCGCTAGTCACCGTGAGCGCTCAGCTAGCCAATGCACAACGCAACAGCCACTTACCAGCCAGTTTGTCACTGGTCGCGCCAGCCCTGCTGGATGTCTTTTACACATTCGACAGTCCCCTGGTTTTGGAAACCATTGACGATCGCCGCCGTTGGGCCAGACGTAACAGCAAGCTCGATTATCGTCAAAGGGAGCTTTTTGGAGAGCAGCATCAGCCTTTACAGCATCAGCGACTGCGTAAAGAACTAACCGGGTTTTTACGCCGGCTTTAGTCTGAATTAAAGGCTGAGTTAACTACTGCGTTTTTGTTTCAGTAGTTCATACGCTGACTGAATACTCTGGCTTTTTCGCTTGGCAATTTCCATCATATGCTCGGGCAGACCCTGAGAAACCAACTTGTCAGGATGGTGTTGCGCCATCAGTTTGCGATACGCACGTTTGATGTCCTTGTCTGATGCGCCATCACTGAGACCCAATACCGCAAGCGCTTCGCTGCGTGATACGGCTGATGATTGAGGTTCACGTGCAGAATCACGCTGCTGTCTTTGCTGACCCCCACTCTGACGCTGCTGTGATTGTTGTGATTGCCATTGAGCACGCTGCTGACGAAAACGATACTCGGCCTGATAGCGCCGTAACAAGAAGTTAAACTGAGTCGGAGAAATCCCCAGATACTTGCTCACTTCACGCAGCAGCGCCTGCTCCTGCTCAGATACATGGCCATCCGAAAACGCCATCTGAATTTGAATTTCCAGAAACAACTGCAATAAGTCATAACGCCTGGCAAAGGCCTCTCTGACTTCCCGCACCGCATCTTTCACCGAAAAATCTGCTTCTTTGCCCGCTCTGAAGGCATGCTGTGCTTCGCGTCGATCATCACCCGCCAATGCCATTTCATCCATAAAGGCCGTTGCCGCGCGAATATGTACCTCACTGACTCTGCCATTTGACTTTGCAATATGGCCCATGACAGAAAAGCAGCTGGAAAAAAACAGCGCCTGGCGTTCACTGAGATCGTCACCATTTAAAAAGCCCTGAAATCCACCCACTTTGTCAAAGTCCTGCTTCAGGCTTTTGTCGAACAAATGACCCAGATAAAAGCCGAGAATAGCGCCCAGCCATTTGCCAAACATAAAGCCGAAACCTGCCCCCAACAACTTACCCCACATATGTGTGCTCCACTGCGTTGTTGATCTCAACTAACCGCTCTGGCGTGCCAATATCGTGCCATTGCCCCAAATAAAGTTCCGTTGAGATGCTGCCCTGCGCCAGGCCTGCTCTGAGCATAGGGCCCAGAGCGGCAAACTGTTCAGTCACTTGGTTAAAGAAATCTTTATGATACAAGCCAATACCAGCAAACGTATAAGCCTGAGTAGAGATGCTCTGATGGGCCAGAGGAAAATCTCCGTCCGGGTTATGAGGTGGATTTTCCACCAGTACCAGATGGGCTTCACCTGGTAACAGGTGCAAACGAGACAAGTCATGCACAGCATAATCCGTATAAATGTCGCCGTTGATCACAACAAAGGTGTCTGCATCATCACACAACAAAGGCAAAGCCCGGACAATGCCCCCCGCCGTTTCCAGCCCCCCTTCAGGTTCATCACTGTATTGAATAGACACACCAAACGCACTGCCATCAGCGAAGTAATCACGTATTTTCTCGCCTTGCCACGCCAGATTAATGACGATGTCGGTAATGCCTGCGTCAGCCAACCGTTTTATGTGGTATTCCAGCAAGGGCTTACCTGCAACCTCAAGCAAGGGCTTTGGCATAGTCGCCGTCAGCGGCATCATACGCTTGCCCCGGCCCGCGGCCAAAATCATTGCTTTCATTTTTGTTGTTCCAGCTTAGCCTGTACCAGGGGTATTATCTCGGATTGCAAACTGGTTGCAAGCCATTGAAATGCATCAACACACTTTGCAGTGTCCAGAATGTATTGCAAAGTTGGCAGAATGTTATGTAAATAACCGGGCTTGCCATCTCGTAAATATAATCGCGCAAAGATCCCAGCCGCCTTGAGATGACGCTGTAGCCCGGTCAATGCCAGCTGCTTCTGGTATTCCTCAAAATGACTGTGTGGTGGCAGCAGCCCGGTTTCACGCAAAACGTCAAAACTATAGCGTTGCAAATGGGCCAGTTGCCCTTCAGGTAACCGGTAATAACAGTCTTTAAGCAAGGACACCACGTCATACGTTACCGGGCCCTGCACCGCATCCTGATAATCTATCACCACCCACTGCTGGTCGTGCCACATCAGGTTGCGACTGTGAAAATCCCGGTGCATGGTCACCTGCGTCTGTGCCAGCATATTTTTGATCAGCGCCTGCTTCAGATCTGTCCAATGTTGGTACCAGGCCTTCTGCGGTTCGAAGCTCAGCCAGTTAGTAAGTAGCCACTCGCTGAATATATCCAATTCCATTTCAATGAAGGCCGCATCATAGGGCTTCATATGTGGGCTGGCTGGCAGACGAGCAATGTCAGGCAACATATCAATCAGGGATTCATAGTACCCCTGTACCTCAGACGTTGCAGTAAGCCGGTCGGCCAGGTGCTCAGCCCCCAGATCTTCTAACAACACAAACCCTAGCGCACAATCTGCAGCAATAATCTTTGGTACCCTTACTTTGCCCTGGCTAAAAATCGTGTTCAGCTCAACAAATGCCGTGACGTCACCCACTTCTGGGGCCACATCAAGCAAAATAAATGAGTTGCCCTGATGTGTGACACGAAAATAGCGACGAAAACTGGCGTCTCCGTCAAGGGCAGTTACCTGCTCCGGTAAGACATGATAATGATTGTGCAAAAAGGCCGCGCGGGCCTGCGCTCTCAGCGCAACCTCTGGTGACAGGCTTGGGGTCATTTTTCTTACTATTTCCTATTCTTAACTACTGTAATTAACACGCTTTTCATTTATTATGTCTGGCTTGAAAATGAATTTCGGCAAACAAGGTTGATAAATGAGCAAAGCTTGGGGCCTCTTCGTGCTTCCCCTAATCAGTACAGCGACTTTTGCTAATTCGAACATTGATGGCCTTCAGTGTAAAGACTACTTTCAGCCTAAAAACTGGCAACCCATCGCTGATTTGCCCAATGGCGCTATCGATATTCAGTCTGACAATGTTGAATTGCAGGGCGTCGACAGTGCTGAATTCAGTGGCAATGTCGTGATTAGCTCCAATATCATGAGCTTGTCAGCTCAGGCTGCCCTGATAGACAAACAGCAGGGACTACTCAATGCCACTGGCCCACTCGTTTTTCAGGATAAATATACCCTGGTTAACAGTACTGGTATGTTTGCCAATCTCCAGGAGTACGAATTCAGCCTGCTCGGTGCAGATTATTGGCTGACCCAACAAAATGGTCATGGCAGCGCCGAAAAACTGCATGCCACCGCCAGTCAGGTTGATTTGCTCAATTCCAGCTTTACCACCTGTCCCGGAGAAACCCCTTTTTGGTCAATCGAGGCCAGTAGTATCGTCATGAATCGTGACAGTGGCTGGGGAGAAACGCATCATACTATTCTCAAAATATTAGATACGCCGGTTGTCTATGTGCCCTACTTTACATTTCCCATAGACAATCGCCGTAAATCCGGTGTGCTCACGCCGACGATTAGCAGCTCCAGTCGTCGAGGCTTAGGGGTGGCTGTGCCATACTATTTAAACTTGGCACCAAATTATGACGCAACCATCACACCTCGCTATATGTCTAAAAAAGGCACTCAGCTGATTTCGGAATTTCGTTACCTGACCAAACATCACCAGGGCCAGCTGGCCATAGAGTTTTTGGAGCAGGACGACTCTGCCAAACAACTTGATGAGCGGTATTTAGTCAACTGGACACAAAACAGCTACTTCGATGAAAACTGGCGTGCCAGTGTTGACATTACCAATGTCAGTGATGATGCCTATATTTCAGATTTAGACTCCCAATACGCCAATGAAACAGACACTCAGCTCTACCGTACCGGTCAGCTCAGCTATCTGGGGGATGAATGGGCCGTTGACCTGAAGATCCAAAACTTCGAAGTGCTGGGTAATCACACTGAGTCCTACGCGGTGTTGCCCCAGCTCACGGTTAACCACGTGACGCAAAACTACCAAGGGTTTAATTGGGGGCTCACAGGCCAAATCAGCCACTTTACTAACGATGAGCTGACTGTCACAGACGCAACCCGAATTCACATCGAGCCAAGTGTGTCTTATGACTACAACGCCTATGCCTGGTCATTTGCATCTAACCTGAGTTTGATGCACACCTATTATGAGCAGGACGGAGATGAGGCATTCTCACAATCCCAATATAAGAAATCCGTTTCCCGTACGCTCCCTAAACTGCGCTTACATGGCCAGCTAAACCTGGAACGGCCAACTAACTTTATTTTGCAACAAGGTACACAAACGCTGGAACCACAGATCCAGTATTTGTATACACCCAGAAAAGACCAGTCCGGTATCGCTTTGTATGACACCATCAAAATGCAGGACGACTTTTTTGGTCTGTTCCGGGAGCAGCGCTTTTCCGGTGTCGACTTTATCGCACAGGCAAACCAATTTACACTGGGCGCAACGACCCGATTATTCGACAGCAACAACAGCGAACGCTTTAACTTCAGCATGGGACAGATCCTCTATCTGAGTGACTCAGCTAAGCCCACAGAGCAATCTTTGGAACCCAATTTGCTGACACAAAACAGTCAGGAATTTGGCAGTAAAAACTACAACGCCTTGTTTGCGGCCGAAAGTATGCTGCACTGGCACCGGCGTTGGTATTTCTCAGCCGGTTTACAGTATGATGCCGATGAAAAAGAGCTGATCCAGTCTCACATGACGCTCGATTATCGAGGCAGCAATAAAAAACTCGTTCAATTGAACCATCACTACGCAAGTGATGTCTCAGGATACGAAATTGATCAAATCGGTCTGTTCAGTAGTTTACCGATAGACGAAAACTGGCAGCTGGTTGCCAGCTATCATCGTGATATGACGGCAAACCGCAGCGTTGAAGTATTTGCCGGCCTGCAGTACGAATCATGCTGCTGGGCAGTGCGCATAACAGGTAAACGTCAAATACAAACTGATCTTAACCAAACGATTTCGCGTGATGACGCAATTTTTGACACAAGCTTTGGTATCAATTTTGTGTTAAAAGGGTTAGGCAGCAAATCAAGATATGATGCTAGCCAGTTACTACGTTCGGGTATCTTTGGTTACCGCAGACCGTTCTTTTTAAATAATTAACAACAAAGACTCTTATGAATTTAAAAAAGCTATTATTAGTTCCAATTTTAAGTATGACGCTGGCACAACCCGTTTGGGCTGAGCGTGTCCAGCTGGACAAAGTAGTCGCAACGGTTAACGACGGTGTGGTACTGAAAAGTGAAGTGGACAAGATCCTTAACCGCGTGAAAGAACAAGCAGAGCAACAAAACACAGAGCTGCCATCAGATAAAGTACTGCGCATCCAGGCCATTGAAAAACTCATTGACCAGGTGTTGATGGAACAAATGGCCGCACGCATGGGCATGGAAATCTCTGATGCTCAGCTTGATCAGACACTGGCCAGCATGGCCAAAGATCAGGGCGGTAACATTGCCGATTTACGTATTTCAATCGAAGCCACGGGCGAAAGCTTTCAGGCCTACCGAGAAGAAATCCGTACTGAAATCATGGTTTCGCAAGTACAGCGCGCCGCAGTGGACCGCCGTATCTATATCAGCCCGCAGGAAATTGCTAATTTGCAACAAATTTTGGCACAACAAACTGGCCAGTCGGAAGAATATGATATCGGCCACATCCTGATCAAAGTTGAAAGCAAAGCGAATCCGGAAGACATCGAAGACGCCCGTGAGCGTGCTGAAAAAGTCATTGAGTTTCTCAATGAGGGCCGCGAATTTAAGCGTATCGCCATCGCCTCATCCAGTGGTGCTAAAGCACTGGATGGTGGTCAGCTAGGCTGGATGGGCATCAATGAAATGCCCACCCTGTTTGCCGAAGCGGTAAAAGGCAAGAAAAAAGATGACATCATTGGTCCGCTGCGCTCTGGTGCCGGTTTCCATATTCTTAAAGTACAAGACATTCGCGGACGCCAGGTGGTTGAGCGGGTAGAAATGCGCTCTCGTCATATCCTGGTGAAGCCGTCTATCATCCTCAGCGAAGAAAAAGCACGTGATATGTTAGCAGGCTTTGTGACCGATCTACGCAATGGCGATGCAGACTTTGCTGAACTGGCCAAAGAACACTCAGAAGATCCCGGTTCGGCGCTAAAAGGCGGTGAATATGACTGGACTGATCCGACTACTTACGTGCCCGCGTTTCGTGATGCCTTAATGTCGCTGGAGCAAAATGAGATCAGTGAGCCATTCAGAAGTACCTTTGGCTGGCACATCGTTCAGTTGCTTGATAAGCGTGTTGCTGATAAAACAGAGCAAGCGAAAGCGAACCGTGCCCACCAACTTCTGTTTCGTCGTAAGTTTAAAGAAGAGAGCTTTAAGTGGATGCGTGAAATGCGCGAGCAGGCGCACATAGAAGTAATCGACTAATAGAAGAACTAAGATGAGTTTAAGAATCGCAATCACCCCCGGCGAGCCGGCAGGGATAGGGCCTGATTTGGTCATCAAACTTGCACAACACGACTGGCCAGCACAGCTGGTCGCGGTTGTGGATAAAGACATCATGCTACAGCGTGCCAGGGAGCTAAATACGACCATTAAGCTCATCCCGTTTGACCCTAATGCACCAGCCGTAGCTGCACCGCCTGGCAGTATTTATTACCTTCAGGTAGACCGCGGCTGTGACGTTACCGCAGGTGAGCTGAACGAGCGCAACGGTCAATATGTCTTGGATACCTTACGTATCGCCTCTGAAAAAAATATGGACGGCACATTCGATGCCGTTGTAACAGGGCCCGTACACAAAGGAATTATTAATCGTGCAGGCATTTCCTTCAGTGGTCACACGGAATATTTTGCACAGCAGTCCAATACGCCTGATGTAGTGATGATGCTTGCCACCGAAGGACTGAGAGTGGCGCTGGTGACAACCCATATTCCGCTGGCTTACGTATCTAAAGCCATTACCCATGAACGACTCACGAAAGTGGCACATATTCTTTATCAGGACTTGCAAACCAAGTTTGGGATTGAGCAGCCAAATGTATTGGTATGCGGGCTAAACCCACATGCTGGTGAAGGTGGTCATCTGGGCAATGAAGAGATTGATACCATAGAGCCGGTGTTGGCCGAGCTCAATGCGCAGGGCATGCATTTTGTTGGCCCGCTCCCTGCAGACACGCTATTTCAGGCGAAATATCTCGAAAATACCGATGCCGTATTGGCAATGTATCACGATCAGGGCTTACCTGTGTTAAAATACAAAGGATTTGGCAATTCGGTAAATATTACACTCGGATTGCCCTTCATCCGCACTTCTGTTGATCATGGCACGGCACTCGATCTTGCCGCCAGTGGCAACGCAGAAGTCGGTAGTTTCGAATTAGCGATCCGCGAAGCAATTAAGCTCGCCACCGAGAAAACACAGAGTTCATGACAGATAAAGTACATTTGGGCCACCGAGCCCGTAAACGCTTCGGCCAAAACTTCCTTAACGACAGCAACATTATCGATAAGATTGTGACGGCCATCGATCCTAAGCCCACAGACAATCTGGTAGAGATAGGTCCAGGCTTAGGCGCCATCACTGAGCCCGTGGTAGAGCTGAGTGACCAGCTAACTGTTGTGGAACTGGATCGCGATCTGGCAGAACGCCTGATCCATCACCCATTTATGGGACCTAAGCTCACGGTACATCAGGGCGACGCCATGAAGTTTGACTTTTCTACGCTGCTGAAAGGCGACGAAAAGCTCAAGATTTTTGGTAACCTGCCCTATAATGTCTCTACACCACTGCTGTTTCATTTATTTGAATTTGCAGATCAGGTTGAGCACATGCATTTCATGCTGCAAAAAGAAGTGGTAAATCGTATGGTTGCCGGACCGGGCAGTAAAGCCTATGGCCGCCTGAGTGTCATGACACAATATTATTGTCATGCTATTCCGGTGATCCAGGTGCCTCCTACGTGCTTTAAACCAGCACCTAAAGTTGACTCTGCGGTTGTAAGGTTGATCCCCAAAGACGCGCAACAACGCAGTGCTAAGAGCACCAAAGTGCTTAACACTGTGTGTCTTGAAGCCTTTAATCAAAGACGTAAAACATTGCGCAACAGTTTATCGAACCTGATGACTGCCGAGCAACTGAGTGACCTTGGGATCGACCCAGGTTTACGTGCCGAAAATATTTCCCTTTCGCAATTTATTGAGATAGCAAACTGGATCTATGACAACAAAGAGTGAGATCGGCTCACCGATCAAAGTATCTGTAGAAGCCTTCTATGTTGAAGGCCAATCTCAGCCAGAAAAAGACAAATATGTCTTTGCCTACACCATCACCATTAAAAATCACAGCTTGTGCAATGCCAAGCTGGAAAGCCGCTATTGGCTGATCACCGACGCCAACGGTAAAGAAACCGAAGTCGAAGGTGATGGCGTCGTCGGTGAACAACCGACGATCCGTCCGGGAGAAAGCTACCAATACACCAGCGGTGCAGTGTTAGATACGCCTGTTGGCACAATGGAAGGCTACTATGTGATGCGCAATGAATTTGGCACTGAATTTCGCGCACCAATCCAGGTATTCAGACTGAGCCGTCCGGATATCCTGCACTAATGGCCAACTATGTGGTCGGTGATCTGCAAGGCTGCTTTGCACCGTTAAAGCAGCTGTTGCAGGAAGTGGCCTTCAACCCAGCCCGTGACCATCTTTATCTGGTCGGCGATATTGTGGCCCGGGGTCCGGATTCACTCGGCTGTCTCGACTTTGTGTTTCGCCATCAGGATTGCGTCACTATCACCCTCGGCAATCACGATTTGCACCTTATCTGTAATGTATTGCTTGGCAAAACGCCCAACCCTAAAGATAAGCTCGACGCCCTATACCAGCACCCCCAATTACCAGATTACCTGACCTTTTTGCGCCGTCAGCCACTGTGTGTGTATCTTGATAACTATCGCACCTTTATTTCTCATGCCGGAATTCACCCTGATTGGGAGATTGAACAAGCCCTGTCATTGGGTCGCTGGGCGCAACAAAAATATCAGGGCGATGAGGCCGGCCAATTTCTGCCCGCGATGTACGGTAAAGAGCCTCATCTGCTACTTGATGCAGACGAACAAAGCCGATTTAATACCATAGTCAATGTCTTTACCCGGATGCGCTTCCTGACTTCGCAGTGGCATCTCGATTTTGACAATAAAGGCACGCTCGATGATGCCGGTGAATTACGTCCCTGGTTTACGCATCCGCGTTTCCAAAACGATGCTAACCGTTACCTTTTTGGGCACTGGGCAGCCTTGCAAGGGATCACAAAAGTCCCCAATGTCACTGCTTTAGATACAGGTTGTGTATGGGGAGGACCGATGACCCTGCTTGATTTAGACGCAAATGAGCAAATTTCGAGCAATTAACTGTTTCTCAGCCGATTTTACTGAATTTTGAATTCACATCTGCTATAAAATACTTAACTATCGCGCAATAAATCCGATAAGCATTCATTCAGCTTTAATTTGATGGTACCCGTATGAATTTGACTGTAAGCCAACGTATCTGGGGTGGTTTTATTATAATCACTCTACTCCTGTTGATGATCGGAGGAAACTCGCTGCTAAGGATCGCCAATATAGATAATTCCACAAGACTGGTTAATTCGCTTTCATTGCCCGCTCTGGACAGCAGTGCTGCGTTACAAATTGAGTTCACTCAAATGAGTAAGCTCGCCCAGGGGAGTTACTTTACGCAATCACCCGATGAACTGAACTCGCTTAAGGCAAAATTCAATGAGCGTCAGCAAGCGTTCAATAAAACCTTTTCTGAGTTAGGTGCTGTGGTTGATCAAGACCCGGGTCTGGCACAAAGCAAACGCCAGGTCGAATCGAGCTTTAACCAATTCTCGACCTCTGTGCAGGACTTGTTGAGTAACAAGGCCCGCGAGCTCATGTTGGTAAAGACACTGAAACAACAACTGGAAGACACAGAAATGGCCGCCGAGGATGCCACTACAGTGGTACTAGATATCCTTGATCTAGACGGCTTACAGGATAATGACAGTCGCGCCTATCAGGCAGCAACAAAATTAGAAAACCTGTTTAGTTCTGCAGTGACAACCAGTACAGATATGATGACCATCAAAGAGCGCAACACGCTGGACATCGTTGACAAGGAGCAAGCCTATGTATTGGAGGAGCTGGAACGCAACATGTCTTTAATGACAGCGACAGTGGCTCAGCTCGACAGCACATTGGTAGACGACTTACAGCAATACTACGATGACCTGTTGACTCAGCTAAAGGGCGCTAATGGCATTTCCAGCAATGTAGGTCAGCTAATCGCGGCACGACAAACAACCCGCACAGAATTAGACACCGCAGAAGCGACCACCAATACCGCACTGAAACAGCTTGGTGAACTGGTTGCACAATCAAAGCAACTGGCGTTTGATATTCAGGATGAAGTACGCGCAGACGTTACCTCTGCAAATATGTGGACCTGGGTTGGGATGATCATGGCTGCTTTGCTGGCAATTGTCATCGCTTACCTCACTGTCAGTCGTATCACTAAACCATTGTCTGAAGTTAATCGCGTCTTAAATATCGTCGCACGTGGCGACATGACCCAGACACTGGATGACTCAGCAAAAGATGAGTTTGGTGAGCTGGCGCGCAGCTGCAACAGCCTCATTGCCAGTTTGCGCGAATTGATCACGGGTATCGTATCCCGCTCAACTCAGCTCGCTGCAGCCTCAGAAGAGACCTCAGCCATTACCATTGAGTCGAGCCAGGCGATTAAGAGTCAGCAATCTCAGGTTGAGCAAGCCGCCACTGCAACCACAGAGATGAGCAGCACAGCCCATGGTGTAAGCAACAGTGCCCATCAGGCGTTGCAGGAAATCAAGAATGCCGATAAAGAGGCCGAGCGCGTTAAGGGTATTTCTCAGGATAACAAACACACCATTGAACAGCTGGCTCATGAAGTCGAAGCGGTGTCCGAAGTAATCAACAAGCTACATCAGGACAGCTCAGCGATTGGCGGTATCCTGGATGTGATCCGCGGTATTGCAGAACAAACTAACCTGCTTGCACTGAATGCCGCCATCGAAGCGGCGCGTGCCGGTGAACAGGGTCGTGGATTTGCGGTAGTTGCCGACGAAGTCCGTTCCCTGGCCAGCAAAACACAGGAATCGACACAAGAAATCCAGGCGATGATCGAGTCGTTGCAAAGCGGTGCAGAAGAAGCCGTCAGCGCGATGTCGAAAGGCCAGCAACAGGCTGAATCCTGTGTCCATCAAAGCGATGTGGCCAATGAAGCACTTAATTCAATCACGGATGCCGTGTCTCGTGCACATGACGTGAGTGAAGAAATTGCCAACGCGGCTAATGAACAGCAACAAGTCTCTCAGGAGATCAGTGAACGTCTTGAATCCATTGTGACCATCGCCGAACAAACGGCTGAAGGCGCGAACCAGACCTCTATTTCAAGCTCAGAAGTGGCCAAGCTAGCCGAAGAGCTGAGACAGTCTGTTGACCAGTTCAGAGTCTGATAACCCGAGATAGTCAAAGTAAAAGGCCCGCTCAATGAGCGGGCCTTTGTTTTTAACGCGGACATCATACCAATTTAGATCCTCAGTATGGCCACTCACTGATGCTTTTAAGTCTGTCAGTAACAAGCGATCACTTTTGATGCTTGAGATGAATAGCTCTTCCTCATTGAAGTCCCCGCCACCACAGTCGCCACTACCGGTATCTGGTATCTGGTATCTGGTATCTGGTATCTGGTATCTGGTATCTACAGTTGTAATTTAAGGGACAATCCTGCAAACTGATGCGGTTTTTAATGGAGTAAAAAATAATGAAAAAAACACTCTCTCTTATCGCTTTATCAACTTTACTTGGTGGCTGCTACTCCAGCCCTGAATCTCTAAACAGTATGGCGCGCTTTCATAGTCCCGAAGTGAATAAAGCCCCATTTAAGCTCAGTATGTCGCTAGGCACCGATACTTCCAATGTGGTTGCGTTGAACGCAAACCATGAAGTGACTGAAGATTCACATTTGCGCGCTGCTGCAGAACTGTCTTTGGGTCACGGCTTCGAGTTTGGCTGGGCAGCCGGCGGAGAAGGCAAGTATAGCCTCAAATACCAGTTCTATGGCAAAGGCCGCGAGGAGGCCAGTAGCGGCGATATCTCTCTTGCTATGAGTATTGGTTATGTCAGTGGCGATGACTCCGGGGTAGAAGCTGGCAACTTTGTCGGCTTTCAGGAGTATAATAAGTCCCATTGGGAATTTGATAAAAACGCCATTGATGTGGCACTGATCAGTGGCTATCGACTCACCCCCGACCTCTTAGTATATGGCAGCGTGTTTTATCAGGATGGCGAGATTGATGGTCGCTATTACATCAAAGACCCTAGCCTCTGCACAACCGGGTGCAAAACGGATCCCATCAACAGTGACGGTAAAAACTATGGCGTCAGTGTCGCACTGGAATATGCTTTCACACGCAACGTATTTGGTACGCTTGAAGCAACCTTGCACCAGGCAGACTGGTTTGACAGAACCAAGTCTGAATCTTCTGCAAACTTGAATGTAGGCTATCGGTTTTAACAACACAGTATGAAAAAAATAACCCCCTCAATTGCGCTCATTGCCAGCGCGTTGCTAAGTGCCTGTTCTACACCACCCGCAGTACACTCTCATCTGGCACGCTTTGATGCGCCAGAGGTTGCTAATACACCACTTATCATCAACTATAAGCTTGGAACAAACAAAACCAATGTGATACCCAGAGACACAGGTGAACCAATCCATGACGAAGAAGACCTATACCTTGGGGCTGATATCACCCTAAGTCACGGATTTGAATTCAATGCTGAGGTCAGCCCATCGTCTCCGACATTCGGTTACGGCCTGAAATACCAACTGTCAGGGGAATCGCGCGAAGAGGCCAAACCTGGCAATATCTCTCATGCGATTTCAGTGGCTTACCATGCCTCGGGGAATGGCGAAGGAAACGATGACCAGGGCAACCATTACTCACAGAGTTTAGCCCTCTACGATATTGCCTGGATCAGTGGATATCGACTGACGCCACAATGGCTGTTGTATGGCAGCTTGTTTTACCAACGCGGCAACCTGGAAGTCAGTTACAACCCGGATGACCATCGCAGTCACTGTCAGCAGAACTGCCTGAGCGGTACCCTGTACGAACAAACCAGCAGCAATTATGGACTAAGCCTGAGTACCGAGTATCAGCCATTTCAGTATGTCTTTGTGACGCTCGAAGGCACTTATCTGCATGCCGACTGGTACAACCGGGACGAAAGCGAACTGGCGCTCAACGCTGCAGTAACCATACAATTTACCCCTGAAGAAGTATTAAAGGGGCTTTTTTAAGCCACAAAAAAGCCGTTTAAGTTTCCTTAAACGGCTTTTTCAATGCTAGCGTTTGAGCTTAGTTGAACAAGGCATTCGCCTTAGCAACCACATTCTCAACCGTGAAGCCAAAATGCTTGAACAGCTCAGCCGCAGGCGCTGACTCACCAAAAGTACTCATGCCCACTACTGCACCATTCAGGCCTACATACTTGTACCAGTAGTCTTCGATACCCGCTTCAATCGCAACACGACGTGTCACGGCAGCTGGCAATACTGACTCTTTATACTCAGAAGATTGTGCATCGAACGCATCGGTAGATGGCATAGACACAACACGTACGCGCTTGCCACTGTCACGAAGCTGAGCTGCTGCTTCTACAGCCAACTGAACTTCTGAACCAGTTGCAATCAGGATAAGCTCAGGCTCACCGTCACAGCTCAGCACATAACCACCTTGCTTAATGGCTGCTACCTGCTCGTCACTACGCGCCTGTTGCTCAAGCCCCTGACGGGTAAATACCAGTGACGTAGGACCATCTTTACGTTCAATAGCTTGCTGCCAGGCAACCGCAGATTCAACCTGGTCACACGGACGCCAGTTAACCAGATTTGGTGTCATGCGCATGCTTGCAAGCTGCTCCACCGGCTGGTGTGTCGGGCCATCTTCACCCAGACCGATTGAATCGTGAGTGTAAACGAAAATACTTGGTTGCTTCATCAATGCAGCCATACGCACTGCGTTACGCGCGTATTCCATGAACATCAGGAAGGTCGCACCGTAAGGAATGAAGCCTTTGTGCAAAGCAATACCATTCATGATGGCTGACATGCCGAATTCACGTACACCATAGAAGATGTAGTTACCTGACGCATCGTCAGCGCTCAGACCTTTAGAGCCGTCCCACAAAGTCAGGTTTGAACCCGCCAGGTCCGCAGAACCACCCATAAATTCAGGTAGCAATGGACCAAACGCATTCAATGCATTTTGTGACGCTTTACGGGTCGCCGGATTGGCTGGGTTAGCCTGTAACTGTGCAATGTACTCTGCACTTTTCTGTGCCCAGTCAGCAGGTAACTCGCCTTTGGTACGACGTTCAAACTCTGCCGCCAGTTCAGGGTAATGCATCTGGTACTCAGTGAATTTAACCAGCCATTCGCTCTGAATTTGTTGACCGTGCGCCGCAGCATCCCATTTAGCGTACACTGACTCTGGAATATCAAATGCTTCGTGCTCCCAGCCCAGGAATTCGCGTGCCGCTTTAATCTCGTCGTCACCCAGCGGTGCACCGTGACAATCATGGCTACCCGACTTGTTTGGCGAGCCGTAACCAATGACTGTCTTACAGCAGATCAGGGTTGGCTTATCTGATTCAGCGCGCGCCGCTTCGATTGCAGCCGTGATCGCCTCGCTGTCATGACCGTCTACATCTGCAATCACATGCCAGCCATATGCTTCGAAACGTTTTGGTGTATCGTCGCTAAACCAGCCTTCCACTTCACCGTCAATAGAAATGCCGTTGTCATCCCAAAATGCGATAAGCTTGCCCAGGCCCAGAGTGCCTGCCAAAGAACACGCTTCGTGAGAAATACCTTCCATCAAACAGCCATCGCCTAAAAAGGCATACGTGTAGTGGTTCACGATGTCGTATTCATCGCGGTTAAACTGTGCTGCCAGTGCTTTTTCGGCAATCGCCATACCTACCGCATTGGTGATACCCTGGCCCAGAGGTCCAGTCGTGGTTTCGATACCTGGAGCATAACCATACTCAGGGTGGCCAGGCGTTTTGGAATGCATCTGGCGGAAGTTTTTCAGTTCATCGATCGACAGATCATAACCAGACAAATGCAACAGAGAATAAATGAGCATGGAGCCATGGCCATTTGATAATACAAAACGGTCACGATCGACCCAATCTGGGTTATTTGGGTTGTGCTTTAAATAATCGCGCCACAATACCTCTGCGATATCGGCCATACCCATTGGGGCACCCGGGTGACCGGATTTGGCCTTTTGAACTGCGTCCATGGACAGAACGCGTATGGCATTTGCAAGTTCTTTGCGAGATGGCATGAAGTCTCCTACTTTTTTTGTCATTTGAGTGGCAAATCTGTACCTAATATACCCGTGTGGCGACGTTGTCACGTTTACCTTAATGTGTGGCAATTCAATGCATGACACGCCGAAATGCAGGTAACTCGATTAGAAAATTGGTCCCCATTCTTACCTATTAGGGTAACCACTGCAATTAAAAATCAATGAAATCTTAGCGTCATTGGGGACTTTTTTACTGCGTTTTTCGCAAAGGTTTAAAATTAGACGTCTAGGCGTAAAAAAGCTATGCAGCCGAGCGCGTTTTCGATAATATATCGCTCTGATTTTTTCGCGCTATTCCTGTTGTTTGTGAAGCGCAATATTTGTGAGCATAAATACAATGGCAAAACATTTATTTACTTCTGAATCTGTTTCTGAGGGTCATCCGGATAAAATCGCCGATCAGATCTCTGATGCGGTACTAGATGCTATCCTTGAGCAAGATCCAAAAGCACGTGTTGCGTGTGAAACTTACGTAAAAACCGGCATGGTGATGGTCGGTGGTGAAATCACCACTAGCGCCTGGGTTGATATTGAAGAACTAACGCGTAAAACGGTACGCGAAATTGGCTACACTCATTCAGATATGGGTTTTGACGCCGACTCGTGTGCAATTCTGAACACCATTGGTAAACAATCACCAGACATCAACCAGGGTGTTGACCGTACTCGTCCTGAAGAACAAGGCGCGGGTGACCAGGGTCTCATGTTTGGTTATGCCTGTAACGAAACCGACGTATTAATGCCGGCACCAATCACTTACTCACACCGTCTGGTTCAACGTCAGGCACAGGTGCGTAAAGATGGTACTCTGCCTTGGTTGCGTCCAGACGCTAAGTCACAGGTAACATTTGCCTATGAAAATGGCAAAGCAGTGGGTATTGACGCAGTTGTTCTGTCAACGCAGCACTGTGATTCAGTTTCTCAGGATGATCTGGTTGAAGCGGTGATGGAAACCATCATCAAACCAGTACTGCCCGCTGAGCTAATCACTGAAGCAACCAAGTTTTTCATCAACCCAACTGGCCGTTTCGTTATCGGTGGTCCAATGGGTGACTGTGGTCTGACTGGCCGTAAAATCATCGTAGATACATACGGTGGTATGGCACGTCACGGTGGTGGTGCATTCTCAGGTAAAGATCCATCAAAAGTTGACCGCTCAGCCGCTTATGCAGCACGTTATGTTGCTAAGAACATCGTTGCAGCAGGCCTTGCGGACAAATGTGAAATCCAGGTGTCTTATGCAATTGGTGTTGCTGAGCCAACGTCTATCAGTGTTGAAACCTTCGGCACAGGTAAACTAGAAGAAGCGCGTCTGATCGAATTGATCCGCGACCACTTCGACCTGCGTCCTTACGGCCTGATCACTATGCTGGACCTTGAACGTCCAATCTACCAGCCGACTGCGGCATACGGTCACTTCGGCCGTAATGAATTCCCGTGGGAAGCAACCGACAAAGCAGAAGCACTTAAAGCAGCTGCTGGTCTATAATTGTAAACTCAGATTTACAGATAAGGCGCCTTAGGGCGCCTTTTGTTTTGCAATTCGAAATAATTAATTCCCGGAAATCAAAAACTCTTCAATATCTTCTTTAATATCCACATAATCATCATCGTGAATATTTAAGACAATCATTATCTTATCTTTAAATGCATGCCAGTCGGCACAATTGCGAAAGTATTTACCTTCAAACGCGAGGTTTTCTGCCAGCTTAAGAATGGCAAAGGCCTGTTGTTCGCTCTCATCATGCTCTTCTTCCAGATACTGCGGATCATGATGGCGTAAGATAATCTGACACATGGATTTGGGGATATTCCAGGAGCTCGCAAGATAGTAACCCACCACCGCATGATTGGTCGGATACAGCTCCTCCTCATAATGGGCCAGAGTATATTCGGGCCGCTGAATGGCGCGTGTCATGACCTCTTTGTAATTGTCATAGCGCATTGCCATGGCCGGTATTCCGGCATCATGAAACAAACCAAGCAACTGCAAGTTCTCAATGGGGACGTTCGCGCGCACCCGTTTACCAATTAGCATGGCTATCTGCGAAATATCAATGGCATTGTCCCAGAAGCGCTCTAAGGAAATACAGCAAAGACTCTGGTCGAACGCTTCTTTCAATAAGTACCCGGTAACAATCTGTGTGATGCTATTGAGCCCCAGAAACATCACCGCCTGTTTAATGTCAGACACCGTCCTGGACATCCCATAGGCCGGCGAATTAATCACCTTTAGCACCGCGGCCGATGTTGCGACATCTTGTGAAATGATGTTCGCAACGCGATTTAACTCAGGCTCTTCACTATTGAGTTCATTCTGGATGTGCTCCAGAACTTCAGGCTTTGCAGGCAGATTAAAACCGGAGCGCAACTCCGCCAGTGTTTTTTCATCGATATTAAGCATAACAGCAAACAAGTCAGGCTAGTTTGATTTTAGTGTAGACGATGATTGAGTGATGATCATTCAAACGGGCAGGTATTTGCGGGCGTAATGGCCCAGCCCTCTGCGTTGTGCATCCGCACCGGCAACAAAGCATGCAGTGCGTTAAACGATATGCGTGTATTGCGCAGCGCCACTTTGTCGACAAACCACTGCGGCGCATCGCCCTGAATATCTGCCGAGATCTGGTAGTCTATCTCAACGGCATTGTCTCGTTCCGTCAGAACCCATTGCACTATGACAGGTTCAATGCGGATCATTCCCGGCTCGGACGGGTACTCAGCGACTGAACGTATCTTGAGCTCATAACTGGCGGGGGACTTTTGCAATAAACAGGCATGCGTCACCATATCTCGCTTGCGCAGTGGCCAGGGCAAATCAAAGTGGGTCAAAACCAGCGCCTGACTTGGCGCAGGACGAGACAAAATTGTGACGGCGCTAACATGCTTAACCCACTGGGAAACACGAGTGGTATCGTGCAGCAGGTTAATCACCGATTTTGCGCTGACGCCCGGCCATTTTCCGGTGACACGGATCCGCATAGGTTGGTCGGGTAACTTCTGATAGCTAATAGAAAATAAAGAGGAATGATGCCAGGGCTGCCAACTTATCTGGCTCTGCGCACTGTGACCAGAAGCCGCAAAGCAGACCAGCCACAGCAGTATGCCCGGGCATGCCAGGCGACATGTATTACCAGTAGGGTTCACTGTTTAACGAAGCCTGACGGCTTTGTTCCATCGCACTGACCAGGAAATCGGCCTTTTGTTGCAACCACACCAGGATATCCTGCAAAGCCTCATTAGGCTGACCTTCACACAACTTACGAAGATAAAACAGGGTTTCCAACTCATAAATACCATAGACAATATCAACCCAGGGCGCTCTGAACGCCTGACGGGTTTCTTTGTCGTATAATTTACCCAAACAGTGACCACTTAGCAGCATGTTTTCCAGCGGCTGACGGCACTCAAGATACTCTTTCACTGTCATGGTCCGATCAGCCGGATAAAGTGTCGTTATCTTGTTCCAGTCATGGTCGTAGGCACGTTTAGCCAAGGTCTCGACCGGACTTTGCGCAGCCGTAATAGCGTTCTGGTCCCAGTTTTTACGCCACGATTTATCCAGTAACCAGCGAGTTAGAGCCAAAATCAAACGATTGTATCGCGAACAATGGAACAGATCTTCTATGTCTGTCACGGTTGGCTGAACATCTTTCATATCGGCAATGACCTGAGCCAGTTCAGGGGCATTGGAGATCCGCTTGTAATAGGCATGTCGCTTTGAAGTATAAGTTTTCAGGTGAATGGCATTTTCCACCCAACCGAGCTCTGACAATAGCCACTTCAGTTCTTTGCGCAAAAATTCCGTTGACGATTTGTCAACAAACTCCTCAAATAACCAAAATGCATGACGAATTAGGCTGACACCATCAATGACACGCTTCAGCGTTTTAAGACTCGGCGCATCGAGATAACACTGCTCGTGTTTCTGCACAAACTGAATACCATGGTTGACGGTTGCAACCAGCGCTTGCTCTTGTGAGCAGTCTCGAGGCAGTTTAATCACCCCGAGGGTTTTATTTGCCTTGAGCGGTTTATCATCGGCAATACGGTAGCCTCTTGCCGCCTTGGAGTATAATCCGAGTCTGAGGCCAATATGCTGTAACAAGTGATCGGCCAGCAGAAATAAATCATCTCTGTCGCCGTCAATCAATTCAATTTCTAGCTCAGAGATAGGTTCAACAGCGCCCTGTGCACTGATCTCGCCTTTGTCCAATACCACCTCAATCTCACTGCCAGCCTCAGTTTCAATCAGCCAGGTACGGCGAATAAAGTTGGTGCTAAAGATTGGAAACAGATTACTGGCGATTGATTCCAGCTGCACACCCATAGGCCAAATACTGCTGTCAAAGGCATGAATATCTGGTCGACTGCCCTGAATGGGTAAATTGTATTCTGGACGCTGATGCAACCCACCAACCACTTCACCCGCAAGCTTGATCGTCTGCTCGCAGTCGTCATCATTGCAGCGTGTGCGCAAGCCTATGTCTAATGCACGTAACTCCCGGCTGGGGGTATCAAAGTAGGCATTTTTCAGATTTTTAGCGGGCTTGTTGCTGACTTTTTTAGCAAACTGGGTAATAAGGGCTGGGATCAGCGGAACTTCATTGTCTGAAACCAAAAATTTCAGTTCTATCTCAGTGTCCATCAGGGGTGTGATTTACCTATGTAATTTTCGAACCTCCAAAATATACAAAGGGTCCGCACTTTGCAAACCTTTTAGTAATTATTAGCGCATTATCACCACCAATCCCAACCGGTTTCGTCAATTACAGGTGTAAACATGTACACCTATCTTCACCGTCAACGCCCTCACAACTGAGCTGAAAACCACCTGTTCACCATTTTCCTGCAAAACCTGCCCCTTGCCTTTGCGCCGGGAAATCCCTACTATTTTGTTAACTTTATAACGATATCAATATTTAAGGCCTGCAAATGCTGAAAAATATCGCTTTGCCGCTGCTGCTGTCTGTGCTCTCATTGAGCGCAATGGCGGAGCAAACCGAGCTGCAAAATGAGCCCACAGAGGCGCAGTCAGCAACTGACAATAATGGCTATATTGTCGACGATTTATACTTATTCATGCACACCGGACCGGGCAAGAATTATCGCATTCTGGGCTCTGTTGAAGCCGGAAGCCCGATCACCATCCTCAATGCAGAGCAAGACAATTTTATCCAAATCAGAGATGACAAAGCACGCGAAGGATGGGTAGAAAGCCAATTTGTCACATCAGAGCCGGGGTTGCGTCAACGACTCGACAGTGCCAATCTGGCACTCAGCGATAGCAGCAATGAACTCAATACGTTGCAAAGCCAAATTCCACAACTGGAACAGGCTAATCTACAATTACAACAAGATAATGAGGCGCTAAAAAACAATATCACTGAGTTGGAAAAAGCGCTTGAAGCTCAGGTAGAGGCAAGCAAAAACAAAGCACAAACAGAACAGCACATGCTATTAAGCTATGGTGGCGGTATTGCCATTGCAGGCATTCTGATTGGTGTGATATTAACCCTGGTGTTGTCGCGACGTAAGCGCTACGACGGCTGGGCGTAATCAATCACCAATTAAAAAAGGCCATTACGGCCTTTTTTAATTTCTGTTACTCAATACCCAGTAACTCAACTTCAAAAATCAACAGTGACCCCGGCGCTATTTTCCCGGCTGCTCTGTCACCATAACCCAGCTCAGGTCCGATGAAGAAACGGTACTTATCACCCACCGTCATTAACTGAACGCCTTCTGTCCAGCCTGCTATCACCTGATTCAGCCCAAAGCTAATTGACTCTCCGCGCGCCACTGAGCTATCAAACACGGAACCGTCCAGTAAAGTGCCATGATAATGCACAGTCACTTTATCGGTGGGGCCAGGATGGACATCCCCGTCTCCTTTGCTGATCACTTCATATTGCAGGCCTGACTGAGTAGTCGTGATCCCCGGCTTTTGCCCGTTTTGCGCCAAAAACTCAGCGGCTTCAATACGATTGCCTGCCGCCGCCTGTTTTTGCTGTTTGCCATTTTTAAAAATAAGCCATCCCAGCACGACGATGACCAGGACGAGAACAATATTGGTTGTTGACATAGTGACTACCTAAATTATGAATGATCTTTTTCTTGTTCAGTGGACGAGTCGCTCTCAGGGTCTTTGTCGTCGCCGTTAACCACGTCGGCAATTTGCGCAAGGCGAGCCAGTGCCAATGCATTGATACTTTGATCCGGATACTGGCCATTCACCAGCGCTCCCGCTTCTCGTTGCATCAACAAAGACAAGGCCTCATCCACCGTCGCGACCGCGAAAATATGGAACCGGCCTTGCTGTGCCGCCGCCAGCACTTCGTCATCCAGTACCAGGTTGATCAGGTTTGAGCGAGGAATGATCACGCCCTGGCGCCCGGTCAGACCGCGCATTTTGCACAACTTAAAGAAGCCTTCGATCTTTTCATTGACCCCGCCAACGGCCTGCACCTCACCATGCTGATTAATTGAGCCCGTCAGGGCCAGAGACTGATCGATAGGCAGCTGAGTAATGGCAGACAGTAAGCCACAGAGTTCGGCCAAAGACGCACTGTCACCGTCAATAAAACCGTAACTTTGCTCAATGGCAATATTGGCGCTGAGTGTCAGACTAAAGCTCTGCGCATACTTGTTACCCAGGTAACCGGTCAACAGCATCACCCCTTTGGAGTGGATAGACTTACCCAGCTCCGCTTCGCGCTCAACATCTATCACCCCATCTGCGCCAGCATACACAGTTGCAGTAATACGCGCTGGGGTACCAAAAGCCGTATCACCAATGTGCAGCACTGTCAGGCCGTTCACTTTACCCACGGCTTCACCATCTGTGGCGATGAGCGTGTGGCCCTCTTCAATATCACTTAGCATATTCTCACTCAGCTGGCCGGTGCGATACTGTTTGCCGACAATGGCTTCATCGATATGCGGCGCATCAATCTCGTTCAGCCCATCCTGTTTAGCGTAATAGCTTGCCTCTGCCACCAGTTCCAGTACGTCCGCAAACCGCGCCGACAGCTTATTCTGGTGCTCTGCCTGACGATAACTAAACTTCAGTAAACGCGCCAGCGCCTCGCCGGTCAGTGTACACTTCAAAGTCTGCTCGCAGTACTCCTGCACCTTAGTGACAAACTGATATTGTAGCCGGTCACTGTCCGGCAGATAGTAGTCAAAATCGGCCAGTACCCGGAACAATTCACCGAACTCTTCGTCGTACTCACCAATGGTGTAATACAAATCACGCGAGCCCAGCAGAATGATCTTTACATCCAGCGGGATCAGCTGAGGTTTAAGGGTAAAGCTGCTGCCCACCGAGCTGTCCTGATAGGGCAAGTCGTTTTTAATCTGGTGCGTTTTCAAAGACAGTTTGAGTCCATCCCAGACCTGTGCATTGGCCAGCACTTTGTCGGCGTCCATGATCAGGTAACCGCCATTGGCGCGGTGCAATGCACCCGGCTGAATAGAGCGATAACTGGTGATCAGGGTTCCATGGGCGTTGGCATATTCAATTTTGCCAAAGATATTGCCAAAGGTCGGGTTAGGCTCGTACACCACTGGCGCGGCCTGCCCTTCTTTAAACTCCACCAGAATATTAGGTGCGAAGAAGTCGCTCAGCATGCCCTTAGCGTCAAAATCGTCTTTGCTCTCTTCTGACGCGCTATCGTCATCGAGCCAGTCGAGCACAGCATCGACAATTTCTACGCGTAAATCTTTGAGATAGCGGATCACACCAATGTGGCTGGCATACTTGTGCTCCAGTGCCTTCAGCAGAGGCTTAGTCGCCAGCTCAATGGTGGTTTTCTTGAGCTCACGGAGCTTTTCTGACGACTCCCGCTTCCAGCGCGGTAGTTCAATGAGCGCTTCAATCAGGCAATCTTCGAGCTTTTCAATGGCATCGAAGAAGTGTTCCTGAACAGCCTCCTCCAGTGCCATAAATTCAGCATCATCAAGCGCTTTGCCATCCACCACAGGGGCAAAACTCACCACCCCTTTTTCTTCCATCATAGCAACGCTTTTCTTCGCGGCCAGTTCTTCCACCGCACTCAGGGCAGCGTTGTATTTGTTGTCAAAGTCCCTGTCGAGCGACTTTTTCTTACGCTGATAACCCGGGTTATCAAATGCAGCCGGAAACGTATCCACGACTTCGTCGAGGAAAGAATCAATGTCGTCAGCCAGGACCTTGCTCTCGCCCGCCTGCATAAACAAGGCAATGGGCTCTCTGTGGTCGTCGTAGTTATTGACATACAACCATTCTTTGGGGGTCGGTCGGGTTTTACAATGGGCTTCGAGTTTATCTTTCACCATGGTGAATCGACCCGTTGCCGCTTCGCCCATGACAAACACATTGTAGCCGGGCAACTCCATACCCAGCGCAAAATCCAGCGCACTTTGCGCCCGATTCTGACCGATAAAAGGTAAAGGATCCGGATAAGGATTTTGCATGCACGTGGAGATGTGTGGCAAAGACACACTGGGAGCCAGCTGTTCGCTGCTCAAAGGCTTAATGGTTTTCGTCATTCCTAACTTCTTTCTCTTGGCCGGCCGCACGACACGCGCGTGCAGGGCTGTGATTAAGGGGTAAGTGCCTTACGAGCAAACTCACCGTGCCCACATTCGCTGCACGACGGAATTTCCAACGCATAATAGACATTCGTTTTATGGCCGCAATTTTTACACACTAATTGCCCCAATGCTATCCATTCCCCTTGTTTGTAAATGCCATCATGTTGAAAGTCCTGCACTAATGCCTGCCATTCAAGCTGAGTTCGATCTTCCAGCTGAGCCAATTCATACATTACGCTGGCCTTGAGCTCTTCCCAGGCCACATCATCGTAATGGTCTTTGTGTTCACTCAGGTGCGCCAGATCACGCTTAAGAAAATAGCGATAATCTGCCAGCTTGTCTTTTGACAGCTGCTTTACTGCCTCCTGGGCATCCATAAACTCTCTGAGCAATTTTTTAAGCTCGTGCTCTTTGACGTCTTTCAGCCATAATGAAAAGTCATCCAGCCAGCGCTTGTAATCCGCCATGTTTGCCTCCCGACTCACGCTATTTCGCAGCCTATTTTCTATGTCTACTTGTCAGTATAGTTCAGCTAACGTCACAGTCCTGAAACAAATCACCATCGCAGCACCCATTTGCGCTCATAATTCCGCTTTGAAGCGCTGTGATCAGCGCGTTTTTTCGGGTATGCTATCGGCAATTTTCTAATTAGTTTGCAAGAAGTCTGGAAACGTCAATGCAAGAGCAATACAACCCGCAAGAAATCGAACCTAAAGTTCAGTCCCATTGGGAACAAAATAACAGCTTCAAAGTTGTTGAAGACGAATCAAAAGAAAAATACTACTGTCTGTCTATGTTCCCTTACCCAAGTGGTCGCCTCCACATGGGTCACGTTCGTAACTACACCATCGGTGATGTGGTCTCGCGTTTCCAACGACTCCAGGGCAAAAATGTGATGCAACCTATGGGTTGGGACGCATTCGGCCTGCCTGCGGAAAATGCCGCCATCAAGAACAACACAGCGCCAGCAAAGTGGACTTACGAGAACATTGATTACATGCGTAACCAATTAAAGCTGCTTGGCTTTGGTTATGACTGGGATCGTGAAATCGCTACCTGTCACCCGGATTACTACAAGTGGGAACAATGGTTCTTCACTAAACTGTACGAAAAGGGGTTAGTTTACAAAAAAATGTCCACGGTAAACTGGGATCCAGTTGACCAGACAGTACTGGCCAATGAACAGGTTATCGATGGTCGCGGCTGGCGTTCAGGTGCCATCGTTGAGCAAAAAGAAATTCCACAGTGGTTTATTAAAATCACCGACTACGCGCAGGAACTATTGGACGACCTGGACCAGCTTGAACACTGGCCTGAGCAAGTAAAAACCATGCAGCGTAACTGGATCGGTCGCTCGGAAGGTCTGGAAATCGACTTTAAGCGCGCCGACAACGATGAGCAGTTCACCGTTTACACCACACGCCCGGATACCTTTATGGGTGTGACTTACGTTGCTGTGGCGGCCGGACACCCGATTGCCCAGGAAGCAGCGCAAAACAACGCAGACATCGCTGCGTTTGTTGAAGAGTGCAAAAATACCAAAGTTGCTGAAGCCGACATGGCCACCATGGATAAAAAAGGCATCGCGACCGGTTTCTACGCTATCCACCCGCTCACTGGTAAGCAAGTGCCTATCTGGGTTGCTAACTTTGTTCTGATGGATTACGGCTCAGGTGCCGTGATGGCCGTACCAGGTCACGATCAGCGTGACTATGAATTTGCCAGCGCCTACGGCCTGGAAATCAAACAAGTAATTGCCCCGGCAGCTGACAGCGAACTACAAGCTGATTTAAATGAAGCGGCGTTTACCGAAAAAGGCGTGCTAATCAACTCTGGTGAGTTCGATGGCCTGAAATTTGAAGAAGCCTTCAATGCCATCGCTGAAAAGCTGGAAGGTATGAATGCGGGTAAGCGCAAAGTGAACTTCCGTCTGCGTGACTGGGGTGTAAGCCGTCAGCGCTATTGGGGTTCACCAATCCCAATGCTGAATAAAGCAGATGGCAGCGAGCTGGCTGCCAGCGAAGACATGCTGCCAGTACGTCTGCCAGAAGACGTCGTGATGGACGGTGTTACTTCACCAATTAAATCCGATCCTGAGTGGGCCAAGGCCACCGTCAATGGTGAGCAGGTATTCCACGAAACCGATACCTTTGACACCTTTATGGAGTCATCCTGGTACTACGCGCGCTACTGTAGCCCACGTTACGACGAAGGCATGCTGGAGCCAGGCGCAGCTAACTACTGGCTGCCGGTAAACCAATACATTGGCGGTATTGAGCACGCGATCCTTCACCTGTTGTATGCACGCTTCTTCCACAAACTACTGCGCGATTTTGGTCTGGTGAATTCAAGTGAGCCATTTGAGCGCCTGCTGTGTCAGGGCATGGTATTGGCTGAAACTTACTACCGCAAAGATGAAAAAGGCGGTGACATCTGGATTTCACCAACCGACGTAGAAATCGAAACCGACGACAAGGGCCGCATCACTAAAGCCTGGCACAAAGACGATGGTGAGCCGGTATTCTCTGCGGGCATGAGCAAGATGTCTAAGTCAAAGAACAATGGTATCGACCCGCAAATCGTTATCAAACAGTACGGTGCCGATACCGTACGCTTGTTTATGATGTTCACGGCACCACCAGAACAGACGCTGGAATGGTCTGACTCAGGTGTAGAAGGGGCCCACCGCTTCTTGCGCCGGGTCTGGAAATTTGCCGTAGACGTTAAGGCAGCAGGTACCGCTGAGCTGGATCTGAACGCCTTGAACAGTGCACAAAAGACGTTACGTCGAGAAATCCATAAAGCAATTGCTAAAGTAACGGATGACGTTGAGCGCCGTCAGACTTTCAACACTGCTATCGCTGCCATCATGGAGCTGTCAAATAAGCTGGCCAAAGCGCCACTGAAAGACGCTCAGGACATTGCACTGGCCAACGAAGCACTGGAAGCCATGATCATCATGCTAGCCCCTATCACACCTCACTTGTCACACGAGCTGTGGGAACAGCTTGGCAAGCAAGGCGACATTCTCGATGCTCGCTGGCCTCAGGTTGACGCCGCAGCCCTGGTAGAAGACGAGAAGCTGATCGTGGTACAGGTCAATGGTAAACTGCGTACTAAGCTGACCGTGGCGGCAGACGCAACCCAGGAGCAAATTGAAGCTCTGGCTTTTGCCGATGAAAACGTGCTGAAGTTTACCGAGGGTAAAACCATACGTAAGAAAATCTACGTACCGGGTAAACTGTTCAATGTGGTAGCCAACTAATGGCTGCCCTGCTGAATACCCCTTTATTCAGTATGACAAGGCGCTGGCATGGTTTCATGCTGGCGTTGTTTGCCTGTGTGGCGCTGTCAGGATGTGGCTTTCAGCTAAAGAAAGCTTCGTACCTGCCTGATGACCTCAGGGTCCTGTATCTGAGTGGCACCGACAGTAAGTCAGCGCTTTACTCAAGCCTGAAACAGGCTCTGAGACGCGCCCAGGTTGAGCTGCTGCCCTCTCCCAAGCTGGGTAATGGTCAGGATGCCGTAGAATTACACCTGTATCGTGATTCCCTTGAACGCCAGACACTGAGCCTGTTCAAAAATGGTCAGGTGGCACAATATGAGCTGGCTTATAGCGTCCGCTATCGCCTCACGCGCCCTGGGTTTGAACCTATCGAACAGGAATTTGAACTGTACCGCAACTATCAGGATGATCCGGACAATGCCCTGGGTAAAGCGCAGGAACGTGAAATCATCCTTAGCGAGTTACGTGAACTTGCCAGTCGCCGTATTATTCGCGAATTATCTCAACTCTGATGCGTTGTTATGCCAATCAATTAGCAGGCCAGCTTAAACAGGGCCTGCATCCGTTTTATCTGATCTTTGGTGAAGAACCTTTCCAGGAAGCCCAATGCGTTACCTCAGTACGCCAGGTGGCTAAACGCCAGGGCTTTGATGAAGTGATCAAATTCAGCCTGCTGCCCGGTTTTGACTGGCAGGAGCTGGTCAATCAGTACAACAGTATGTCGCTGTTCAGCGCCCAGACACTGATTGAATTCGATCTTAATCAGCAAAAACCACCCACCCAGGCCGTGGCCATCTTAAAAGAGCTGGCAGCCAACCCGAATCCGGATGTGATTTTAATCCTCAAGGGGGCCAAGGCCTCGCAGGATATTCAGCGTAGCGCCTGGTTTAAAGCGCTGGATAAGCAAGGTTTGTTTGTGCCCTGCTATGCTCTCACCGGCTACCACCTGCAACGCTGGCTTGACGATGAGTGCAAGCGGCTCAAGCTGAACCTCAATAATGATGCCAAACGCAGCCTGTTGCAGGCGACTGAAGGCAACCTGCTGGCAACCCATCAGGAGCTGGAAAAGCTATCTCTGCTGTATAAAAATGCCCCCATTGATCAGGAAAAACTGCTTAGTGGCCTGCTCAATCAGGCTAAGTTTGACATCTTTGACTTAAACGATGGGCTACTACGTGGCAACCCACGTACATTAATTAAAGTGTTGAATAAACTGGCTCACGATAATGTTGAGCCTGCCAGCATTGCCTGGACGCTACACAACCAGGCCCAGCTGTTGCTCAACCTTAAACACTTAATACAAGCGGGCACACCGACGCCGGACGCATTCAAAAAACACAATGTATGGAAAAATCAGCAGCAGAGCACCCAGCAAGCCTTGGATCGACTGAACACCGCGCAACTGGAACAGTTGCTCGTGCTGCTGGCCGAATTCGATTCCGCTTATAAGCGCAATATTCTGGTTGCGCCTTACCAGGCGTTAGCACACATTGCGCTGAGCTTTTGCCAGTCTCTGCCTTTTTCTCTGCCTTACGAGGAACTGGCATGATAGCAGTGTTCGGCGGTACCTTTGATCCTGTGCATCTGGGTCATATCAATATGGCCACACAGTGCATGGCGGCACTCAAGCTGTCCGAGCTGCGGTTTATCCCCAATGCTGTACCGGTGCACAAACAAGGCCCAGCCATCAGTACCACAGACAGGCTGGCCATGTTACAGCTGGCCACCGCGCATGACTCCAGATTCACCATTGACCAAAGGGAACTCGAACGGGATACCCCTTCGTACTCTTTGCTCACGCTGGAAGAACTCAAAGCTGAGTATCCTGATCAGGCCCTGGTGTTTTTAATGGGCATGGACTCGTTTAATAGCCTGGACAAATGGTATCGCTGGCAGGATATCGTGTCGTTATGTCATATTGTGGTGTATCAGCGCCCGGGCGACGCCTTTGCCCCGTCAGCGGCGTTACAGATTTACCTAAAACAAGCACACTGTACTGAGCCTGAGCAACTCAGCACACAACCTGCTGGCCTGTGTTATTTTTTGCCAGGTCAACCATTTGAGGCTGCGTCCAGTACCATCAGAAATGCGATAAAACAACGCCAAGCCGTTGAACCTTGGCTGAATAATACAGTCCTAGAGTATATTCAGGCACATCAATTGTACCTAAGCAGTAGCAACAATACTTAGCCCGGACAGCAGAGGATAGACAACCTCAGTCACAGACTTGAGTTTCCCCCTGCTAACCGTGTTACAATTGCCGCTTATTTGTAGCAAAGAGACAGAGATTTGGATTCAAAACAATTACTAGATTTTGCATTAGACAAAGTCGACGACATGAAAGCCCGCGATATCGTTCACCTCGATGTAAGAAATACCTCTTCCGTCACCGATTACATGGTTATTTGCTCTGGTAACTCCAAGCGCCATGTGCAGTCGATTGCCGACCATGTGGCCAAAGAAGCCCGTCATGCCGGTGAAACCCCGTTAGGCCATGAGGGTCAGGATACAGGTGAATGGGTACTGGTTGATTTAGGCGATGTAATTGTTCACGTCATGCAAGACCAGACACGTGACTTCTATGACCTAGAGAAGCTCTGGGGTTAATGTGAAGATCCAGCTAATCGCAGTCGGTACAAAAATGCCTGGTTGGGTAGAAACTGGCTTCAAAGAATACCAGCGGCGTTTCCCTAAGGATATGCCGCTGGAGCTTATCGAGATTTCGGCGGGTAAACGCGGCAAAAACGCCGACATCAAGCGTATTTTGCAGCAGGAAGGTGAAAAAACCCTGGCAGCCATTCCCAAGGGCAACCGCATCGTGACGCTGGAAGTAACAGGTAAACCCTGGGACACGCACCAGCTTGCCAGCAATATGGAAAAGTGGCAGCTTGATGGCCGCGATGTCAGTTTGTTAATTGGCGGACCCGAAGGCTTAGCGCCGGAATGTATCGCCGCCTCGGAGCAAAAATGGTCGCTGTCTAATCTGACATTGCCTCACCCACTGGTGCGCATTGTGGTAGCTGAAAGCCTCTATCGAGGCTGGAGTTTGAATAACAACCATCCTTACCACAGGGAATAATCGCCATTATGCTCAATCACAGGCCGACGATCCGCGATCACAGCGCAGAAGCAAACCTGTTTGCGCGTCGCGCCTTTATTGGCTTTGTCTTCGTGGTTACCCTGATAGGTATGCTGCTACACAACGTGTACAAGTTGCAGGTGACGGAGCACGAAACCTACCAGACCCGCTCCAACGATAACCGCATCAAAGTCATCCCGGTCGCACCAAACCGGGGGCTGATCTACGACCGTAACGGCATCATTCTGGCTGAAAACCGCCCGGTTTATAACCTGGAAGTCATCCCCGAAGACGTGGACGATCTCGAAACAGCGCTCACCCAGGTACGTGAGCTTATCGACATCAGCGACCAACAGGTCGAAGAGTTTCGTAAAGACATTCGTCACAATCGTCGCTTTAAAAGCCAGATCCTGAAAGGCCGTCTGAATGAGCAAGAAGTGGCCACGTTTTCCGTTAATCAGCACAAATTTCCCGGCTTCAGTATTGAGGCCCGGCTGGCACGCTATTACCCTTACGGTGATACCCTCACGCACGCGCTGGGGTATGTTGCCAAGCTGAATAAAAAAGAACTCGCCGAGCTGGAATCAGAAGGCAATGCCAGCAACTATCGCGCAACCCGGGATATCGGCAAACTGGGCATTGAGAAGTTCTATGAATCTCGCCTGCATGGCGTGGTCGGCTCACAACGCGTCGAAGTCAACAATCGCGGCCGTATCATTCGCACCCTAGGCGTGGAACCGCCACAGCCCGGTGACGACCTGGTCCTCACCATGGATATTGGTTTGCAACAAATTGCCCAGAAAGAGCTCGAAGGTGTGCGTGGCGCCATTGTTGTGCTCGACCCTAAAGATGGCGGCGTACTGGCCATGTACTCTAACCCCAGCTATGACCCCAACTTATTTGTTCATGGCATCAGCAGTAAAAAATACCGTGAATTACTCAATCCCGACAGGCCCCTGATCAACCGGGTCACGCAGGGTCGCTATGCACCCGCTTCCACAGTTAAACCGCATTTAGCCATCCTGGCATTGGAAGAAGGGCTGGTCACAGAACAAACTAAACTCTGGGATCCGGGCTTTTTTCAGATCCCCAATGTTGACCACCGCTGGCGTGACTGGAAACGCTGGGGACATGGCCACGTTGACGTCTACAAAGCCATCGAAGAGTCGTGTGACACCTATTTTTACCATACTGCTTACCAGCTGGGGATCACCAAGATCAGTAACTTTATGAGCCAGTTTGGCTTTGGTGATTTATCGGGCATAGATATCCATGAAGAAACCTCTGCCATTATGCCCACCACCGACTGGAAGCGTCAGCGTTTCAGAGAAAACTGGTGGCCTGGCGACACCATTTCGGTTGGTATTGGCCAGGGCTACTGGACCGCAACCCCAATCCAAATCGCCAACGCAGTGTCTATTTTGGTTAACAAGGGGGCACACAGACCGCCGCATCTTGCACAAGTTGCCCGTCATGACAATGAAGTTACCCAAATGTACATCGATGAGAAACCCCCCGTGGTGTTAGAGAATCCTGATCACTGGCGCATTGCCCTCGAAGCAATGCACAACACGGTCTACAAAACCACAGGCACGGCGCATAAAGCGTTTAAGGGAGCAACTTACGATCCAGCCGGTAAAACCGGTACGGCACAGATCGTCAGTATCGCTCAGGGTGAAAAATACGATGCGGAGAAGCTACAGGAAAGACACCGCGACAACGCCATTTATACCGGCTTTGCCCCTTACAACGACCCACGTATTGTGGTTGCCATTGTGGTCGAAAACCAGGGCGGTGGTTCTGCTATCGCAGCTCCGATAGCCCGGCGCCTGATGGACTATTATTTTGCCACCTACCCCAGTGACACGGAGGGACAATGAGCCCCTTGAATCAACAACGCACAATCTGGCAACGGTTGCATATCGACCTGCCACTGTTGCTTGCCATGCTGGCCATGATGCTCGGTAGTATCACCATAGTCTACAGTGCCAGCGGCCAGGATATGGACATGGTGGTGCGCCACAGCAAACGCATGTTTGCCGCCTTTGCCGCTATGCTCATTGTGGCACAACTATCTCCCAACACCTTAAAAAGGCTGGTGTTTCCCATGTATACCATCGGCCTGCTGATGCTGGTTGCTGTGTTGTTTGTCGGGGTCAGTAGTAAAGGTGCGCAACGCTGGCTGGATCTGGGCATTACCCGCTTTCAGCCGTCCGAAATCATGAAGGTCGCTGTGCCTATGATGGTTGCCTGGTACATTGGCCGCCACCATATGCCACCACGCTTTATCCATATTATTGTTGGCTTTGCCATGGTGCTGGTGCCGACTTTGCTGATCAAAGAGCAGCCCGACCTGGGTACGTCTATCCTGATCGCCAGCTCGGGGATTTTTGTACTGTTTCTTGGCGGGCTCAGCTGGAAGCTGATCGGCTCCGGTGTTCTGCTGGCCATTCCGGGTGGATTTGCCCTGTGGCATTTTGGTATGCACGCCTATCAAAAGCAGCGAGTACTGACCTTTTTAGACCCTGAAAGTGACCCGCTGGGGTCAGGCTATCACATCATACAATCAAAAATCGCCATCGGTTCAGGTGGTATTGAGGGCAAGGGCTGGCTGCAAGGTACGCAGTCCCAGCTGGAATTTCTGCCGGAGCGTCATACTGACTTCATTTTTTCCGTGTTAAGTGAAGAATTCGGACTGACGGGTGTGGTGATATTGCTCAGCCTGTACCTGTTTATTATTGGCCGCGGACTGTATGTTGCCGTGAATGCGCAAGATGCCTTTAGTAAGCTACTGGCCGGCGCGCTGACACTGACCTTTTTCGTATATATTTTTGTTAATATCGGCATGGTTTCGGGCCTGCTCCCCGTTGTCGGGGTGCCATTGCCACTGATCAGTTACGGCGGCACCTCCATGGTGACCCTGATGGCCGGGTTTGGCATTATCATGTCGATAGCCACAGATAAGAGGATGTTATTGAAGTGATCAAGAGGACGTTTAAACAAGCCGCACTACTGGGTTTTGTTGTTGTATTAAGCGCCTGTAGCAGTCGCTATCATGTGAAACAGGACAAAGCCCCCGTGCGTGCGCCTACCGAGCTGGAAATGCAGGATGCGCTGGTGACCAGCGAAGCCAAAAGTGTCAGCGCAGGTCGCCCGTACGAGGTTTTGGGCAAACGCTACACGCCTATGTCGGATGAAAAAGGCTATCAGGCTGAAGGCACCGCATCCTGGTACGGACGCAAGTTTCACGGCTACTACACCTCGAATGGTGAAGTATTCAACATGTTCGATATGACCGCCGCGCACAAAACGCTGCCGTTACCGAGCTTTGTTCGGGTCACCAATGTTGAAAATGGTAAAAGTGCGGTAGTACGCGTCAATGATCGGGGACCTTTTCATGAGGACCGCCTGATTGACTTATCTTATGCTGCGGCCTATAAGCTGGGCTTTCATCATCAGGGTACAGCACAGGTTAAGATTGAGGCCATTACCATAGCGCGCGATACGCCCAGGCTAACCTATGTGCAGGTGGCCGCTGCCAGCAACATCGAAAATGTGCAGACACTGGCCAGCACTTTGTCGCAGCAATTTCAGCTCGACACGCCCATTGCCTTTGAGGACAACTTATACAAGCTAAGATTAGGCCCGATCACCGACGATAACACGGCGCAGCAGCTCTTAGAGACATTGCGCCAGGGGGAATTTAATCGCGCCTTCTTGCTTTACACTGAACATGAACTTTAAAATGTTCAGTAATGACTTTAAACATGCCGATCAACAACCAAAAAGCGAGCATAATGACAGTTTTCAAACCTAAATTTATTAAACACTTAGTGGGTGCCGTGTGTTCGTTCACCCTGTTTTCGGCCAGCGCGCAGATCTTGCCGTCGCCGCCTCAGGTCAGTGCTAAGGGTTATTTCCTGGTCGACTTTACCACAGGTAAGGTCATTGCCGAGGGTAACCCGGACACCAAACTGGCACCGGCCAGTCTGACCAAGATGATGACCAGCTATGTGATTGGTACTGAGCTGTTAGCCGGTAATATCTCCAATGACGACATGGTTACCGTGAGTGAAAAAGCCTGGGCAAAGAACTTCCCGGAATCTTCGAAGATGTTCATCGAAGTAGGTAAACAGGTCAGCGTTAAAGACCTGAACTATGGTGTGATCATCCAATCGGGTAACGATGCTTGTGTGGCCATGGCTGAACATATCGCGGGCAGTGAAAGCGCCTTCACCGATCTGATGAACGCCCATGCCGAAAAACTGGGGATGAGCAATTCGCACTTTGCCAATAGTCATGGTCTGGACAGCACTGAGCAGTTCACCACTCCACGAGATATGGCAACCCTGGGTGCCGCACTGATCCGTGACGTGCCAGAAGAATACGCCATCTACAAAGAGAAATCGTTCACCTTTAATGGTATCAAGCAATACAACCGTAACTCGCTACTGTGGGATGCCAGCCTGGACGTCGACGGGATTAAAACCGGTCACACCTCAGAAGCCGGCTACAGCCTGGTGACTTCTGCAACCAAAGGCGACATGCGTCTGATTGCCGTGGTTATGGGCACAGCAAGCGAACGCGCACGTAAAGTCGAGAGTAAAAAGCTCCTGAACTACGGGTTCCGTTTCTTCGAAACCATCACACCTTATAAAGCAGGCGACAGCTTTGCCGACCAGCGCATCTGGATGGGTAACAAAGAAACCGTATCACTGGGTATTGCCCAGGATACACCGATCACCATTCCACGTGGTCAGCGTAAAAACCTCAAAGCCCACTTCGAGCTGGACAAAACCCTCGAAGCACCACTGGCGAAAGGCAGCAAGGTCGGTACTTTATTCTTGCAACTGGAAGGGGAAGACATCGCTCAGTACCCACTGGTTACACTTGAAGAAGTGGAAGAAGGTAGCTTCTTCAGCAAGATTTACGACTACTTACGTTTACAGATCATGCAATAACCCCGGTTTTAGTGGGTTTATAATCCAGGACGCCTCCCACCGGAGGCGTTTTTTTTTGCCGCAAAAATGCTAGAATGCCCGCCAAGATATGTAGTGTGCCAGGGTCTGTTCAGACCCAGCCAAGTAGTGAGGATACCATTGTGGTAACACCTGTAAAAAATACTAAGTTTGACGAGTACTTAGAGTTCCCTTGCCCGTTTACCTTCAAGATCATGGGTCTGGCGAACGTCAACCTGACCGATCAGGTTGTGGCAAAGATGCAAACTTTGGCACCCGGTGACTATGCGCCAAAGACCAAGCCTAGCAGCAAAGGCAACTACGAGTCCGTCACTTTAGTTGCCACTGTCACGTCAAAAGAGCACATTGAGCAAATCTATACCGAGATAGGCTCGCTGCCAGACGTCAGATACGTGCTATAAGGCGCAAGCGAGATATGAGCAACCGCAGTATCATAGTTCGTCAACTGGGCCGTCAGGCTTATGAGCCAATCTGGCAAAAAATGCAGTCGTTTACCGACACCCGTGATGATGACAGCCCGGATGAGATCTGGCTGGTTGAGCACGAGCCGGTATTTACTCAGGGCCAGGCAGGCAAAGCCGAGCACCTGTTAGCACCCGGTGACATTCCTGTCGTCAAGGTCGATCGGGGTGGTCAGGTAACCTACCATGGCCCAGGCCAGCAGATGATGTATGTGCTGTTTAATCTGCGCCGGCTAAAGATTGGTGTACGCGAGCTGGTGACCTGGCTTGAAGAAACCATCATAGACATGCTTCAGGAACACGGCATTGAGGCCTATGCCAAGCCAGATGCCCCGGGCGTCTATGTCAATGATGCCAAAATCGCATCGTTAGGGCTGCGGGTCCGTCGAGGTTGCTCGTTTCATGGTCTGGCGCTAAACGTCAACATGGATATGAGTCCATTTTTACGCATCAACCCGTGCGGCTATGCCGGCATGGAAATGGTGCAAACCAGTCAACTTAATGGCCCAGCTACGCTTATCGAAGCGGGCAATGGCCTGGTAAAACATATGCTCAAGCGCCTCGCGGCCGAGCAGGTTATACACACCCAGGGGTTTGAAAACGAATGAGTAAACCAGTGAAAATTGAGCCAGGGGTAAAGCTCCGCGACGCAGAAAAAATGGCGTTGATCCCGGTTAAAGTAATGCCGACCGAGCGTGATGAAATGCTCCGTAAACCGGACTGGCTGAAGATCCGTCTGCCTAAATCCAGCGAGCGTATCGATGGCATTAAACAGGCAATGCGTAAACACGGCCTGCACTCCGTCTGTGAAGAAGCCTCATGCCCTAACCTGTCTGAGTGTTTTAACCACGGTACTGCCACCTTTATGATTTTGGGTGCCATTTGTACTCGTCGTTGCCCATTCTGTGACGTCGCACATGGTCGCCCGCTGAAGCCAGATGCCGCAGAGCCGGAAAAACTGGCGCTGACTATCAAAGACATGAAGCTGAAATACGTGGTGATCACCTCGGTTGACCGTGATGATTTGCGTGACGGCGGTGCACAGCACTTTGCAGACTGTATTCGTGAAATCCGCAAACACAATCCGGGTATTACCATTGAGATCCTGGTACCGGATTTCCGCGGCCGGATGGACCGCGCACTGGAGATCTTAACCGAGACGCCGCCGGATGTGTTTAACCACAACCTTGAAACCGCACCACGTCTGTACAAAATGGCGCGCCCGGGTGCTGACTACAAATGGTCACTGGAACTGTTGCGTCGCTTTAAAGAAGCGCACCCTGAGGTGAAAACCAAGTCTGGCCTGATGGTTGGTCTGGGCGAAGAAATGCCAGAAATCGAAGAAGTACTGCGCGACCTGCGTGAGCACAACGTCGACATGCTGACCGTTGGTCAATACCTGGCACCATCTAAGCACCACCTGCCGGTCAAACGCTATGTGCCACCCGCAGAGTTCGATGCGCTGAAAGAATACGCCGACGAAATTGGCTTCAGCCATGCCGCCTGTGGTCCGTTCGTTCGCTCCAGCTACCATGCTGATCAGCAAGCTGCGGGTAAAGAAGTGAAGTAATACTTCATACTACGAAAGAAAAACGCGACCTGAGTGTCGCGTTTTTTTATGCTCGCCTTTTTATACCCGCCTCTGCCCAAACAAGCTTGTCTAAGACGAACAAAAAACAACCAAAATACGCTTTTTTCTATTTTCTTTAAATTAATTTTCGCCCTTGTACCCACAAAATCAGGCCATTTAACAAGCTTGTTTTAGCGCTTCTCTGCGAAACAGCACAGGCTGATACTTACCCTCGTTAAAAGAATAATCTAACCATCTGATTTTAAATAATTAAATTAACGTCATTCCTGCCCACCAAGCCCCCCTTAAAAGGTACACACACAAGCTTGTCTCCTCTGAAGCCAATCGCTCGCTTCGATATTCTTCATCCCGAGCTTGAGTTCGAATTCATTTAATAAACCTGATGAGCGCTCATCACAATTGAGGAAATTGTGATGAAAATCAAAAAAGTATACGTTGAAGAATTAATTACGACTAAGCAAATTAATCCCGGCTTAGAACTGCTTAACAAGCAGTATGACAAACGACTTAAGGATGCCAAACACACAGTGAAGAGCATTCGAAAAAACAAGATCCGCTTCTTTGGCTGTTTTCTGGGCAAAAGACTGATCGCAGTGTTTGGCTTGATACATCATTTCAGTATCCGGGAAAGCCAGTATGGACATTTGTTTGGCGAGGATGAGCATGCACTCAGATATGTTGCAACCGTAGGTCAGCTGGCATCTATAAACCAGATCCGACCAAATACGCTGTACAGTATTTTATTCGATACGGCACAACGACTGGGGATAAGCAAGCTTTATGCAATAATAACTGAGCATGAACCTTTCTATACTGATAATTTGAATGCTACAATTCATAAACAAAACTGCGACATACATGTGGGTTCTGACGTTCCAGTGACGGCAATTAGTATGGATTGCCAGGCGCTGGGCAAAGACACAGCCAGATTTATCCGCCGCAGCCCGAGTGCCACATTTAAATACTATGAAGGAAACATGGTGACGTTAGTCAGAGAAACATGCAACAGTGATGCTGTCTGGGGCCCCTATCAGCGCTCCTTTACTGAAATCATTACCAGCGTGCAACAAGAGGTGTATCTGGATATCGCTAAACAACTCGACGGCCCGGTGCTGGACGTTGGCTGCGGACCTGCCAACTTGCTTAAATTTATACCGGACAAACGCCTGGAGTACCACGGCGTGGATCAAAACCCATTAATGGTGTTAGGTGCACAAACGCGGATCAACGAGTTGGGATTTACCCAGGCCAGTGCAGAGCATGGGCGGACAGAGCAGTTTTATGTATCGGGCTTTGGTGTTAAAACCATATGCTCTATCAACAGTTTATATGCTTCGCAGTTCCCCTATGAGCAGCTTAAGCACTTGGCCAACCAGCTAAAAAAAGGCGGTACTTTATGGCTGGTAAACCCAAACCCGAACATGACAGAAGAAAAAATGGCCCAGTTGCTGGCAAATGAAAGAGGTCGCTGGGGACAGCACCCCTTGTTCGATGAATTTTGCAATAAAAACATCGAACTCGTTAAGACCTTCAACGCACACTTTTTCCCCCTGGAAGACTTGTGTAACTGGTTAACGTCATTAGGATTAGAGATTAAAGCTCAGAGCAGTGACTACTTCGCTGGCGCAGTCAACCTGATCCAGGCAGTCAAACAATAAGACCAAACCGGGCGGCCCTGCCGCCCTTTTTCAGATCGGATGTTAGTTTTGAAACAAGGCACGTTTTTACAAGACCTCCTCATGGCAACAGACACGCAAACGTGTCTTCAAAAGTTCTCTGAAGCAATCAGACAATTTGGCTTTGAATCTGGCTTTTATTGTTTTGTGCCCAATTCCGTGCTTCATCCTGACGCAGAAAATCAGCCCATTATAGAAATGACCGATCCGGCCAGAGCCAACTTTTTGCATCATTACAGTGCCGAGAATCTGGTTGCCAATGACTTTATTTTTCATGCGGCCTTGTCTGGTCATCGCGATCCACTCCCCTGGTGGCATGAGGCCCAAAGCAGGGAGGTCAGTGCTGTTGAACGCAATGTCATTGAGGTGCCCCGTTATGACTACGATATACAAAACGGACTGACAATCCCGGTTATGCAAGATCAACGCGGCTTTGCCTGCGTGACCGTTTTCTCCGATCTCAGCGATAGCCGCTTTACGCTTTTCCTTAACGAAGACCTCAACAGTCTCACCCTGCTGGCCAATGCTCTGCATGCTAAGTTGTTTTCAGACAATCAGTTTATGACCACGTTGTTCAACCGGATAGTCTCAATCAACCCGACAGAGCAGCAAGTGTTTCGCCACCTGATCTCGGGTAAACCAATGAAGCAGATCGAGGATCACACTGGGATCAGCTACCGCTATGCCACTAAGGTGCTTGATAAGTTTCGCAAAAAACATGGCAATATCAGTAAAGATCAGCTGCTCTACAGCCTTGGTCATTTTTTCTTTTAGGCCTACTCAGTCACAGGCCTATGCCGAGGTGTGAGTCATACCTCATTGGCTATAGCTGTGTACCGTTTCACGCCCAACCCATCCCGTTTTTGAGCGACACTCACCAGATAATACCCGCACCTGGTGCCAGCTCGATTCTGTATCCAGTATCTCAACCTCGCTGCCCGCCAGAGCATAGCAAACTGGCTCCGCGGTGAACTCGGCCTTATCCAGCAGCAAGCTCACGCCACTTGCCGGGTTAGCCAGATAGATGTCTGACCCGCTGCAATTTTGCTGCTCAGGTAAATACAGCCCTTCAAACCAGACCCAGTACAGTGTCTGCTCACCGTCTTCTTCGTCAATGGCAATTTGATACCAGCCAGGGATCGGAACTGTGCTATCTTCACTGACAACCCGGGTCAGGGCCGCCTCAGTGCCAGCTTCCAGCTCAACATAGAACTCAGAGGACAAGTCTGGCACCTCGTAGGCCTTGATCTTACTGCGACTCAAGGACTTCTCAGGGTGGTCGCCCACAATCACCCTATCGCGGCATAACTCGCTCACACTGACCAAAAAGCTCAGTTCCGGCAAAAAACCTGGCTGGTAAAACGTATACAACTGTTGCTGCTCTGCCTTCAGCGCAGCAGTGTTAATGCCAATCTCCAGCATTGACGATGACGCATCAAATGCGACAGTCTCCGGCGTATAAGGTGTTAGTGACGCCGCTTCATTGTACACTGCAGGTCCGGTGTAGAACGCCAGGTTTAACGCCCCCCCAGCCATCGCCTGAGAATCAATAAACGGCTTAAAGCTGTCGTCATGCTCCATGATGGTCGTCTGGATCAGCTGCTGAGCGGATTTATCGTTCAATAACTCAGGCTCGCGGGCTTTAAGACTCTGACCCCGATACAGCGCTCTGTGATAGATCTCCTCCTGCCAGTCTTGCGCACCCAGCTCGACACTAACGCGGGCCAGCGCCGTGGCCAAATCTTCACCCAAACGCACCGACATATCGGCATCGACAGCAAAATCAGTATTATCCTCGCCTGCCAGATATTGCTTTAACTGATAGTTATGATTGGCAGCCTGAAGGCGTGAGTGTGCAGAGAACTCGATATCAAGCACCGCAAAAGAGCGTAATAACAGCTTAGGCATAATGTATCCGTTGACCTCAACCGTGGCCTGGGTTGCAAAGCTATCCGGGCTGTTCAGGTTATGTGTAAAACGGCTGCTGAGCGTGGTGGTAACAGGTAAAGTATCGCACTGACTGCCACACTCCACCCCCAGGTGCATCTGGCCAGTCAAATCGAGCTGGTTCACCACATTGATGTCGGCTGTTGCAGAGGCTGCTCCACCCACACCAAATGCCAGCTGAACTCTGGGGCTGATCAGCCTGAGCACAGAAGCATTTAATAACGGGATCTTAAAGGAGCGAGTCAGAAAGTGACATGAAAAATCCCCATCCACCTGACCACTAAGGGTAAACTGGTTGCGAAAACGCAGCCCCAGCTCCCCCAGCAATTCAGCTCTGAAATGGCTGTCCCTGACACGAATAATGGCCCTGAGCGTTTCCTTTTCAACCGAAAAACGGTGTTTTCCCGACCACGAAAATTGCTCTCCGTACGACGATTCACACTGAGTCGAAATGGCCGGAGCAGGTGCGCCCTGCCCTTCGGCTGCAAATTGGGCAGCTCGGTTTTGCAAGTCTGTCGCTTCAAAGGTGATGGTAAACCCCTGGTCATCTTCAACAATCTCAGCATCGTCGCCAAATGCCTCGCGCAGTATCGTCTTGTCCAGTTCAAATGCCACTTCATCCTGGTAGTCCAGGTTTTCAAAGGCGTCGCTCAGCGGTACGGCATCGAGCACGACCTGATCGCCGGATTGTTCTGTTTGCTGCGCCACCCGACCCAGAAAGGGGGTTTCCCCCAGATTCACCCACAGCTCGCCCGGTGTTGCCTCTAAGCCAGCCGTTGTATTAATCACAATTTTCCCCTGAGTGTCCTGATGCAACACCTCCGTGACGGCATCGTCCTCAATCACCTGAACATCGGGGTTGAAGCCATAACTATGCACCTGAATCGACGACGAACGCACTTGCCCCCAGTAGGCAACAACGCTGGCGATGCCCGTGCCGCCCAAGCTGGTAATGGTACCAGTGTCATCAACCGCAATCAGCGTCTCATCTGAGACCTCATAGCTCAGCGCCACGTCCGTCATTGGCTTGCCTTGCGCATCGTACACGTTGAATTCAAGCGCGGCGGTCTGATCCGCATAGTGCAGCTGGACCTCGGTGTGCGCTGGCGCTATCTGCGCGACCTGCTGAGCCACTTTGTCTGCTGGCTGCTGCGCCTCGGGTTGCTCACCTGAGCCACCACACCCCACCAGCATGCACAACAGCAATGCACTTAACCCCTGTTTCATATTCACCCCACGGTTTGGTTAAAGCACCATGATGAAACAGATGACTCAAAGCTCAAGGGTAGAAATTTCTACCCTGTTCAGATTTTGTTGAGCGATCCACAATCATTCCTGAAATCAACAAACACCAAGAGGGAATCATGGAAACCTTAAACACATCACCTAATTTTAGTGTGCCTCGTGTACTTACTTATGTCTTTACTTTACTGGTACTGTCCCAGCTGGCGGCCTGCTCAGCCATGCAAACGGCGGTAAAAAAACGCGACCTGCGAGTTGAAACCAAAATGAGCGACTCGATATTTCTCGACCCGGTCGGCAGTGACAAACGCACCGTCTTTTTACAGCTGCGCAATACCTCAGATAAGCAACAGCTCAGTATTGCTGAAGAAGTGCGCAGCGCCATCAGCAGTAAGGGCTACAAAATTGTCTCAGATCCCGATAAAGCCCACTTCTGGATCCAGGCCAATATTTTAAAAGCGGGCAGAACCACGGCAGATGAGTCCCGAGGGATCCTTGCACAAGGATACGGCGGCGCGTTGGCAGGTGCCATGGTGGGGGCGCAATTTGGCAGTGGAAGTGGGCAAGCTACGGCCAGTCTTTTGGGCGCCACCGCAGGCTTTGTCGCCGATGCCATGGTGGAGGATGTGTATTACAACATAGTCACCGATTTGCAGGTCTCTGAGCGCGCCAAACAGGGCGTGGCTGTACAGGAAAATAACCAGGCGAAGCTCAAACAAGGTAATTCAGGCTACAAAGCGGTGACCTCCAATGAGGTGACCGATCGCAAAAAATATCAGACCCGCGTGATCTCAACTGCGAACAAAATGAACCTGGAATTTGACGAAGCCCGCCCCAAGCTTATTGAAGGGTTAGCTAACTCTATCTCAGGACTACTCTGATAACCAAATAAACCAAGAGTTTATGTCCCTAAGCCGTACGCTGACTCCATGTAGTGCGGCTTATTTCACAACAATAATAACGTTTGCTCCGCAATGTTTTGCAGCACAAAAACATCAAACAGGAGATTTGATATGAAACAACTACTGCTGGTTGTCGCCGATACCAACATTAAGCTGATCGCGCAAACACTCAGTGCACTCAGACACCGAGGACAACACATAGACACGCTAAAAGTGATCACCACCCTGCGAGGCTATCATGCCCTTCACGAAGCCGCATCCGATGGTGCACTGGCTGACCAACTGCAACTTGGCCCGGTTGAATTTGACCTGGCTGACATACAAGTGATCAGCGACGAACACGGACAGGCAATGAGTGAGCCCACCACCGCAGCTCAGCATGATGCTATGGCCGATTTCATCACCCGTGCTATTCAAAGCGAATGCACCATAGCAAGCCAGCAGGTACACGCTTCTCTGAGCGGCGCACGCAAAACGCTGACCTTTTTTATGGGTTATGCCATGAGCCTGTTTGCCCGCCTTGGTGACACGCTCAGTCATATATTGCCGGGCAATACGGGCGACCCGGCCCCCGCTTTAGTCACCATACCGTTTGTTCGTATGCGCGATGAACTGCCGGCCGCTTTGTTAGACCAGCAGACGAGTTATCAGGACGTGGTTGAAAGCCTGAACACAGTCAAAAATGAACATCCGTTAGAACTTATCCCCCAGGCGCACAGCGTCCGGCTCGGTGACCTCATCACCCGGCTAAGACCCATAGATCTGACCTTTTATATTTGGTTTATCAAACAGCAAAGGCAGCAACAGGGGAGCGTGCGGGCACCCGTTCGCAATCAGCCCGATCCAGAGTATGCCAATACATTTATTGCGCAATACCGAACCCTGGTTGACTGGCTCAGGGCAGATGAAGTGGAAGCTGAATTGAGAGCCAAAACGTTTTGTCACGACACTGGCTTTGGCATGGATGCCAACTTTTTTTCGGAGCGTAAATCGCGGATAAAGCGCAGCTTTTTATGTGGTTTTGGTAAACAAATTAGCGAGCAAATTGCCATCACACACTGTGCCAAACAAGGTCATCACCGGCTATACAAAGTGCCTCTGTCTTTATCACGCATTGTCACCCAGTCTTAGGAGTTTGCTATGAATTACTTTGTCAGCCGTCATGCCGGGGCAATTGCCTGGGCAGAGCAGCACCTGTCCATCGACCATTTTCTGACCCACCTGGTGCCGGATATGCTGGTAGCGGGTGACAAAGTCTACGGTACGTTGCCCGTGCACCTGGTTGCTCAAATTAACCTCAGAGGCGCCGAGTATTACCACTTAACACTGGACCTGCCGGAACATTTACGTGGTCAGGAACTCAGTGCCAAAGAACTGGAACGGTTTGCCGCCCGGGTGCAGCTATATCGGGTCTGCGATCCTTACTCATTCTGGTATCAAAAACACCTACTCAAGATCCGGCAGACACTAAGAACGCTATCCCAGAACGTACAGCGCTTTTGCCTGCAATCGCTATCAGTGCGACGTTTAATCGCCTTTGCGTTTGCCATGATCTCGCTGATCTGCATCGCCTGGCTGGGCGATCAGAGCTACTTTTTGTATCAGCAACTGACCAACCCAGACACCACAACGGCATTCGACAATCAGGCCAGTATAGTGAGCCTGATCATCTTACTGATAAGCTCGGCCCTGAGCGCCTATCTGGGGTTCAGTTTTGTCAAAGTGCGCCACCTGAACAGAACCCATGCCCTGCCAAGGTGCGAGGCGTTGATCCTCACCGCTTCGCCTCTGGGCGGCGGATACCGGCTGACGTTTAATGCCAGGCAGTGCGAGCTGTCACATCCGGACGGTGCAGAACCCTTAACACTGACCTCAAACCTGGCAAATGACATTGAGGCCATAACCCGGTTTAAAACCCAACACGGGATCAGAGCCCCCTTTAACTGGCAGCAGGCCCTGCGCGCAATACTGGCACACCACCCGACACTCCGTCATGTGGTGCTGATCTGCTCAGAACAACTGCACTTCAGCCAGGATGGTAAGACACCTCATGCCGAACTGTTGGCGGAGCTGTTACAGCACTATGTGGACCGCGAACACTGTCAGGTTGAAGTCGCCAGAGGGCGCTTAGATAAAGACTCCATTGCCAGTTATTACACTGAGATTGAACACCAGATCAACCGCTTGCAGGCACTTGGCATATCGGAGCGCGCAATCTGTATTGATAACACTGCGGGCCAGGTACCCGCGAGCATGGGCGCCTGTCTGGCCACGTTACACAACCAATGTCATATCCAGTACTTTAACAACCAGGGTGTGACACAGAACTACCAGGTTACGTTTAAACAAATCGACGCCTAGGAGGGCCATTGCAAACCCCAATCGGATGGCGGATACTCGCTTAGCCCCTGCACAGCGTTGCCATGACGCAGGCAGATGGTGATACTTTGCCAGCTCCGTTAAAAGGAGATTAATGCCCCTGATATTGTAATGACGTATTACGCCAAATGAGGGATATGCAATGCCACCAGGCAAACACAAGAGAAGGAAACACCATGACGCATCCAACCAGTACCACACTGCTGGCCGTTACCGGACTGGCACCCCAGGTGATCACTGAAACCCTGTACGGGATAGCGCAAAGCCAGCTCGACTGGCCACACAAGATTGTGATCATCACCACCAAAAAGGGAAAACAGGCCGCTATCAAGGGCCTGCTCACCCCACAGCCAGATGGCACGCCGGGCCAGCTTAAACAGTTATGTGACGAACTTGGTAAACCCCCGGTTTACCTGACTGAAGACAACATACTGGCCGTATCGGATGCGGATAAGCAGGCGATGGACGACACCCGTAGCGAAGCCGACCAGCAGGCACTGGCCAATTTTATTGTTAAAGAAGTCGCGAAGCTGTGCAGCGATCCGGACACCCGGCTGCATACCTCTATTGCAGGCGGACGTAAAACCATGACCTTTTATCTGGGCTACGCTATGAGTATTTTTGGCCGCCCCTTTGACCGGCTCAGCCATGTACTGGTGTCAGAACAATACGAATACCTGCCCGACTTTTACTTTCCCACCAGCGCATCAAAACTGATTGAAAACCGCAATGGCGAGCAGTTCGACTGCCGGGATGCACAAGTCACCCTCTCGGAAATCCCGTTCGTCAGCCTGCGCAGCCTGTTCTCGCCTGCGCAGATCCAGCTGTTTAATGATATGGACTATGCCGATCTGGTAGCTCAGGTACAACTGGCCACTAATCCGGACAGCATCAACCTGACGCTTTATGCACACTTCAACGATGCGTGTTTAATGATCAATGATTTTGAAGTCGACTTTAGTGACAACCTGATGGAATACGTCTTCTTACTGATGTGTGCACGTCAGGGAGAACAAAGCGAGATAAAACGCCCCTCAGCGGTCAATATCAAAGCAGATCCAGAGCTGCCGCAAAAACTGGCTGACAACTTTTTGAAAGCACTGGCATTGTTTGTCACCGACACAGACTATCGTGACAGCATGTCACGTGCCAACAAAGTAAACGCACTCACTCAAAATGACGCCGTCTGCAAACACTTTACCCACAAAACGCTGAATGATTTAGTAAACAAGGGCATGACACTCTCCATGTTCGACAGTCGCAGAAACGATTTAAAAACCATACTGCAACGCCAGCTGCCAATGACACTGGTTAATATCATTCTGCCACACCCAAATACCGATAGCGGCGGCGAAACCTCAGAAAAGCGTACCCAGGGTAGCTTCTATCGCATCCCCCTCCATCATTATCGGATCCGAATAGAAACCAAGGCGCGTTATTAACCAACAATATCCACACACTTACATATCTGCCAAAACCACACATACCGGCCGCGCGCCGGTATACCTGGTCAGCAAACAGCAGCTCCCTCAAAAAATGCACTAACCCAAAGCTAAATCATCGCTATCACCAGATCGAATCGCTGTTTTTGATGGTGCCTCACGTTCAAATGAGTCTTAATCCCCTGTCAAACGGGGAGTGTCCAACCAGTTTTTTTCTTTGGATATGGAAGTAGTTTGGTGTATGTCTTAATCCCCTATCAACCGGGGAGCGTCCAACCAGAGAATACAGGCTATTCAAGGAAGATGGGAAGGGTCTTAATCCCCTATCAAACGGGGAGTATCCAATAGCCTGTTCAAATGCCATTCCAAGTGGCACTTTTAGTCTTAATCCCCTCTCGCGCGGGGGTGCAGTTAAACAGTTCAATAATGTGCACATTGATTCGTCCATGAAGCGCCAAGTGGCGCGTTCGCGAGAATCGGCGTCCATTGCCTCGCGCTTACACCTGGGAATATCAAACTGTAGGTAACAACCGTAGCCTCTTTGGCTTCTTGTCTTAATCCCCTATCAAACGGGAAGCATCCAACCGAGTTACTCCATAAATGGAGGAACTTTCCAAAAGTCTTAATCCCCTATCAAACGGGGAGTATCCAGTAGGTCAATAATGTGCACATTGATTCGTCCATGAAGCGCTAACCTGTTCGGCCATCCAAGGCCTCACCTTCGAGTCTGAAAAAGCGGTGCTTTTTCCGGGCGACTCTCAGCCTATCAAACGGGGAGTATCCAAACACGTAGACGGGTGCCAAGGTGCTTACACAGCTTTTGTCTCAATCCCCTCTCGTGCGGGGAATACAGCGGCCTACTCTAGAGCCCTTATAACACGAGCCCATAAACAGACTTTGCGCTAACCTCCCAGGATTTTCGCGAGAACCACAGGTCAGCGCAAACAGAGTTATCTGAAGGTAGATTCCGCATCAAGTGCGGAATGACAATGAGTGGTTAGCAAGCACAGTGTAAAAAGCTGGATAGTCAAATGGGGAGTGTCCAAACGTTAACCATAAAGCCTGTAATCGTTGATCTTAAGTTCTTAATCCCCTACCAACTGGGGAGCGTCCAAAAGGTCAGTAATGTGCACATTGATTCATCCATGAAGCGCTAACCTGTTCGGCCATCCAAGACCTCACCTTCGAGCCTGAAAAAGCAGTGCTTTTTCCGGGCGCCTCTCAGCCTATCAAACGGGGAGTATCCAAACCCTTACTTTCAGAGGCCTTGCCAGCCGTGGGCTCGGACAGTGGATAAATCGCTAGTATCGTCCAGTTTGTCAGTCAGTACCAATTGCCAAACCTGAGTACTGAACCAAATACCCCAACTCTGTCATATCGGACTTGATCCGGTATCTGCTTATAGGCTAGTGAGTGATTGGTTGAGACTGCCAGTCTAATCACAACGCAATTTACGAGTTGCTTGCAAGTAGATTCTGCAGCAAGTGCACAATGGCGATGAATGGTTGGTCATAACTGTTCACAAAAATAGATAGTTAAGCGGGGTGTATTCAAACCGTAGGCGCATCAGCTGAAAAACAACTTCAGTTATGTCTTAATCCCCTATCAAACGGGGAGTATCCAAACAAATGTCACGTTGGCATCACTCAGTAGGTGTTTTGTCTTAATCCCCTCTCGCGCAGGGAACGCAGCCATTGCTAAATCTGGCGTTTGATCACTTTGAGCCGTCTCAATCCCCTCTCGCGCGGGGAATGCAGTTAAACAGTTCAATAATGTGCAAGTAATTCATCCATGAAGCGCTAAGTGGCGCGTTCGCCAGAATCGGCGTCCGTTATCTCACGCTTACACCTAAAAAAGCGGTGCTTCTTCCAGGCGGCTCTCAGCGTATCAAACGGGGAGCGTCCAAACTTGAGCCCTTAGGAGAATTCACACATATTCTTTTTGTCTTAATCCCCTATTAAACGGGGAGTATCCAAACGATAACCCAGAGCTTGTATTACACTCTATCTCGTCTTAATCCCCTATCAAACGGGGAGTATCCAAGCATGTCTCCGTACTTTTTAATTCAGGTTTATTTGTCTTAACCCCCTATCAAGGACGAAATGACAGACACCCAACCAAAAACTTGTCTGTCATACTCCCCTCGCCTATGCTTTTCATCTGCTCCAAGGATAAGGACGAAGCAAATGCCAGCGGCACGGAAAAGCCAGGTCAGTTTAGTTGACACAAAATACTACCATTGCATCTCTCGCTGCGTAAGACGTGCCTTTTTATGCGGCGAAGACCCATTAACAGGCCAATCTTATGAACATCGCCGAAGATGGGTTGAAGAAAAACTACTTCTGCTGGCACGTATTTTCTGCATTGATATCTGTGCTTACGCTGTGATGAGCAACCATACTCACATTGTTATGTATGTTGATGACACAAAAGCCAATCGACTATCTGACAAAGCAATCGCTATCCGATGGCACAAGTTGTTTAAGGGAAACTGGCTGACACACAAATTCGTGGAAGGTAACGAACTCACCCCGTCAGAACGCATTATGCTCGACGATATTATCGACAAATACCGCGAAAGACTTGCAAGCATCAGCTGGTTTATGCGCGTACTCAACGAAGACATTGCCCGCCGAGCCAATAAAGAAGATGGCTGTACAGGTCGGTTCTGGGAAGGCCGATTCAAGTCCCAAGCATTGCTCGATGAAGCTGCCCTTGCCGCCTGCATGGCCTATGTTGACCTCAACCCTATTCGGGC